>DASSSO010000072.1:0-14567 GCA_035776735.1 Gaiellaceae bacterium | reverse complement strand
AGGTGCTCGTCGGCGGGAAGATGGCCGAGGAACTCCGCGAGTCGAACCCGCTCCCGTTCGACGTGGTGCTGCCGGTCGACGTCCTGGCAGCGTCGGCCTTCGAGGAGGACGCGGAGACGCAGGTCGTGCCGTACGACCGGCTGCCCGAGGGCTGGCTCGGCCTCGACATCGGGCCGGAGACGCGGCGCCTCTTCGCGGAGCGCATCGCGGCGGCGCGGACGGTCTTCTGGAACGGCCCGATGGGCGTCTTCGAGTGGCCGCGCTTCGCGGAGGGCACGCAGGCGGTGGCGGAGGCGGTTGCCGCCGTGGACGGGCTCACCGTCGTCGGCGGCGCCGACTCCGTGCGGGCGCTGCAGGAGCTCGGCCTCGCCGACCGGGTCTCGTGGGTCTCGACCGGCGGCGGCGCCGCGCTCGAGCTCCTGGAGGGCAAGGAGCTGCCGGGCGTCGCCACGATACCGGAGGCCTGAGGCGGACCCGGCCGCAGCGCGCTTCGCGAGGGACTGTCCCTCGGACGCGGCAGGTTCGGTCATGGAGTTCGTGCCGAAAGCGTGACGATTGGTGCGCCGCGGCCTCCGGAGCGGCACGCTGGCTCCGGCCTGCCGGCAGAGGGCTGTCCCCGACGGACGACCCAGCCGGTCGGTCGCCCCTGGACCGGGCGCACGCGCGCCCGTAGGATCCGCCCGTGCTGATCGCCGGCAACTGGAAGATGCACAAGGGCCCGTCGGAGACGTCGGAGTTCTGCGCCGCGCTCCGGGACCGCGAGGCGGAGCTCGAGGGCACCGACGTCGTCGTCTGCCCGCCCTACACGTCACTCCACCATGCCGTCTCGGTGCTCGCAGGCACGTCGATCGCCGTCTTCGCGCAGAATGTCCACTGGGCGAACGAGGGGCCGTACACGGGTGAGGTCTCGGGCCCGATGCTGAGGGAGCTCGGCGTGACGGGCGCGATCGTCGCGCACTCGGAGCGGCGCCAGCTCTTCGCCGAGACCGACGAGACGGCCGCCCTCCGGGTCGAGGGCGCCCTCGACGGCGGCCTGAGCGTGATCGCCTGCGTCGGAGAGACGGAGGGCGAGCGGGAGACGGGGGAGACGAAGGCCGTCCTCCGCCGCCAGGTGGAGGCCCTGCGGGTCGTCGTGGACGACGACCACCTCGACCGGCTCGCGATCGCCTACGAGCCGGTCTGGGCGATCGGCACGGGGCGCACCGCCACTCCCGACCAGGCGGAGGAGGCGCACGCGCTGATCAAGGGCCTCCTCGACGTGCCCGTTCTCTACGGCGGCTCGGTGAAGCCCGACAACGCCGAAGAACTCCTGCGCCAGCCGGACGTCGACGGCGCGCTCGTCGGCGGCGCCTCGCTCGAGCTCGACTCCTTCATCGCGATTTGCCGAGCGGGCGCCACCGTCTAGTCGCGCTCGTGATCCTGGACGGGTGGGGCTGCGCTCCTCCCGGGCCGGGAAACGCCGTCGAGCTGGCCGAGACGCCGGTGTTCGACCGCTTCTGGGCCGAGTTCACGCACGCGCGGCTGAAGGCGTCCGGCGAGGCGGTCGGGTTGCCCCCGGGGCAGATGGGCAACTCGGAGGTCGGCCACCTGACGATCGGCTCGGGCCGGGTGCTCTTCCAGGACCTGATGCGGGTCAACCTCGCGATCGAGAACGGCGAGCTCTTCGAGAACCCGGCGTTCGTCGAGGCCTTCGCGCGGGCGAAGGAGCGCGGGACGAACGTCCATCTCCTCGGGCTCGTTTCCTACGGCGGCGTCCACTCTCACATCGACCACCTCCGCGCGCTCCTCGAGCTCGCCCGCCGGCAGGGGATGGAGGACCGAACCTGGATCCACGCCTTCACGGACGGCCGCGACGTCTCGCCGACGTCGTCCGCCGAGGACCTGGCCGAGCTGCCGCAGGGCAGGACCGCGACCGTCGCCGGCCGCTACTACGCCATGGATCGAGACCGGCGCTGGGAGCGAACGGAGCGCGCACTCTCGGCACTGGTGCGTGGAGAAGGCGTTCAGGGGTCGGACCCCGTCGCGGAAGTGCGACGCAGCTACGACGCAGGGGTCACGGACGAGTTCATCGAGCCGATCGTGCTCGAGCGCCGCCCCCGCATCCAGCCGGGCGATGTTGTGATCGTGTTCAACTTCCGCCCCGACCGCGCGAGGCAGTTGACGGAGAAGCTTCTGGCCTCAGGATTCGACGTAGTGACGATGACGCGGTACCGAGACGACTTCGACTGCCCCGTCGCCTTCCCGGAGCAGGAGGTGCACGAGACGCTCGCCGAGGTGCTAGCCGAACGCAGCCTCCGCCAACTCCACGTCGCCGAGACGGAGAAGTACGCGCACGTCACCTACTTCTTCAACGGCGGCCGGGAGAAGGAATGGCCCGGCGAGGTTCGCATCCTCGTTCCTTCGCCGCGCGACGTTCCGAGCTACGACCACAAGCCGGAGATGTCGGCGCCGGAGGTGACCGACCGCTTCGTCGAGGCCGTGGGATCCGAGGACATCGCGTTCGCCGTCCTCAACTTCGCCAACCCGGACATGGTCGGCCACACCGGCTCGATTCCGGCCGCAACGAAAGCGGTCGAGACGGTCGACACGTGCCTCGGCCGGGTCGCTCAGGCGGTGCACGCGCGCGGCGGCGTCTGCCTGATCACGGCCGACCACGGCAACGCCGAGCAGATGATCGATGCGGACGGCGGCCCGCACACGGCGCACACGACGAATCTCGTGCCGCTCGTGCTGACCGACACAAATGCTTCGATCACGGACGGAGAGCTCTCAGACCTAGCTCCGACGGTACTGGCCATCCTCGGGCTCGATAAGCCTTTACAGATGACCGGCAAAAACTTGATATCGCCTTCGTAACAACCCGGATATACTCACCGCCTTGGCCCTCCCCCAGCCAGATTTCGGAGTCCTCAAGAAAGCTCAGCGCGGCGACGAGCGGGCCTTCAACCTCATTGTGCGTGCCTACGAGACGCCGGTGTACAACTATGTCCTCCGGCTGGTGGGCGATCGCGCCCTCGCGGAAGACCTGACGCAGGAGGTCTTTCTCCGCGTCTACCAGGGGCTCCCGAAGTTCTCGCTGCGCTGCCGGTTCACGACCTGGCTCTTCCAGGTGACCAAGAACCGGGTGCTCGACGAGCTGCGGGCCGTGGAGAGACGCCCGCGTGCGGTTGTCGCCCTCGACGACATCCCGCCGCTCGAGGTGCTGGACGCGCCGGTCGAGCGGGTCGAGGCGATGGACGCCGTCTGGCGCGCCGTCAACGACCTCACGGTCGACCTCAAGATGGCGCTGCTGCTCCGGGATGTCGTTGGCCTCTCCTACACGGAGATCGCCGACTCCCTCGAGATCACGCTCGCGACCGTCAAGTGGCGGATCTACAAGGCGCGGGAGGAAGTCCAGCTCGCGCTCGCCCGTGAGGGCATCACCTTCGGCCCCGAGGTCGAGAAGGCTTCGGAGACCGTCGAAGCGCCGCTCGCCTAGCCCGCCCGGGCCCGCAGCCAGTCCGCGAGCAGCCGCGCCGACTCGGCCGGCGTGTCCCCGCGCGGCAGCACGTCGGCGCGGGCCGGCTCCGCGGGCGGCGACGCCGGCTCGTCGCCTCCGCGCGAGAGGCCGAAGGCGAGTCCGCCCGCCAGCGCGGCCACGCCGAGGACCGTGGCCGCGACGAGCTGGGCCCGCGGGGAGACGTGGATCGTCCGCGGCGCCGGACCGACCACCCGCTTCGCCGCCGTCACCTCGGGAGCCGGCAGCGGCTCGGTCGTCGGTTCCGGCGAGGCCTGGGCGAGCTCGCGGGCGAGCGCCGAGGCTGACGATGGACGGTTCTCCGGATCTGCCGCCAGGCAGCGTCGGACGACGCCGTCGAGCTCGGCGGAGACGCCCGCGATCGGCTGCGGGGGGCCTTCCCGCTGCTTCACGGTCAGGTCGGCGAGCGACTCGAAGGTGTAGGGCGGCCGGCCGGCGAGCAGCTCGTACAGCACGGCGCCGAGCGAGTAGATGTCGGCCGCGCCGGTCACGCGCTCTCCCAGCGCCTGCTCCGGAGCGAGGTAGGACGCGGTGCCGAGCACGGTCCCGGTCTCGGTCAGCTGCGTGGCGTCGAGCGGCCGGGCGATGCCGAAGTCGGCGATCTTGACCGTGTCGTCGGGCCGCACCAGCAGGTTCTGCGGCTTGATGTCGCGGTGGACGAGGCCCGCGGCGTGGGCGTGCTCCAGTCCCGCGCAGACCTGGAGGACGAGGTCGACGGCGCGGTCGGGGTCGAGCGACCCGCGCTCGGCCGTGAGGTCGGCCAGCGTCCGGCCCTCCACGTACTCCATGACGATGAAGGGGAGGCCGTCCTCCTCGCCGACGTCGTAGACGGCGACGATGTTCGGGTGCGAGAGCTGTCCGGCCATCCGCGCCTCGCGGAGGAAGCGCTCGCGGAAGACCTCGTCGCCGGTCAGCGTGTCCGACAGGCGCTTGATGGCGACCTTGCGCCCGAGCTGGTCGTCACGGGCGAGCTCGACGGTCGCCATGCCGCCATGGCCGAGCATCCGTTCGGCGACGTAACGGCTCAATCGTCCTCCTTCTTGTCGTCGTCCCCCTTCTTCTTGTCCTTCTTGCCCTTCCCGCGGCCGCCGCCGGCGTCGTCGTCCTCGTCCGCGCCGTCGTCCGGAGGCGGAGCCTGCTCGACGCACTGCGGGAGTTGCGCCTCGATCTCGTTCGTCAGACCGGACAGGTCCTCGAGGTAGATCTCGGGCACCTCGCCCGCGTTGATCGCCTGGGTGACCCCGTCCCGGAGTCGGGCTGCGCTGGCAGCCGCGGCACACTGGTCGCCATTCTCGAGCTGCTCGGCGACCTCGTCGCTGAGCTCGGCGAGCTCGTTGGCGGTCGCGCGCTCGATCCGGGGGCCCACGACCTCCGGTTCCGTCTCGGGGCTCTCTCCTCCGCAGCCGGCGAGGCCGACCGCGAGTGCTGCACTACATGCCGTGAGCCAGGCGCTCCGCCAGCGAATCGGGCAACCCCCTTTCCCGGATCTCGGCCTGCGTTCGCGCGACAGGGTAGGCGATCCGCCGAAAGCGAGCCTCACCGGCCTCGAGGTCGACCCGCAGCCAGGCCGCTCGCGGGTCGCCGTCCCGTGGCTGGCCGATCGAGCCGGGATTCAGAAGCCAGCGGCCGGCTCCGAGCGCCGCCGAGAAGTCCGCCTTCGCGACGCCGCCTTCGATGTTGCCGTCGGCCAGGATCGCCGCGGTGGCGATGTGGCTGTGGCCGACGAGCACGACGGGCGCCTCGGTGAGCGCGAAGGTCTGCGCGACCGCGTCCGCGTCGAGCACGTAGTCCCAGACTGGGTCGCGCGGGCTGCCGTGGAAGAGCTCGAAGCCGGCGACGGACGCCTGCGGCTCGAGCGACGACAGGAAGGCGCGCGACTCGGGCGTCAGCTCGTCCCTCGTCCAGACGGACGCGGCTGCAGCGTCCGGGTTGAAGTCCTCGACGTCGACGCCGCCCGCGCCCAGCGCGAGCAGATCGTGGTTCCCGACCAGGCATCGCGCGCACCGTTCCCGGACGATCGCGCAGCATTCGTTCGGGTGCGGTCCGTACCCCACGGTGTCCCCGAGGCACCAGATCTCGTCCGGAGGATCCTTCTCGATCTCGGCGAGCACCGCTTCGAGCGCGTAAAGGTTCCCGTGGACATCTGAGATGACGGCGAGTCGCACGCGGAGATTCTGGGTGATCGGAGCCGCCTCGGCCGGCTGGCTCGTCGCGGCCGCCTTGCTGTGGCGCGCGGAGCTTCCCGACCTTCCGACACCGGAGGTCGATCCTGCAACGGTCTTCCCCCAGGAGTACCTCGAGCGCAGCGAGCGGTACCAGCGTTTCCACCGGGCGAACTGGGTGCTGGCAACCCTGGTCGAGCTGCTCGTGCTCTACGCGAGCGTCCGGCTCGCGCCGAGGGCCCGCGCCCGCGGGATCCGCGGCGGCGTCGCGCTCGGGGCCGCGACGCTCGCGGCCGTCTGGCTCGCCGGGCTTCCCTTCGTGCTCGCGGCGCACTGGTGGCGCAGGCGGTACGACGTCTCGGACGCGGGCTACGCGACGATCCTCGTCGACCCCTGGCTCGAGCGGATCGGCGGCCTCGCGGCGGCGGCGGCCGCGGTCGCGCTGCTCATGCTGCTCGCCCGGCGGCTGGGCGACCGCTGGTGGCTCGTGGGCGGGCCTGCCTTCGCCGCGGTCGGCGCCGCCTTCGTCCTCCTGCAGCCCGTGCTGCTCACGCCGCGCCTGGATCCGCTTCGCGACCGGGCGCTCGCCGCGGAGATCCGCGCGCTCGCCCGCGCGCAGGGCGTGGGGGAGGTCGACGTCGAGGTGAAGGACGCGAGCCGGCGGACCAAGGCGCTGAACGCCGAGTTCTACGGCCTCGGGCCGACGAAGCGGATCCTCGTCTGGGACACCGCGCTCGAGCGCCTGACGCGGCCCGAGCTCCGCGTGCTCGTCGCGCACGAGTTCGCCCACGTCCAGGCCCACCACGTCTGGAAGGGCGTGGGCTGGCTGTTCCTGTTCGCGGTCCCCGGTGCCTACGTGATCGCTCGCGTGACGCGGCGCCGGGGCGGCCTGGGCGAGCCGGCCGCCGTGCCGCTCGCCCTGCTGACGCTCGTCGCCCTCCAGCTCGCGCTCCTGCCCGCCACGAACGCGATCTCGCGCCGCTACGAGCGCGAGGCGGACTGGCTCGCCCTGAAGGCCGTGCCCGAGCCGGGAGCGTTCGAGGGCCTGACGAGGAAGCTGACCGAGGCCGCGCTCGGCCAGCCCGAGCCGCCGCGGCTCGCACGGATCGTGCTCGGCACGCACCCGACGCCGATGGAGAGGATCGAGCTCGCTCGAGGGCTCGCCGCAGAAGAGCCCTAGGACTCTTCGCGGGGCGGCGCCTCGGGAAGGTTCCTGATCCCCTCGCGGCTCGACCACTTCGACCACGAGTCCTGCATCGCCTCGAGCAGCTCCTGCATGAAGCGCGCCGAGACGTTCACGCGGGTCACGACGACGCCGGGGATGTCGCCCTCCTCGACCTCGTGGTCGATCCGGGCGAAGGTCAGCGTGAACTCGTAGTCCGAGAAGCTGATGTTCGCGAAGTTCGCGTATACGCCGGCCATGTTCTCGGGGTCGAGATGGATGTTGAGCTGGCGGCCCGGAGACCCGTCTTCCATGTGGCGATACTACCGCCGTGCCCGCCCGAGCGATTCTCAGCCTCGAAGCCGAGCTCGAGCGCCTCGCCGGCGCTCCGGTCACACTGGAGCGCCCGTCCCGCGCCGAGCACGGCGATTACGCCACGAACGTGGCGCTGCGGCTGGCCCCCGGCAACGGGCAGCCGCCCCGCGAGCTCGCCGAGCGGCTCGCCGCCGAGGCGGCGCAGCTCCCACAGGTGGAGCGTGCGGAGGTCGCCGGGCCGGGCTTCCTCAACCTCTTCCTGACCGCCGGCTGGTACGGAGGCGCGCTCGCGGAGATCCTCGAGGCGGGGGAGGACTACGGCGGCGCCTTCGCGGAGACGACGGAGCGCGTGCAGGTCGAGATGGTCTCCGCGAACCCGACGGGGCCGGTCACCGTCGGCTCGGCCCGGAACGGCGCCTACGGCGACGCCGTCGCGCGGCTGCTCGAGTTCGCGGGGAACACCGTCGAGCGCGAGTACTACTTCAACGACGTCGGGCGGCAGATCGAGCTCTTCCGTGAGTCCGTGGAGGCCCGGCGCCGCGGGGAGGAGCCGCCGGCGGAGGGGTACACGGGCGCCTACGTGGCCGAGATCGCGGCGGTGGAGGGCGATCCCGTCGAGGGCATGCTCGAGGAGATCAAGCGCGAGCTCGAGGCGTTCCGCATCCACTTCGACTCGTGGGTGCTCCAGCGCGAGATCGAGACGGAGATCCCGGACGTCCTTCCGCACCTGGAGACGTATGAGGCCGAGGGGACGGTCTGGGCGCCGACGAGCGAGCACGGGGACGACAAGGACCGGCCGCTCGTGCGCTCCGCGGACGGGAGCTACCTCTACTTCGCGGGCGACGTGGCCTACGTCCGCAACAAGTTCGAGCGCGGGTTCGACCGTCTGATCTACGTCCTCGGCGCCGACCACCACGGGTACGTCGCGCGGCTGAAGGCGGCGGCGGCAATGCTCGGCTACGACCCGGAGCGGCTGGAGGTGCTGATCTACCAGCTCGTCCACATCGTCGAGGCCGGCCGGGCGAAGCAGGCCTCGAAGCGGCGGGGCGACGTCGTCTTCCTCGGCGAGCTCGTGGACAAGATCGGGGTCGACGCCGCGCGCTGGTACCTGGTCTCCCGGGGCCACGACCAGACGATCGACATCGACGTCGACCTGGCGCGCGAGCGGAGCGAGAAGAACCCCGTCTACTACGTCCAATACGCGCACGCCCGGATCGCCGGGATCCTGCGAAACGCCGGCGACGCGGAGACCTCGACGTCGGCCGAGGGGGACGTCGCGCCGGAGGAGCGCGACCTGGTCAAACGGCTCGTAGAGTTCCCGGACGTGGTCCGCGAGGCGACCGAGCGCCGCGCGCCGCACGCGCTGCCGAACTACGCGATCCGGCTCGCGGACGACTTCCACCGCTTCTACCACCGCCACCGTGTCCTGGAGAGCGAGCAGCAGGCTTTTCGCCTCGGGCTCGTGACCGCGACGAAGGCGGTCTTGGCGCGCTCGCTCGACCTGATCGGCGTCGCGGCTCCCGACCGGATGTAGGCAGAGGCGCAGCGAGGTCTGACCGGCTGGGTCGTCTCGCGCGGACAGCCTCCGCCGGCACGCCGCCCCGCGAGCATGCGCGAACCGGAGCCGGGGGTCGGCTTCTGCGGAGAACACGTCACGTTTTCGGCACGAAGGACGCGGCCGTCCCGGCCGCGTCCGAGGGACAGTCCCTCGCGCGCCGACCCGACGCGGGCCGCGGTCGTCGTAAGATCCCGGGCGTGGGGGAGACCGCCGAACGCACCGCGGGGCCGGCCACGCCGACCTCGAAGGCGCCCGACCGGAACCTGGCGCTCGAGCTCGTCCGCGTCACCGAGGCGGCCGCGATGGCCGCGGGGCGCTGGATCGGCCGCGGCGACAAGAATGCCGCCGACCAGGCCGCCGTCGACGCGATGCGAACCGTCATGGACACGGTCTCGATGGCCGGCGTCGTCGTGATCGGCGAGGGGGAGAAGGATGAAGCGCCGATGCTCTACAACGGCGAGGAGATCGGCAACGGCCACGGCCCCGAGGTCGACGTCGCCGTCGACCCGCTCGAGGGCACGCGACTCACCGCGCTCGGGATGCCGAACGCGATCACGACGGTGGCCCTCGCCGAGCGCGGGACGCTGTTCTTCCCCGGCGCGGCCGTGTACATGGACAAGATCGCCGTCGGGCCCGAGGCGGCCGACGCGGTCGACATCGAGGCCTCGCCGACCGAGAACGTGACGGCGGTGGCGAAGGCGAAAGGCGTCTCGACCAGCGAGATCTCGGTCGTCGTCCTCGATCGCCCGCGCCACGAGGCGCTCGTCGCCGAGCTCCGCGAGGCCGGCGCCAAGGTGCTGCTGATCACGGACGGCGACGTCGCGCCGGCGATCGCCGCCGCCCAGCCCGGAACCGGGGTCGATCTGCTGATGGGCATCGGCGGCACGCCGGAGGGAGTCCTCTCCGCCGCCGCCCTCAAGTGCGTCGGCGGCACGATCCAGGGCAAGCTCTGGCCGCGCAACGACGAGGAGCGGCAGAGCCTGATCGACGACGGCTTCGACCTAGAGCGCGTGCTGACGACGGACGACCTCGTCGGCAGCCAGAACGTCTTCTTCGCCGCCACCGGCGTGACGACCGGCGCGCTGCTCCGCGGCGTCCGCTACACGCGCGACGGTGCCACGACCGACTCGATCGTCATGCGCTCACGCAGCGGAACGGTGCGCCGCATCGAGGCGACGCACGCGTTCCAGAAGCTCGAGGAGATCTCGAACCTGGCCCTTCGCTAGGCCGGAACCTCCTCGCGTTCCCACTCGGGCGCGTAGGAGCCGGTCCGCGCGGCGCCGTTGAACTTCGCCCGCCGGTAGTACGCCTGCTGGGCGGCCTCCGCGTTCGCCGGGTCGCCGCCCCAAGCCTTCAGCGCCGGCGCCTGAAGCGCCCGGCCGTAGGAGAACGAGAGCTGCCACGGATGCGGCCCGCGCTGGTTCATCGCGTTCAGCCGCGCGGTGGCGTCCTCGTCCGACATTCCGCCGGAGAGGAAGACGACGCCGGGCACCGCGGCCGGCACCGTGTTCTCCAGGCATCTGATCGTCATGTCGGCGACGGCGTCGATGTCGGCCTGGTCGGGCCCGTCGTAGCCGGACACGACCATGTTCGTCTTCAGCAGCGAGCCCTCGCGCTCGACCTTCTGGTCGAACAGCTCGGTGAAGACGGCCCGGAGCGTGCGCTCGGTGGCGTGGTACGAGTCGTCGATCGTGTGCTCGCCGTCCATCAGCACCTCGGGCTCGACGATCGGCACGAGCCCCGCCTCCTGGCTCAGCGCCGCGAAGCGGGCGAGCGCATGGGCGTTCGTCCAGACCGCGTACTCGCTCGGCCGCCCGTCGCCGATCGAGATGACCGCGCGCCACTTCGTGAACCGCGCCCCGAGCTCGTAGTACTCCTCCAGCCGCTCCCGCAGTCCGTCCAGCCCCTCGGTCACCGTTTCCTCGGGCGAGCCGGCCAGCGGCTTCGCGCCCATGTCGACCTTGATCCCCGGGATGATCCCCTTGCTCTCGAGCAGCTTCGGGAACGGCGTGCCGTCGGCCGAGGACTGGCGGATCGTCTCGTCGTAGAGGATGACGCCGCTGATGAACTCCTCGGCTCCCGGCGTCGTGAAGAGGAGGTCGCGGTACGCGCGGCGGTTCTCCTCCGTCGACTCGACGTCGATCGAGTCGAAGCGCTTCTTGATCGTCCCCGAGCTCTCGTCGGCGGCGAGGATCCCCTTGCCCTCGGCCACGAGCGCCCGAGCGGTCTCGTGCAGATCAGCCATGCGAATCCCTCCCTCGTTTCGTAAGAGGAAGTTTATGCCGGGCAGTCCGAGCGTTCGAACCCGCGCGCCGCCTCGTCGGTGAGCACCCAGCGCCACTCGTCGCCGACCCGGACGACGTGGTAGCCCGCCGTGTACTCCGTCTCGTCCGTGACGACGCGCACCCGCACCCTCTTCGCCGGCGTGCGCGGAGGCAGGCCGTACACGGTCAGCGGCGCGTCCTCCACGTCGAGCACGACGACCGACTCGATCGTCCCTTGGACGTCGATCCCGCGACGGCATTCGTCGTACTCCTGCCGCGTGACGAGCCGCTGGTGGCGGGGATGGAGGCGGTCCCAGGCCCCGCCGTAGTCGCCGAAGTACTCCTGCTCGAGGAGCGTCTTGACCGCGGTGCCGGCCTCGTGATCCTCCGAGTCCTCGGTCAGCGCGCAGCCCGCCGCGAGCGCGGCGAGCACGAGGGCAAGGAGGATCCGGGCGAGGGCCATGGCCGGCAGAGGACGCTATCGTTACGTCCGACGCGGACGTAGCTCAGTTGGTAGAGCATCGGCTTCCCAAGCCGAGGGTCGTGGGTTCGAATCCCATCGTCCGCTCTCGTGAGGCGATCGTGATCGCCCGAGTCTGGAAGGGAGCCGTCCGCCGGGCGGACGCGGAGGCGTACGCCGACTACTTGAGCCGGACCGGCATCCCCGGCTACGCCGACACCCCCGGCAACCGCGGCGTCTGGATGCTCCGCCGCGACGTCGACGATCGCACCGAGGTCGTGATGTTCACGCTCTGGGACTCGCTCGACGCGATCAAGGCGTTCGCCGGCGACGACTACGAGCCGGCGGTCTTCTATCCAGAGGACGACCGCTTTCTCGTCGAACGCGACCTCCGCGCAGTGCACTACGAGGTCGTCGCGTCAGAAGCCTAGGGCGGCCGGGCGGCGTCGACCCGCGACACGGCGTCGGCGACCCAGGGCTGGAGCTCGTCGAGGAAGGACGGGTCGACGGAGTGGGGCATGGGCGACTCCCGGTAGAGCACCTCGGCGCCCGCCTCCTCCAGCAGTCGCCTCGCCTTCCGGCTCCACTCGACCGAGATGATCGGGTCGAAGGTGCCGTGGCCGATCGCGACCAGCGGCAGGGGCGGGGCGAGGTCGAGCTCGAACCCCTCGACGGTCGGGACGAAGCCGGAGAGCGCGACGACCCCCGCCGGCCTCGGGCGCCCGCGGCCGAGCCCGAGCGCCCAGCTCATCACCGCGCCCTGCGAGAAGCCGCCGAGCACCGTCCGCTCGGGCGGGATCCCCGTCTCCTCCGCCAGCGCGTCGAGCCAGCGCGACGCCGGCTCGTACGAGGCCGTGAACGTGTCGCGGTCCGGATAGCCGATGTCGCGCACCACGTACCAGTGCGAGCCGCCGGGCGGCAGAGCAAGGGGGCCGCGCGGCGTCGCGCCGAGCAGCCGGCGGTCGGGGTCGAGCGCGTCCAGCAGCGGGTAGAGATCGTGCTCGCTCGTTCCGCGGCCGTGGAAGAGGACGAGCGCGCCCGCCGGGTCGCCCGCCGCCTGCCGGACGAGGTGGGGCAGCGCGTCGAGGTCGCTCACGACACCGGCGTCTTCACACGCGGATCCGGCAGAGGCGTCAGCGTCCTCTCGACCTGCTCGCGGTACTGCTCGAAGTTCGGCGGCAGCGAGAGGCGCTCGCCGAGCGACTCGAGCGGCTCGTCGGCCGTGAAGCCCGGCCCGATCGTGGCGATCTCGAAGAGGACGCCGCTCGGCTCCCGGAAGTAGATCGACTTGAAGTAGAAGCGGTCGATGACCGGCGTGGGCGTGGCTCCTCCGGCCAGCGCGCGCTCGCGCCACGCCTCGTGCTCGTCCACGAGCGAGGACCAGGCGACGTGGTGGATCGTCCCGGCCCCGGGGAGGCCGGGCTCGTCGGTCCGGTCGTACGTGTAGAACGAGCCGCGCTGCTCGCCGCGCACCTCGTAGTCGTCGCCTTCGCTCGGCTGGAAGTTGAGCGAGTCGACGAGGAAGCTCCGGCTCGCGCCGGGGTCCCGCGCGTAGGCCCGCACGCCGTCGAACCCCTGGAGCGCGACCTCGGACGGGATGTCGGGATGCTCGGAGACGAGCGGCTCGTCGTCGGTCTCGACGACCGCGAGCTCGATCCCGAGCCCCTCCGGATCGGCGAGGCGCAGCCGGCCGGGCTGCCGCTCGGTCTCGACGCCCTCGTCGCGCAGCCGCTGCTCCCAGAAGTCGAGCGCCTCCTCGCCGGCGACGCGCCAGACCACGGTGTGCACCATCCCGTCCCCGGCCCGGCCCTTCCGTGCGCCCGGGTACTCGAAGAACGTGATGTCGCTGCCGGGGCTGCCCTTCTCGTCCGCGTAGAAGAGGTGGTAGACGGTCGGATCGTCCTGGTTGACGGTCTTCTTGACGAGCCGAAGACCCAGGACGCGGCCGTAGAAGTCGACGTTTCGGGGTGCGTCGGCGGTGATCGCCGTGATGTGGTGGATGCCTTCGAGTCGCATGCGTGCCTCCAGGGGTGAGCGGTCCACTAAGGCATACCGCATCGGCGGCTCCCGTATTCCCCGATGCCGGAGGTTGCTAGTAGCTCGAGGCGGGGCCGGCGCCCCACCAGCGCTGGTCGCGGCCGCGGAGCGCCTGCTCGCGCTCCTCCAGCTCCTGCTCCATGCGCTCGAGCGACTCGAGTCGATCCTGCGCGCCCCTCTCGACGCCCTCCAGGCGGCGCTGACGCTCCTCGAGCTGCTGCTCCTTCGCGATCAGCGAGTGCTGCCTGGCGCTCAGCGCCTGCTCCCGCTCGCGGAGCCGCTCGTCCTGCTGGCGGATCTCGTGCTCGCGCGTCCTGAGCGCCGACTCGCGCCGGGTGATGTCCGCCGCCGAGAGGACACGCGTGTGCTCGGCCTCCTCGAGCCGCTTGACGCGGTCGGCGAGCTCGCGCGCCTTCTGCTCGGCCGCCTGCACCTTGGCCTCGGCCTTGGCCCGGAGGGCGGCCGCGGCGGCCTCGGTCTCGTCGAGATGGCGGATCAAGTGGTCGATCTTCCGGGTGTCCTCGAGCCCGGAGGCACCGACGTCGGCGAGCCGCTGCTCGCGGTGCTCGAGCTGCGCCTCCTCCTGGTCGACGACGGCGAGGCGCTCGGCGAGACTCTGCTCGCGCTTGACGAGCTGCTGCTCGATCGTGTCGAGGTCGGCGCCGCGCTCGTCGAGCATGTCGACGGCGCTGCGAAGGACGTGGCGCTCGATCCGGCTGCCGAGACGCTGGCGCACGCCCTGGGCGGGCCATTCGGTCTCCTTGCGGGCGGCGGCGTCGGAATCGGCCATGGCGGCTGCTCATCCCATCGGCAGTTCCGAGGAGAGGCTTAACTCGCTCCAGAATGAGCGCGGTGCCGCCAGGCGACGAGCCCCATCCTGAAACGAGTTCTAAGACGGCCAGGCTTCGGCGAGCCGCCGGCGTGACTCCAGCAGGTGCTCCGGGATCACCTTCACGTCGGCCAGCACGGGCATGAAGTTCGTGTCGCCCGCCCAGCGCGGGACGAGGTGGAGGTGGACGTGGTCGACGACGCCTGCTCCTGCGATCCGGCCGAGGTTCCAGCCGACGTTGTAGCCCTGCGGCCCGTAGACCT
>DASSSO010000065.1:0-5633 GCA_035776735.1 Gaiellaceae bacterium | reverse complement strand
CGAGCTGGCCGAGCTTCCCGGCGACTACGCGCCGCCCGCCGGCCGGCTCCTGCTGGCGCTCGAGGGCGAGGAGCCCGCCGGCTGCGTCGCGCTCCGACCGTACGAGCCCGGGGTCTGTGAGATGAAGCGCCTCTACGTCCGCCCGGGGTTCCAGGGGGCCGGGCTCGGCCGCCGCCTCGCCGAGGCGATCGTCGAGGCCGGCCGCGCCGCCGGCTACGACGCCATGCGGCTCGACACGCTGCCGACGATGGCGGCCGCGCGCCGCCTCTACCGCTCACTCGGCTTCGAGGAGATCGAGGCCTACCGGCCCAATCCGGTCCACGGGACGACGTATTTCGAGCTACGCCTTCGCTAAGAGCCCGGTTCGCCGCTGCGGCAGCTCGAGAAGGGTGCGACGACGCGCGTCTGGGCCGCGCGGCGCGCAGCGCCGCCCGGCTTCACACGGTCGCTGAAAGTCGTGAGACTTTCAGCGAGAGCGAGCGAGCTGCCGGCCGCGATCGAGCTCGGCCCAGGCCTCGGTCAGGACATCGCCGAGGATCGAGGCGATCTTGTCGAACTCCTCCTGTCCGGCGACGAGCGGCGGAGAGATCTGGATGACCGGGTCGCCGCGGTCGTCCGCCCGGCAGATCAGGCCCGCCTCGAACAGGCGCGGCGAGAGGAAGCCGCGAAGCAGCCGCTCGCACTCCTCGTCCGTGAACGTCTCGCGCGTCTCCTTGTCCCTCACGAGCTCGAGCGCGTAGAAGAAGCCGGTCCCGCGGAGGTCGCCCGCGATCGGGAGCTCGAGCAGCTGCGCGAGCGTGTCGCGGAAGCGGTCCTCGTGCTCCTTCACGTGCTCGACGATCCGCTCCCGCTTCATGATCTCGATGTTCTTCAAGGCGATCGCGGCCATCACCGGGTGGCCGCCGAACGTGATGCCGTGCGCGTACATCGACGAGCCGTGCAGAAACGGCTCCATCACCCTGTCGGAGGCGACCACGCCGCCGATCGCCGCGTAGGCGGACGAAAGGCCCTTCGCCATCGTGATCAGGTCCGGCCGGATGTCGTAGCGCTCGGACCCGAACCAGTGCCCGAGCCGGCCGAAGCCGGTGATCACCTCGTCCGCGCAGAGAAGGATGTCGTAGGCGTCGCAGAGCTCCCGGACGCCGCGCCAGTAGCCGGCGGGCGGGGTGAACGCGCCGCCGGCGTTCTGCACCGGCTCCATGATCACCAGGGCGACCGTTTCGGGGCCGAGGGCCTCGATCGTGTGCTCGAGGTCCTGGAGCAGGCCGGCGGTGAACTGCTCCTCCGTCTCCTCGGCCGGGCGGTGGTAGCGGTTCGTGTTTCGGATGTGCGCAACCTCCGGCACGAGCGGCTCGAACGGGTCCCGCAGCGCGGGGATGCCGTTGATCGAGAGGGCGCCCATCGTCGTCCCGTGGTAGGCGATGTGTCGCGAGATCGCCTTCCAGCGTCGCTCGTGGACGGGCTGCTCCTCGACGCGGCCACCGGCGATCATCCGGTGAACGGCTTCGGCGCGCCGGTGCTCGCCGCGGGCCGCGTAGTGCTGCCGCGCGAGCTTCCACGCGGACTCGACCGCCTCCGAGCCGCCCGAGCAGAAGAAGACGCGCGTGAGGTCCCCCGGCGCGAGGTCGGCAACCTCCGCGGCGAGCTCGATCGCGCGGGGGTGGGCATACGACCAGTTCGTATAGAACGGGAGCTCCTTCATCTGCTCGTGGGCGGCCTGTCCGATCTCGTCGCCGAACGAGTAGCCGACGTTGACGGCGAAGAGGCCGGCCAGCGCGTCCAGATACCGCTTCCCCTTCGAGTCCTCCAGATAGCAGCCGTCGCCGCGCACGATGATCGGGATCTCGCCGTCCATGTAGCCGCCCATGCGGGTGAAGTGGAGCCAGAGGTGCTCGCGTGCTTGCTGTTGGAGGTCGGAGGTCATGCGGCTCCTTTCGCCTGCCGGCCGCGCCGGGTCTGGATGAGGATGTTCGCCGCCATCGCGGCGAGCGCGAGGACGAAGATCGCCGAGGCGACGACGTTGACCTGCGGCGGCACGGCGACCCGCGCCGCGCCCCACACAAAGAGCGGGAACGTCGTCTCCGAGCCGGCGTTGAAGTACGTGATCACGAAGTCGTCGATCGAGATCGCGAGGCAGAGCAGCGCCGCGCTCAGGATCGCCGGGGCGATCAGGGGCAGCGTGATCTTGCGGAAGGTCGTCCACTCGTTGGCCCCGAGGTCCATCGCCGCCTCCTCGAGGTGGCGGTCGAAGCCGACCAGGCGCGCCTTCACGGTCACGACGACGTAACTGATCGTGAACATCACGTGGGCGATGAAGATCGTCGTGAAGCCGGTCGCGAAGCGCATCTGGAGGAAGAGCGTCAGGAGCGAGGCGCCGAGCACGATCTCGGGCGTCGCCATCGGGAGGAAGACGAGCAGGTTGGTCGGCGCCCGGCCCCGGAACCGGTGCCGGACGAGCGCGAGCGCCACCAGCGTGCCCAGCACGGTCGCGACGACCGTCGTCAGGACGGCGATCTGGAGCGAGAGCACGACGGCGTCCCGAATGCCGGGCACGGCGTCCCAGTTCGTCCAGTTGTCGAAGGTGAACTGCTGCCAGGTGTAGTTGAACTGCGTGGCGGGCTGGTTGAAGGAGAAGGCGATCACGACCGCGATCGGCAGCATCAGGTAGGTGAGCGCAAGCAGCGAGTAGACGGTGAGCGTGTGGCGGCGCACGAATGCCCACGTGCGTGCCGCGACGCTCGGCCGGGTGCGGACGGCAACCGTCTCGGCCGCGGTCGTCATCCCGTGAGCTTCTCCGTCCCGACCACGCGGGCGTAGGCGAGGAGCGCAACCAGGATCAGCGCCATCAGCACGAACGACAGCGCCGCCGCGGCCGGGTAGTCGATCAGCTCGAGGAACTTCGACTGGATCACGTTGCCGACCATGTACTGGTTCGGCGTGCCGAGCAGCTGCGCGTTGATGAAGTCGCCCGCAGCCGGGATGAAGGTCAGAAGCGTCCCCGCCACGATGCCCGGCGCCGAGAGCGGCAGCGTCACACGCAGGAACGCCCTCGTCGGGCTCGCGTAGAGATCCTTCGCCGCCTCGAGCAGCCGCGGGTCGATGGCCTCGAGCGAGACGTAGAGCGGCAGCGCCATGAAGGGCAGGAAGTTGTAGGTGATCCCGGCGACGACGGCGAGCGTCGTCGCGAGCAGGCGCCCGTCGGCCTCGAGCAGGTGGACGTCCCGCAGGAAGCCGACCACCGGGCCCTGGTCGGCGAGGATGTTCTGCCACGCGAGGGTGCGGATCAGGTACGTGACGAAGAAGGGTGCGACGATGAAGAGGAGCAGGAGGTTCTTCCAGCGCCCGCCGCGGAACGCGATCCAGTAGACGAGCGGGTAGCTGATCAGCAGGGCGGCGAGCGTCGCGATGCCGGAGTAGACGAAGGAGCGGATCAGCTGCTCCTTGTAGCCCGAGATCGCGTCCCAGTAGTTCGAGAACGCCCAGTCGAACGTGTAGCCCTCCTCGAAGCTGCCCGACTGGAGCGACTGGTAGCCGAGGAAGCCCAGCGGGACCAGGAAGAAGACGGTCAGCCAGGCCAGCCCCGGCGCGAGCAGCAGCGCCGGGGCCAGCCAGCGGTGGCGGTGGATCAGGTACACGCCTTGCCGGCGATCCGGTTCACGCGCCGAGCAGGCTCTGCCACTGCTCGATGTAGGTCTGGTTGTTCAGCGCCGCCGAGTCGAACTGGACGACCTTGGAGAGGATGTCGTCGTCGGGGAAGATGAGCGGGTTGTTGGCGGACTCGGGGTCGAGCTTCACCGCCTCGGCCTTGACACCCTTGACGGACGAGATGTAGCCGGCGCCGACCGCGATCATGGCGGCGATCTTCGGGTCGAAGACGAAGTTCATGTACTCGGAGGCCGTCGGCACGGAGCCTTCGAGCGGGATGAACATGTTGTCGGTCCAGATGTCGCTCCCCTGCTCGGGCAGGTTCCAGCGCAGGTCCTTGTTCGCGGCCAGGCCGGTGGCTACGTCGCCCGACCAGGAGACGGCCGCGGCGATGTTCCCCTTCTCCAGGTCGGCCACGTAGTCGTTGCCCGTGAAGCGGCGGATCTGGCCCGAGTCGACCGCCTTCTGGACCCGGTCGTACGCCCGCTTCCAGGACTCGTCGGTGACCTTGCTCGGGTCGTCGCCGTTCTCGAGCATGATCGGGCTCATCGTGTCGGCCACCTCGGTGAGCAGCGTCACCTTGCCCTTGAGCTTCGTGTCCTCGAGCAGCTGCTGCATCGTCGTCACGACCTCGCCGCCGCTGGCCTTCAGGTTCGTCGCGATTCCGGTGATCCCGGAGAGCCACGGCAGGCTGTAGCTGCGATCCGGGTCGAACGGCGGGCTCTCCTGCGCGGGGATCAGGTTGGTGATGTTCGGGATCCGCTCCTTGTCCAGCTTCTCGACCCACTGCTTGCTGACGAGCAGGCCCGGGAAGCGGGAGTTGTCGGTCATGACGATGATGTCGCGGTCGATCCCCCGGCCCTGCGAGAGCGGCCCCTGGATCTTCCCGAAGTACGTGGCGTTGTCGTTGACGTCCTCGACGTACTCGACCTTGACGCCCGTCTGGGCGGTGAACTGCTCGAGCGAGGGGCTCCTCTTCTTGTCTTTCGGGTCGCGGTCGATGTAGAGCTGCCAGTTCGAGAAGCGCAGGGTGTCGGCGAGCTCGGCCGGGCCCGTCGTCGTGCCGGCCGCCTCCTCGTCCTCGCCGCCGCAGGCCGAGAGCAGCCCCGGGATCGTGAGTGCGGCGCTGCCGAGCGCGGCGCGGCGGAGCAGCTCCTGGCGGGTCAGGTGACTCATGTGGGTTCGTCCTCCTCTGTGTGCTCGACGACGAATGCCGAGTCGGGGCCGAAGGAGAGCGCGACCTGCGCTCCGGGCTGCACGGGATGCGCCCCCGGCTCGGTGTTCTGGACGTAGACGGTCAGGCTGCCGTCGGTCGTGTCCACGATGTACTGCGTCGCGACGCCGACGTAGGAGAGCTCCGCGACGGTGCCGGACAGCCGGTTGACGCCCCCTTCGGCGTCGAGCCGGAGCTTCTCCGGCCGGATGCCCACCGCCACCCGGGTGCCGGGGGTCGGCAGGCCGTCGGCGACGCGGACGACTGCGCCGCTGGCCAGGCGGACGCCGGTCGAGTCCTCCACGGTGCCGGCGAGGAGATTCGACGCGCCGAGGAAGCGGGCGACGAAGCTCGTCCGGGGCCGCTCGTACAGCTCGTCGGGCGGGCCGAGCTGCTCGATGCGGCCGCGGTTCATGACGGCGATGACGTCGGCCATCGTCATCGCCTCCTCCTGGTCGTGCGTGACGTGGATGAAGGTGATGCCCATGTCGTTCTGGATCCGCTTCAGCTCCAGCTGCATCTGCTTGCGCAGCTTGAGGTCGAGCGCGCCGAGCGGCTCGTCCAGCAGCAGCACCTGTGGGTTGTTCACGAGGGCCCGGGCCAGGGCGACCCGCTGCTGCTGGCCGCCCGAGAGCTGGTTCGGCCGGTGGCTCAGCCGGTCGCGCAGCCCGACGGTGTCGATGACCGTGTCGTACCAGGCCTTGTCCGGCTTCCGCCCGGCGATGGCCAGCGGCAGCAGGATGTTCTCCTGGGCGGTCAGCGTGGGCAGCAGGTT
>DASSSO010000130.1:0-15383 GCA_035776735.1 Gaiellaceae bacterium | reverse complement strand
ACACCTTCACTGTTCGCCAACGTGATCCAGGACCACCTCGAGCTGAAACGAAAGAACGCCGAGCTCGAGGGTGACATGCCGATCGACAGCTATCGCGTCGAGGACCCCTTCGAGAACCACCCGCTCTTCAAGACCGAGGAGCAGGCACGGATCGAGGACACGCTCGACGGCCATCCCGGAGTCGCCTCGGAGCAGGTGGCCGTCCTCACCGAGGAGACGGTCGAGGCTCAAGAAGAGGACGGCCTTTGGGGCCGGTCCCGCGACTTCGACTGGGGCGACTAGCCCACGACACACACCCGGGTTAACCGCGCCCCGCAAAGGGGTAGGCTCACTCGTACTCGAAAAAGCACGCACGAAGGGGAGCCGCCACATGAGAAAGCTGCTCGGACTCATCGGCCTGACGGCCGCGCTGACGTACTTCTTCAATCCCAATCAGGGCGCCAGGCGCCGGGCCATGGTTCGCGGCCGCATCCAGGGGCTGCTGACGCGCGCCCAGGAAGGGCCGAAGCCGCAGCCGGACGACGTGACGCTCGCGCACATGGTCGAGAGCGAGCTCTTCCGCGACGAGCAGGTGCCGAAGGGCCAGATCAACATCAACGCCGAGAACGGCAAGATCGTCCTTCGCGGCGAAGTCGGCCAGCCGGAGATGATCCGCGACCTCGAGGAGCGCGCACGGAGCGTCCACGGCGTTCACGACGTGGAGAACCTGCTCCACCTGCCCGGGGCCAAGGCCCCGATGCACCAGGGCTAGCCGGCCTGGGCTCGCCGCATCAGCCCGAGCCCGTACCAGAACCAGAGCACGAGCAGCGCGGCCGCGGCGGTCACCAGGTAGACCACCGCGGCCGACGCGAAGAGGAGGTCGGTCAGCAGGTAGACCGCGCCCGTGAGGGCCGCCGCGAGGAAGCCCAGGCCGGCGATTGCCAGCCTGTTCGCCGTCCGCAGCATCTGCTCCTTGTCCTTCTGGCGCCACCGCAGCCGGTGATACGCGGACGGGGAGATGAGCATGATCGTCGCGAGCGTCGTGAGCAGGAAGGTGACGAAGAAGACGATCTCCTGCTCCTGCGTGATCCGGCTGAACTGATTCGTGAACGGCACGGTCAGCAGGAACGCGAAGAGCACCTGCACGCCGGGCAGGACGACGCGCAGCTCGTTGAGGAGCTCGATGAGCTCGCGGTTGAGACGCTCCTCCTTGCTCTCGCCGTCGCTCAGGTCGCCGACCTCCGGATCGGGACCACGCGGCTCGCGGGTCGGGCGTGGTCGACCTGGAGGGTCGTGTGCTCGATCCCGTACTCGTCCGCGAGCAGCCGCTCGAGCTCCCGGCGGCGGGCGTGGCAGTCGTCGCCCGGCTCGACCAGCACATGGGCGGAGAGGGAGACGAAGCCCGACGTGATCGTCCAGACGTGGAGGTCGTGCACGTCCACCACGCCCGGCATCGCCGAGAGGCGGCGGCCGAGCGCGCCGGCGTCGATGCCCTTCGGCGTCCCCTCGAGCAGGATGTGGACCGAGTCGCGGAGCACCGACCACGAGCTCGCCAGAACGAGCACCGCGATGAGCGCGCCCACCGCCGGGTCGGCGTAGCGCCAGCCCGTCGTGAGGACGACGAGCGCGGCGACGACGACGCCGGCCGAGCCGAGCGCATCGGCCACCACGTGGCGCAGCGCGGCCTGCATGTTCAGGCTCGAGTGCGCGGTCCGCGCGAGAACGGCCGCGGCGGCGAGGTTCCCGACCAGGCCGACGGTGGCCACGGCGAGCATCCAGCCGCCGAGCACGTCGGGCGGGTCGCTGAGCCGCCGGAACGCCTCGACGAAGATCCAGATCGCGAGGCCGACCAGGACGAGGCCGTTCAGGAGCGCCGCGAGCACCTCGGCGCGCTGGTACCCGAACGTGCGCTGGGGCGTGCTCGGCCGCCCGGCGAGCCAGATCGCAACGAGCGCGAGCGCCAGCGCGAGGTTGTCGGAGAGCATGTGCACCGCGTCGGCGAGCAGCGCGAGGCTGCCCGTCAGGATCCCGCCGACCACCTCGAGCACCGTGATCGCCGCGGTCAGGGCGAGGACGAACGCGAGAACGCGGCGGTTTCGAGCCCTGACGGCTGAGAGATGGCTCACGGCCTGAGAGTATTGACGGTCATGGATGTTCGGGACCTCATCAAACGCGCGATCGACCCGGCCGAGATCGAGGCGATCCGCGAGCTCTGGAAGCAGCACTCGATCGCCGAGGACAGCCGCGACCTCCCGGGCCTGATCGCGACCCTCACCGACGACTGCGTCTACGAGATCGTCGGCACGGAGCACCGGTGGGAAGGCCACGAGGGGGCGACGCGGTTCTACACCGGGCTCCTGACCGCCTTCCCCGACATCCACTTCGACCTGACCGACATCGTCATCGGCCCGCAGGGCGTCTGCGAGGAGGCGCGGGTGACAGGGACGCACGAGCAGGACTGGCTCGACTACACCGCGAGCGGCGGGCCGGTCGAGTTCGGCGTCGTCATCTTCTTCCCCTGGGACCCGGATCGCCGTCTCTTCCGGGGCGAGAAGGTACACGTCTTCGCGCTCGACGCCTAGCTCTGGCTCTAGGATCCACACGGTGGCGACCGTCGAGGAACTCCAGACCCCTCCCGACGCCCCGGCTCCGGCCGGCACGGCGCCCGAGGTCTACCGCTACTACGAGCTCGCGAAGAAGCAGGAGTGGCAGGTGCGGGAGATGCCCTGGCAGGAGCTACCGCCGATTCCCGAGACCACCGGCGCGCCCCAGCGCGTGGAGAAGCGCCGCGGCATCTGGCGCTCGGTCATCACCCAGCAGCTCCAGGCCGACTCACTGGCGGTCGAGATGGCGGCGCAGCTCCTCGAGGGCGCCAGGCACCACGACGCGAAGCTCTACTACTCGACGATGGCGCAGGACGAGGCGCGCCACGTCGAGGCGTGGCTGCGCCTCGTCGCCGAGGCCGGCGGGCCGACGGAGCGCGACCCGCACCTGGACAAGCTGGCGACGATCTTCCTCGGGCTGGACGAGCTCGAGGTCAAGGTCTTTCTGATGCAGGTCTTCTTCGAGCGGATGATCATCCCGCGCTTCCGCCTGATCGCCCGCTCGGCGCCGGGAACCGTCCTCGCCGACCTCTGCAAGCGCCTGACGATCGACGACGGCATCCACCACAGCTCGGGGATGGCCTACGAGCGAGTGCTGCTCCGGACCGCTTCCAAGAAGACGAAGACGACGATGATCGAGGAGGCGAGCCGGATGCTCCCGATCTTCGCGGAGCACGTCCTCTGGCGCCCGAAGGAGCGTGCCTTCATCACGAGCGCCATGCGCTCGCATGACGTCGCGCGGCTGAAGGCGGAGATCGAGGACGGGATCAAGATCGCGTCCTCGCTCGGCCTCGACGTCCGCGACATCGAGTACACCATCCCTCGCGCCTGACGGCGCTCGTTCTCGCCGAGCGTCCCACGACTTTGGCGAGCGGTTCCTCGGTGTCTCGTGTCAGATCCAGCGGCGGCGTCGTCGCCTCGGGAGGAGGCGCTTCCCGGCGACGTTCTGGATCACCGGCATCTCCTCCAGGCTCAGTCCCGCGCCGGTTGCGACGCAGGTGAGGGCCGAGTCGGCGACGTAGACGGGTAGCTGCGTCTCGAGCCGCATGAGCTGGTCGAGGCCGCGCAGCAAGGCGCCGCCTCCGACGAGGACGATCCCACGGTTCGTGATGTCGGCGGCCAGCTCAGGCGGCGTCTCCTCGAGCGTCTCCTTGACCGTGTCGATGATCTGGCCGAGGGGCCGCTCGAGCGCTTCGCGCGCCTCCCCGGCCGTCAGGCCGACCCGCCGCAACCCTCCGGTGACAAGGTCACGGCCGCTCACCTCGGTGCCGGGGAGCCCGCCGATGTGAACCGCGGAGCCCAGCTTGATCTTGACGACTTCGGCTTGCTCCTGACCGATGGCGAGCTTGTGGTGATTCCTCACGTAGCGGACGATCGCCTCGTCCATCTCGTAGCCGCCGACGCGGAGCGACCGCGAGACGACGATGCCGCCCAGCGAGATCACCGCGACCTCGGTCGTTCCTCCTCCGATATCCACGACCATGTTGCCGTTCGGTTCGGCGACAGGGAGACCGGCTCCGATCGCGGCGGCCATCGGCTCCTCGATCAGATCCGCGTAGCGTGCCCCCGCCGTGAGCGTCGCCTCCTTGACGGCGCGCTCCTCGACGTCGGTGATTCCGCTCGGGACACAGAGGACCACGCGCCGGTGAATGCGTCGGTGCCCGTTCGCCTTCGCGAGGAAGCGACGGAGCATCTGCTCGGTCGTGTCGAAGTCGGCGATGACGCCGTGACGAAGCGGACGTGTTGCGCGAATCGTCGACGGCGTTCGCCCGATCATCCTCCTCGCCTCGTCGCCGACCGCATGGACCTGGCCGGTCCTTTCGTCGATCGCGATCACCGACGGCTCAAAGAGGATGATCCCCTCGTGTCGTACGTGGACGACCGTGTTCGCCGTGCCGAGGTCGACCGCCATGTCGCGGCGCCGGTACGTCGGCATGCTGCGCGAGAGACGCACAGCCCCGATTCCATCATGCGGCGCGAAGGGCTGCGCCCGCCCGCGGGGCGCGCCGTCTCGGCTACTCGGCTTCCAGCTTCAGCGCCGCCGAGTTGATGCAGTAGCGGAGCCCGGTCGGGTGCGGGCCGTCGGGGAAGACGTGCCCGAGGTGGCCGCCGCAGCCCGCGCACAGGACCTCCGTGCGCACCATGCCGTGGCTCGTGTCGCGCTCCTCCTCGACGGCGTCCTCGCCGGTGGGGGCGAAGAACGCCGGCCAACCGCAGCCCGAGTCGTACTTCGTGTCCGAGTCGAACAGCTCCGCGCCGCACCCGGCGCAGCGGTAGGTGCCGGGCTCGAACGTGTGGTCGTACTCGTTCGTGAACGGTGCCTCGGTTCCCTTCTCGCGCAGGATCCGGTACTGCTCGGGCGTCAGCTCGGCCCGCCACTCCGCGTCGGTCTTCTGGATCTTCGTCATGTGACCAGTCTGCCAGCGAGGTTCGATCCGACCGAGTGACGGTTACGTAGGACCCGACGACCGCAACCTTCGAGGGGGGATTTCCACTGATGCGAAAAGTGACGATTCTCGTCGCCTGGCTGGCGGTGGCCGGTGCCATTCTCGCGGCTCCACTCGGAGCCTCCGCACGCTTTCCGGAGCTGATCGCGCTGCCCGACGGGTTCCGGCCGGAGGGAATCGCGATCGGCAACGGGCCCACCTTCTACGTCGGGTCGATCGGAACCGGCGCGATCTATCGCGGCGATCTGCGCACCGGCGAGGGTGCGATCCTGAATCCCGGTGCGACCGGCCGCGCTGCGATCGGGGTCGTGTTCGATGACGGCAAGCTGTTCGTGGCAGGCGGGCCGACCGGGAAGGGCTTCGTCTACGACGCCCGGACCGGCGCGCTGCTCGCGACGCATCAGCTGACGACGGAGAGCGACACGTTCGTCAACGACGTTGTCGTCGCTCGCGGCGCCGCCTACTTCACCGACTCGCGCCAGCCCGCGCTCTACCGGGTCGGCACGGGAGAAAACGGCGGCGTGACGACGATCCCGCTCATCGGCGACATCCACTACATCGCCGGCAACAACGCGAACGGGATCGAGGCGACGCCGAACGGGAAGACGCTCGTGATCGTCCAGAGCAACACGGGCAAGGTCTTCCGGGTCGAGCCGGCCTCCGGCGAGACGACGGAGATCACGCTCGACGAGACGGTGGTCAACGGCGACGGGCTCCTGCTCGACGGGCGGACGCTCTACGTCGTGCAGAACCGCCTCAACCAGGTCGCCGTCGTCCGGCTCGACACGCGGCTGGCGTCCGGAGAGGTCGTCACGCACATCACCGACTCGGACTTCGACGTCCCGTCGACGATCGACGAGTTCGGGAACCGGCTGTACGCGGTGAACGCGCGCTTCACGACGCCTTCGACGCCGACGACCGCCTACTCGCTCGCGCAGTTCAGGAAGGTGCCCTAGGAGAGCAGTCCGGCGTAGCGATCGCGCCACTCGTCGTCCGTGACCGACCGGCGGAAGAACGCCTCGAAGACCTCGCGAGGCGTCGACCCCTCGGCGCGGGCGACGAGGGACGCGGTCGCGGCGAGCAGGTAGCGGAGCAGATCGCCGTCGATGCGGGCGACCGCGAGCGCCCGCTCGAAGGCCCAGATCATCTTCTCCGCCTCGGCCGCGGGCAGCGCAGCTCTGAGCTCGCGCGTGAGCGCCTGAAGGTCGAGCTCGTTCCAATCGGGCTGGTTCACCGGACTGTTATCGGTAGCAGGTTTGCGTCCGCGAGTCCCGGGCAGACCTCCCTGGAACCCGACAAAGGAGGATGGATGTCCACGGATCTCTGGACGCACCGCGACACCACGATCGGCACGATGGATCTGACCGGCTTCGGCGTCGAGGCGATCGACGGCTCGATTGGCAAGATCGACGAGGCGACGAACGAGGTGGGCGGCAGCTACATGGTCGTCGACACCGGTCCCTGGATCTTCGGGAAGAAGGTCCTCCTGCCGGCGGGCGTGATCGACCGCGTCGACTCCGCGGGCGAGACGGTCTACGTCAACCGCACGAAGGACGAGATCAAGAACGCGCCGGAGTTCGACGAGTCGCGTTACCGCGACCCGGAGTACCGCGACGAGATCGGCGGCTACTACGGCGCCGGTAGTGCCGGCGACCGCGATCGCCTGTAGCGAAATAGACGCTAACGCGGCAACGACTCGAGAAGCTCGCGGAGCGGAAGCTCCGCGAGCGACTCGAGCAGCAGGTCGGCGTGCCCGAGCCCGAGCGCGACCGTGACGCCGTTCGGGACCGCGACCGTGTAGATCCCCGCCGCCTTCGCGGCGGTGACGCCGTTCGGCGAGTCCTCGAACGCGATCGCCTCGCCGGCGCCGACGCCGAGACGGTCGAGCGCCTCCAGGTAGAGCGTCGGCCGCGGCTTCGAGCGCTCGGGGTCGCGGTCGGCGGTCACGATCTCGTCGAAGTGCTCTGCCTGCTCGAGCCGGGCCAGGTGCCGGTCGACCCACTGGCGCGACGAGCTGGAGACGATCGCAGTCCGCAGCCCGAGCCGGCCGGCCTCCTCCAGGTAGTCGAGGATCCCGGGCCGGAGCTCCTCGACCTCGAGGAGCGAGAGCTCGCGCTCCCGGCGCCGGGTGCTCACTTCCTCCCGGTCGATCGGCCCGTGCAGCTGCTCGAGGTAGTCGAGCGGCTCGAAGCCGCCGGTCGTGCCGATGATCGCCGCCCAGCGGTCGAGCGGCAGCTCCTGCCCGTGCTCGCGGTAGACCTCCTGCCAGGAGGCGTACGACGGCGTCTCGGTGTCGACGATCAGTCCGTCGAAGTCGAAGAGCAGCGCGCGGATGGCCACCGCGGGAGCCTACGTTCGGGACGATTGCCTGCGCCGACTCGCAGGAGTAGCGTTGGCCGCGACGGTGACCCGGGTTTCGCTCGACGTGATCGAGGGGCCGGCGGCCGGACACACCCTCGACGTGCCTCCGGAGGGCGTTCTCCTCGGGCGGTCCGGCACGCTCGCAGGCGACGACACCGTCTCGCACGAGCACGCCGACGTCACCTGGACGGCGGGCGGCGACCTCGCGATTCGCGATCTCGACTCGACCAACGGGACGTACGTCAACGGCACCCGCATCACCGGACGGACGATCCTCCGGCGCGGCGACCGGCTAATCCTGGGCAACACCGTCCTCACCGTCGTCGTGGAGGACGCGGCCCCGGCACCACCCGACGTCGACGTCTCGCTCGAGGGCGGGCAGCGCGCCGAGCACGGCGGCGTGGTCGCCGGCGTGATCTACGGCGGCGTGAAGACCGTCGTCGACGCGAGCGGGCTCTCGACGCTCGTGCAGGCACGCGGTGTCGCCCGCTTCCTGATCATCGCCGGAACCGTGCTCGCATTCGCCGGCTTCGCTTCCTGGGGGTACCCGATCGTCCGCGCCATCACGGAGAGCGCGAGCTCGTTCGGGGACTTCTCCGAGCAGGAGGAATGCCAGGACAAGTTCGGCGACCCGTCACAGCAGGAGCAGCTGCGGGAGTGCCTGAACGACATAGGCACCGACGTCGGGTTCGACGCCACGCCCTGGCTCCCGCTGGGCGCGATCCTCTTCCTCGCCGGCGCCGCGCTGATGACCGCGGGCACCTTCGCGATGCGCCGGGCGCCGGACTAGGGAGGGTTTGGCGCAAACCGGCTGTGCCGCCAGACCGCGCTGCCCGCCCCCAGGACGGCGTCCTCAGTCGCGCCCGTATCGCATTGATACGGGCGCTCCCTGCGTCCTTGCCTGGGAACGGCCAGCGCACCCTGGCAACGAGCGCTTTCCCGCCAAACCTCCTAGCGGTCCGACCCTCCCGTCTGCACGCCGCCGAAGATCTGGCCGGCGATCACCCCTCCGGTCTCGGCATGCTGCCCTCCGCTCAGGACGACTCCCGACTGCTGCGCCTGCTCGAGGAGACTGCGAACCTCGCCCGCGAGGCCGGGATCTGCGGCGAGCAGCTTCCCGATCTGGTACTCCAGCGACTTGAGGGCCGGCTCGTTCGACGGGTCGTCGGCGACGTCCTGGGCGACCTCGACCGCCGCCGGCTTCTCCTCGATCTTCGGGCCGACCTTCTGCCAGAGCGCCTTGACCAGCCGGGCTGCTTCGTCGCCGACTGCGTCGGCGACGTTCTCTCCCGCCCGCTTCCCGGCGCGGAGCAGGTAGGGCAACGCGGGAGCGAGGACGGCTGCGAGCAGGGCTTCGATGACGACCTCCTTCGCCGGCGACGCTACTCCCGGCCGGGCGCGGCGTCAACGGGGCTCGAGACGCGCGGGCCGTCGTACACGACGACGGTTCCCGCCAGGTAGTCCGGCAACCCGCGTCGCCGCTCGGTGAAGAGCACCGGCAGGAAGCCGGCGAACATCGGCACGATCGCGAGCAGGAGCCCGACGAGGCGCAGGAGCGAGCGGCCGATCGAGAGGCCTTTGCCGTCGGGACCGCGCACGCGCACGCCGAGGAGCCGCATCCCGGGTGTCTGCCCGGCCGCGCTCCAGAAGAGGACGAAGTAGGCGGCCACGAGCACCATCCAGCCGGAGCCGAGCAGGACGCCCGCCAGCCACGCCGGGCGGAGGCTCCCGACCAGCGACGCCACGAGCGCGGACACGCCGACGACCGACATGAACATGACGATCGTCAGGGCCGCGTCCGCCGCCAGCGCGATCGCCCGCGTCACGATCCCGCCGTAGATCGGGCGCTCCGTGCGGGCGGGGCGGCGCACGATCCGCTCGGCGCGGTCGTCGAGCCGCGCGGCGGAGGCGCGGACGCCGCCGACGACCTCGTCGGCGAGCCCGCTCGTCTGCCGGGCAACCGCATCCCGAAGCTGGGGGCTCGAGGCGACATGACCCAGCGCGTGTTGCGTCTCGTCGCTCTCGAGCACCCGGTCCGTGAGCTCGAGCGTCCGAGGGCTGGCCAGCGCCGCGGTCAGCAGGCGTTCCAGTTCGCCGCTCTCCGCGAGCTCTGCGACGATGCGCTCGAGCACACGGTGGCGCACGAGCGAGCGCGTGAGCTCCTCCGGCAGCGACCCGGCGAGCGCCCGGTCGACGACGCGTGCGAGCTCGGGCGCCGACAGCACCTCGTCGACGGCCTCCTCGATCGGCCCCCGCCAGGCGCGCGCGGCCGCCCGCGCCGACAAGAAGGCGGCACGCCCGGCCGCGTCGGTGAGCCCGGCGCGGCGTTCGTCATCCGAGGCCATTACGTCGAAGTATCGCGCGGCGCGAAGCGATTTCCCGAGGAGACGCGTGTAAGGGAACTGCAAATCCGGTTCGAATGGGCGCTTGAAGGGGCACGGAGCGGGAAGACTGCGGAGGCCAGGACGAAACAGGAGGTACGACGTGAAGCGTCTATTCATCGCGATTGTCGCCGCCGTCCCGGCGTTGCTCGCCGGCGCGGCCGTGACCGCCCAGGGAGAGGGTGCTCCGATGCGGATCGCCGCGGCTCCCTCGAAGCTGACCATCTGTCACGAGACGGGCTCAGAGTCCAATCCGTGGCGCCGGATCGCCGTCTCAAGCCGGGCGCTGACGAAGCCGAAGTCGACTGCGGGGCGCCTGCTCCGAGCGCATCTCCGCCACACGGGTGACGTCGTGGTCGCAGGCACCGCCGCCTGCCCGCCGGCGTCCGAGACCCCGGCGCCCACGATCACGACGGCGCCGACCCGGGTCACGATCTGTCACAAGACCGGCTCGGGGTCGAATCCGTACCGGCGGATCACCGTGTCGAGCCGGGCCGTCACGCACCCGAGCTCGTCGGCCGGCAAGACTCTTCGCGGCCACATGCGCCACACGGGCGATCTGCTACTGCCGGGCGCCAACGCGTGCCCGTCGGGGAGCGAGCCCGGCCAGGGGGTCAAGCTCACGGCCACCCTGCAGCCCGGCCAGGGAGCGACCGGGTCCGGCACCGCCGCGATCACGATCCGGCTCGGGCTCGACAGGCTCTGCGCGAAGCTGGTCGTCACCGGGCTCACGGACGTCACGGGCGCGCACATCCACCGTGTCGGCACCGGCGCCATGGTCGTGCCGCTGACGGCGCCGACGGCCGGGACGTCGAGCGGCTGCACCACCGTCGAGAAGGCGGTGCTCCAGCAGATCGTCCGAACCCCGGGCGGTTACTACGTGAACGTGCACACGGCCACGTACCCGGACGGTCAGATCCAGGGCAGGTTGACCAGGTAGGAGCCGGTCACTTCGGAAGTTCGGGGCGAAGCTCGCGTCCGGGCGCCTCGGCCGCGTTCCCACCATTCGCCGACGCACTCGGCGGCGAGGGCGCCTGGTCGGCCGGGGGCGACTTCGCGCCGGCCCGCTTCGCCTTGGACGAGGGCGCGCGTGCGCGGTTGGGCTCGGCGCGCTTGGGCGCGGCGGGGCTCCGGCCCCGCTCGCGCCGCGCGGCTACGGCCGGGGACTTTGCAGGCCTGCCGAGGCTGCGGCTGCTCTCCTTCGCTGCGCGCGCGGCCGTCTCGTGCCCCCGCGCCCGGCCGACGTCGTTCTTCGCGCGCCTCGCTCGGGAGGCCGGAGCCGGCCGCGTCTGCGCGGCTGTAATCCGCCGCGCCCGCGCGTTCGCCGGTCGCGCCGGCCCGGGCCGCTCGCCCCGTGCAAGTGCGACCTTGACCTCTTCGGCCCGCCGCCCCAGGCGGGTCTCGTCGACGGCCGCCACGTGCGAGACCTTCGGCTCGGCCGCCGCAGTCGTGGCGGACCCCGCCGTCACGCCGTAGCCCACGCCGCCGACGACGGCTGCGCTCGCCACGACGGCGGCTGCCTTCACGACGAGCCCCGATGCGCCCGCCGCCGCCGCGGCCGCCGCGCCACCGCCGCCGAGGGCCGCGGTTCCGCCGGCCGCAGTGCCGCCGCCGAGGCCGGCGGCGAGCGCGGCCTGCTCACCACGGAAGACGTAGAGCGAGGCCGGGATCGGGAGCACCGACAGCCCCTTGAGCAGCGAGCGCTGACGCTTCTGAACCGTCTCGAAGCGGACGCAGGTCGGGCACTCGCGCAGGTGGTCGCGCAGCCGGCGCGCCTCGCGGCGCGCCAGCCGGGTGTCCAGGCGGCGCATCAGCGCCTCTTCCGCCTCCGGGCACGTCAGCGCTCCCTCGAGCTGCTCGGCGAGCGCGCGGCGGCCGCGGAAGATCAACCCTTCGAGCGTGTCCTGGGTCACGTCCAGGATCTGCGCCATCTCCGCGTACGAGCGCCCCTCGAACTCGCGCATGACGAGCGCTGCGCGCTGCGCGGGCGGCAGGTGCTGGAGTGCGCGCAGGACGTCGGCGAGGCTCGGATCGCTCCGTTCGGGCGCAGGCTGCGCGAGCTCCTCGTCGAGCTCGACCTCGAGCGCCCGGCCGTGGGTCTTCCGGAAGTGGCGCCGCAGCTCGTTGTGGGCGATCGTCACCAGCCAGTTCTCGGCCTTGCGCGGCGTCGTTCCGCCCGCGATCGCTCGGTACGCGTTCAGGAACGTCTGCTGCGTGACGTCCTCGGCGTCCGAGTGATTGCCGAGGACGGCGTACACGTAGCGGTAGACGGACGTGGCGTGGCGGCGATACAGACGGTCGAAACCCGAGTCGCCGGTCGCGCGAAACAGCGCTGACATCACTCCAACTATGCGGGCCGAGGCGGTCGTGTGCGGCCCGCTTACGGAATTTTTACGAGCGGAATCCGCCGGTTTTCGGCCTCCGAAGGGTCTACCTCCTCGACAACCGGTTCCCCCACCTCTCCTCAAGGAGCACGTTTCATGAGGTATTTCCTTCCACTTTTCCTGGCCGCCGCGGTGCTCGTGCCGGCGGCCTTCGCCCAGAGCGGCGGGCAGGGCAAGAGCCCGGCGCAGTTCTGTAAGAACGAACTCGCTACCCTCGGTGCGGCGAACTTCAGATCGATGTACGCGCCCGGTGGCTCCGGCGCGAACGCCATGGGCAAGTGCGTGTCCAAGCACGCCCGCGCCGCCGCTGCCAACCGCACGAACGCGGCAAAGGCCTGTGCGGCCGAAAGGGACATGCCGGAGGCCGACTTCCGCGCCTCGCACGACGGCAAGTCCTTCGGCGAGTTCTACGGCAGGAACGACAACGACCGGAACGCGTACGGCAAGTGCGTCTCCTCGAAGACGCAGGCGGCCAACGCCAAGCAGGAGGCGGCGACGATGAAGGCCGCGAGGGCCTGCAAGGCGGAGCGCGCCCAGGATCGAACGGCATTCACTGCCCGCTACGGCGGGAAGACCGCGTCTGCCTTCGGCAGGTGCGTCTCCTCGAAGAGCAAGCGGCAGTAACCGCAGGGAGCCGGCAAATGCGGCCCGAGGGGGAGGCGGAGACGCCTCCCCCTCGTCTGTGCGCGGCGAGATCTCGGAGTGCTCGGCTCAGGTTCCGGGCTTGACCGTCATCAGGAAGACGATCACCACGAGGGTTCCGAGCAGCACACGCGAGAGCCAGACGAGGTTTCTCAGCCGGAGTGCGAGAGACGGGCTCGGGCCCTCGGCGGCCAGCCTGGCGCCGGCGCTGCCCAGGGCTCGAGCCAGGAATCCGAACGCGACGAGCGCGACGATCGCCGTCAGGACGAGCCCGCCGGCGATGAACGGCTCTCCCCAGTCCCAGCGGCCCTCCTCGGTGAGGCCCACGCCGGAGGCCAGCACGACGACCGCCGCGGGCAGGAAGACCCACATCACCGTGGTCGAGACGTTGGCGGCGAAGAACGCAGTCTTCGCGGGGTCGGCCGCCCGCTTGGTGAGGATGCCGAAGGCCTGGATCGCCGTCGCGCCTCCGACCCAGACGATCGCCGCGGCGACGTGCAGGAAGAGCCAGAACTCGTACCAGCTCATCGTCCGGATCATGGCGAATTTGGCACCAGGGGTCTACCGTTGAAGCGTGCTCGTCGGCCGAGAAGCCGATTGCGTGCGCATCGACGAACTCCTCGAGGGCGCACGGCAGGGACGCAGCGCCGCCCTGGTGATCCGGGGCGAGGCCGGCATGGGGAAGACGGCGCTGCTCGACTATGCCGCCGAGCAGGCGGAAGGGATGACCGTCGTCCGCGCCCTCGGCGTCCAGCACGAGGCGGAGCTCCAGTTCTCGGGCCTGCTCGAGCTCATGCGGCCGCTGCTCGAGCACCTTCCCGAGATTCCTCCGCAGCAGGCCAGGGCGCTCGAGAGCGCGCTCGGAATGGGCGAAGCGGAGCTGCACGACCGTTTCTCGGTCTGCGCGGCGACCCTGAGCCTGATCGCGGCCGCTGCGGAGGACGACCCGCTGGTGATTCTCGTGGACGATGCCCACTGCCTCGATCACGCGACCCTGGATGCGCTGCTCTTCTCCGCGAAGCGGCTCGTTGCGGACTCGGTTGCCGTCCTCCTCGCGGTACGCGAGGGAATCGAGCGAACGTTCGACGCGCCGGCGCTCGAGCAGCACGAGCTCGCCACGCTGAAGCCCGACGATGCTGTGCTGCTGCTCGCCGGGGACGAAGGGCGGGCGGTCGCGTCACACGTCGCCGAGCGGCTGTGCACGGCGACGCGCGGCAACCCCCTCGCCCTCGTCGAGCTCGGGAACGTCCTGAGCGCAGAACAGCTCGCCGGGCGCGAGCCGCTGCCCGACCCCGTTCCGGCCGGACCGACGCTGGAGCGAGCCTTCGCGTCGCGGGCCGAAGCGCTGCCCGCCGACGCTCGCCGTGCGCTCGTCCTGGCGGCGGTCTCGCTCTCCGACGACGCCGAGACGGTGGCGACGGCGCTCGAGTCGAGCGGAATCGGGCGCGGCGCGCTCGAGCCGGCCGAGGACGCGAGCCTGCTGACCGTCACGGACGGTCGAATCCGGTTTCGGCATCCGCTCGTCCGCTCGGCCGTCTTCCACGCTGCTCCGCCCTCGGAGCGCCGGGCTGCGCACCGGGCGCTCGCTGACGCGCTGCGCGCCCGCGGTGACCCGGAGCGGTTTGCATGGCACCTCGCCGGAGCGGCGATCGGCGCCGACGAGGAGGCAGCGATCGCGCTGGAGGAAGCGGCGCACCAGGCGCGGGCGCGGTCGAGCTACGCGGCCGCGGCCGCCGCGCTCGAACGCGCGGCGAGCCTGACCGCGGACGACGAGGCGAGGCCGCGTCGGCTCTTCGCCGCGGCCGAGGCCGCCCTCAGCGCGGGACGGTCCGACGACGCGCTGGCGTTGCTCGCCGAGCCGCTCCGGCAGCAGGACCCGAGGCTGCGGGCGGCGGCCCTCCGCCTCCAGGGGCGGATCAAGTACTTCTGCGGCAGGCCGAGGGAGGCCGCCGGCGTTCTCGTCGAGGCGTCGGAGCTGCTCGAAGAGATCGACCTGCCGCTCGCGGTCGAGATCTGCACGGAGGCCTGCAGCGCCCAGCTCGGAGTGGCCGACGCCAAGGGAATGCTGGCAGCGGCCGAGCGGGCCGAGGCTCTGGCGGCCGGGCTTCCCAACGGCGATCTCCGCGACCTCGTCACGCTCACGCGCGGCTGGGTGCTCTGCTACGTCGGGCGCTCGGACGAGGGCGTTCCGCTCCTCGAGCAGGCGGTCGCAGCCGCGCAGGCCGCCAAGCTCGATCCACTCGGGTTGATGCGCGTCTCCGGAGCCCTCGAGTGGCTCGATCGCTCGCGGGACGCCTGCGAGTACGCGCTGAGAGACGTCGGATTGGCCCGTGCGGACGGGGCGGTCGGCCTGCTGCCGTACCTGCTCTACCAGCAGGCGTGGCACGCCTGTCGAGCGGGGCTCCTCAACGAAGGGCTCGCAGCGGCCTCCGAGGGGCTCGCCCTGTCGCGCGAGCTCGACCTGTGGCTTCCCCGCGTCCAGTCGCTGCTGGTGCTCGCGGCGATCACCGCCGGCCGGGGAGCGGAGGACGAGTGCCTCGTGTACGCGAGGGAGGTGGAGGCAGACCTGGAGGAGGAGGCGAGCCT
>DASSSO010000105.1:0-7908 GCA_035776735.1 Gaiellaceae bacterium | reverse complement strand
GCGACTCGGCGCGAAGACGTCGAAGATCAGACGGCCGCCGGGGACGAGCAGCTCGCGCGCCGTTCGCAGCGCACGGAGCCGCGCCGGCGTGTCCGGGAGGTGGAGGTAGGCGCGGAAGGGACAGGTGACGAGCGAAACCCGCTCGCGCACCGGCGGCTCGGAGATGTCGCCGAGCCGAAGGTCGAGCAGGTGCGCGACGCCGGCCTCCTCGGCCCGGCGCCGACAGACGTCGAGCATGCCCGTTGACGAGTCGACGCCGATGACCGGCACCCCGGCGGCCGCCGTCGGGAGGGCGATCCGGCCGGTGCCGACGCCGAGTTCGACCACCGGCCCGCCCGCCTTTCGCGCCTCGGCGACGTAGAAGGGTACGTCCTCGGTCACGCTCAGGCTCCACGGGTCGTAGAGCTCCGCGATCGCGTCGTAGGGCGACGCTATTCGGGCTTCCGCGCGACCCATACGAACTCCCGGCTCTCGTCGTCGAACGGCCGCTTGTCGAACCAGCCGTAGAGCGCCTCGACCTCCAGGCCGGAGACGTCGATCAACCCGTCCCACTCGGAGCGCGTCAGCCACCAGAGCTGGAGGTTCCTCGGATTCAGCCCGGGCTCGCCCGTGTAGGCCGTGATGTCGATCCGGTTGTCCTCCGGGTGGTGTGCGACGTACTCCCAGAGCGTCTCCGAGTCGAGGTGCGGTCGCGCGACGCCGTCCATCCGGACCGCGATGTGCGGATCGAAGACGAAGGCGTTCCAGGCGAAGCGGCCGCCGGGCTCCAGCGAGGCGGCGACCCGCTCGAAGACCGTCCGGCGGTCGGCCCAGGTCGGCAGGTGGAGGAGCGACCGGTACGGGCAGTAGACGAGCGCCGCCGGCTCGTCCAGCGAGAGCTCCCGCATGTCGGCCTCGCGCAGCTCGAGGTCGACGCGCGCCGCGTCGGCGGCCTTCCGTGCCTTCGCGAGCATGGCCGGCGAGCGGTCGATGCCGATCACGCGCCGCCCGATCGCCTCCGCGACGGCGACGGCGACTCTTCCCGTGCCGACGGCGAGCTCGACGACCGGGCCGTCCGCTTCCCGGGCCAGCTCCACGTAGAACGGCACGTCCTCCGTCATCGGGGCCGACCACTCCTCGTAGATCTCCGCGAACGGCGCGTAGATGTCCACGACACCATTCTCCGTTATCGTGTGCCCATGGCAGAGAGGCGCATGGATTCCCCGTTTACCCGGCCCCGGCTCGAGTCCGGGGACCGGCGCTGACGCCAGAGCCGCCGACCCGCAGACACTCGACCCGGGGCCGTCTTGGACGCTGACGCGCTCGTCACCGAGGCGCTGAGGGCCGTCGCCGGCTCGTCGACGACGGACGAGCTGGACGAGGCGCGCGTCCGCTACCTGGGCCGGAAGAGCGAGCTCAAGCAGGCGCTGCGCGAGGTGCGCGACCGAGAGACCGGCATGGCCCTCAACGCGGCCCGCGAGCGGATCGAAGCCGCCGTCGCCGACCGGCAGGCGGAGCTCGAGCGGCTCGAGCTCGACCGTGCGCTGAGCGAGGAGCGGATCGACGTCACGCTTCCCGGCGACGGGCACCGCCGCGGCCATCTCCACCTCATCAGCCAGGTGCGCCGCGAGGTCGAGGACATCTTCCTCGGCATGGGCTACGAGGTGGTCGAGGGTCGCGAGGTCGAGACGACGCGCTATCTCTTCGACGCGCTCAACATGCCCGAGACGCACCCGACGCGCTCGCCGCTCAACACCTTCTACCTGGACGGCGACGTCGTCCTGCGCTCGGAGACCTCGCCGGCCCAGATCCACACGATGGAGCAGCGTGAGCCCCCGATCTACATGGTCTCGCTCGGCCGCTGCTACCGGCGGGACACGGCCGATCCGACCCACTATCCGATCTTCCACCAGGTCGAGGGGCTCGCCGTCGACGAGCACATCACGCTCGCCGACCTCAAGGGCACGCTCCAGCACCTGCTCCGCTCGCTCTTCGGTGAGGATCGCGAGACCCGCATCGCGACCCACTTCTTCCCCTTCACCGAGCCGTCGGTCGAAGCGTACGTCTCCTGCTTCCTCTGCGACGGCAGCGGCTGCCGCGTGTGCAAGTGGTCGGGGTGGATCGAGATCGGCGGCGCCGGCATGGTCGACCCGAACGTGTTCGAGTTCGTCGGCTACGACCCGGAGAAGGTCTCCGGGTTCGCGTTCGGCTGGGGCCTGGAGCGGATCGCCATGTTCCGGCACGGGCTCCCCGACCTCCGGGCGCTCTGGCAGAACGACCTGCGACTCCTGGAGCAGTTCTGATGAAGGTCCCGATGAGCTGGCTCCGCGAGTACGTCGACGTCGGCGTGCCGACCGCGGAGATCGCCGACCGGCTCGCGATCACGACCTGCGAGGTCGAGCGGATCAGCCGGGTCGGGGTCGCCGACACGGACGGCAACCTCGGGCTCTTCCGCGTCGGCCGCGTCGTCGAGGCGGGGAAGCATCCCAACGCCGACCGGCTCCAGCTCTGCCGCGTGGACGTCGGCGAGGCGGAGCCGCGGCAGATCGTCTGCGGCGCCTGGAACTTCGGCGAGGGCGCGACCGTCGCCGTCGCGCTCCCCGGCGCCGTCCTGCCCGGCGGCCAGCGGCTGGAGGAGGTGAAGCTCCGGGGCGAGAGCTCCTCGGGGATGATCCTGTCGGAGCGCGAGCTCGAGCTCGGGACCGACCACTCGGGCATCCTCGTCCTCGACGACGGCCCCGAGCCGGGGACGCCGCTCGCGGACGTCCTCCCGCTCGGCGAGGAGATCCTCGAGATCGAGACGACGCCGAACCGGGCCGACCTGCTCTCGATCTACGGCCTCGCCCGCGAGGTCGCCGCGGTCGTCGGCGGCGAGCTTCGGCCCATGCCCGGGACCGACCCCGACCGAAACGGCGACGAGAAGGTCGACATCCGCGTCGAGGACCTCGAGCGCTGCCCGCGCTACGTCGGGCGCCTCTTCCGAGAGGTCCGGATCGGGCCCTCGCCGCCGTGGCTTCGGGCCCGCCTCACCGCGGCCGGCATGCGCCCGATCTCCAACGTCGTGGACTCGACGAACTACGTGATGCTCGCGCTCGGGAGCCCGCTGCACGCGTTCGACCACTCGCGCCTCGCCGAGGGCCGGATCGTCGTCCGGCGGGCGGCGGCCGGCGAGGAGATCCGGACGCTGGACGGCGTCGTGCGGACGCTCATCCCGGACGACCTCGTGATCGCGGACGCCGAGCGCCCCGTGGCGATCGCCGGGGTCATGGGCGGGGAGGACAGCGAGGTCGGGGAGGAGACGGCGGACGTGCTGCTCGAGGCGGCGAACTTCGAGCCGAGCGGGATCCAGCGGACGTCGGAGCGGCTCGGGCTTCGCTCCGAGGCCTCCGGCCGCTGGGAGAAGGGCATCGACCCGTATCTCGCGCCGCAGGCCGCGACGCTCTGCAGCCAGCTCTTCGCCGAGCTCGCCGGCGCCCGCTGGGTCGGCGAGAGCGACGTCCACGCCGAGCTCCCCGAGCCTCCGACGATCCGGCTCCGGCCGGAGCGGACCTCGGCGCTCCTTGGGCTGGAGGTGCCCGCCGAGGAGCAGCGGCGGATCCTCGAGGCGCTCGGGTTCGAGGTCTCGGCCGACCTCGGCGCCCGCGTGCCGACCTGGCGCCTACGAGATGTCACCCGCGAGGTCGACCTGATCGAGGAGGTGGCGCGGATGGAGCTCGAGGAGATCCCGTTCACGCTCCCCCGGCGGCAGGAGATGTTCGGCCGGCTCTCGCGCGAGCAGCGGCTGCGGCGGCTGGTCGAGGACGCGCTCCTCGGGGCCGGGCTCTCGGAGGCGTACACGCCGAGCCTGGTGGCGGACGACCCGCATCCGGACGCGCTGCGCATCCCGCAGCCGCAGTCGCAGGACATGGCCGTGCTGCGGACGACGCTGCTTCCGAGCCTCTTCGAGGCGGCGCGGTACAACCAGTCGGTCGGGAACAGCGGTGTGTCGCTGTTCGAGATCGCGCACGTCTACCTGCCGGCCGGGAAGCTGCCGGACGAGCGCCTGCGCGTCGCAGGCGTCACCGAGGGCCCGTTCGGCCGAGTCAAGGGCGCGGTCGAGACCGTTCTGCACGCCCTCGGCATCGAGGCGGCGTTCGAGCGCGGCGAGCACGAGCTCCTGCATCCGGGCAAGACGGCGAGGCTCGACTTCGGCGTCGTCGGCGAGGTGCGCCCGGGACTGCTGGACGGCGACTGGAGCGCCTTCGAGCTCGACCTCGGCGGCCTGGCCGGCGCGGCGCCGACCATGCGGCCCTACGAGGACGTGATCACCTATCCGGCGCTCCGCCAGGATCTCGCGTTCGCAGTCGGTGAGGACGTTCCCGCCGGTGACCTCGTCGCGGCCGCGCGGGAGGCGGCGGGCCCGGAGCTGCGGAGGATGACGCCCTTCGACGTCTACCGCGGCGAGCAGGTGGGCGAGGGGCGCAAGTCGATCGCGTTCCGCGTCGAGTTCCGCTCGCCCGAGCGGACGCTGACCGACGAGGACGCCGCCGCGCTGCGCGAGAAGATCGTCGAGGCGCTCGGCAAGCACTTCGGCGCCGAGCTGCGCGCCTAGCTCTCCTCAGAGGGAGTCGTCCGGGCTGAGCCGGGCGTTGCGGGCGCTCAGCACCTTGCTCTCGATCTCCGGTGAGCGCTCGAGCAGCGAGCGGAACGCGCGATCCGTGATCACGAGCGTGCGGACCGGGGTCTCGGCGACCACGGTCGCCGTGCGCGGCCGGTCCTCGACGAGCGCGATCTCGCCGAAGAAGTCGCCGGCGCCGAGGCGGTTCACCTCGCGGTCGCCCTGGCGCACCGAGGCCGTGCCCTCGATCATCACAAGGAACTCGCGGCCCGACTGCCCCTCGACCGTCAGCTCCTTGCCCTCGGGCAGGTCGATCTCGTCCGCAATCGACGCGACCTCCTCGAGCTCCTTGCCACCGAGCTCGGCGAAGAGCGGCACGCGCTTGATCAGGTCGACCTTTGCGTTCTTCCGAAGGCGCATAGTGCGAGTCTAAGCCTCTGCCAAACCGAAGACGACGCCAAGCAGTAGAGGGGGACATGACGCACCGCACACGACTCCTGGTTCTCGCCGCCTGTTCCGTGCTGGCGGCGCTCGCATCGCCCACCGTCGCCCTGGCTCAGACAAAGCTGATCGGGACCGTGGGCGAGAACGACTCCTTCACGATCACCCTGACGCACGAGAACGGGACGCCGGTCCGCGACATCCCGGCCGGGACGTACACGATCGAGGTCCGCGACCGCTCGATGCACCACAACTTCCACCTGTCGGGCGCCGGCGTCGACCAGCGCACCGACGTCGAGGCCGTCGAGACCGTCACCTGGACGGTCACCCTCCAGGACAAGCAGCGCTACCGCTTCCAGTGCGACCCGCACCCGGGGCAGATGAACGGCACCTTCACGACGGGCGGCGGGCCGCCCACGCCTCCTCCACCCCCGGCGAGGCCGCCGACGCTCACCGCGACGGTCGGGCCCGGCGCCACGATCACGCTCCGGACGAGGAGCGGCGCTCGCGTGACCCGGCTCAAGGCCGGCCGCTACCGCATCGTGATCCGCGACCGTTCGGCCAAGGACAACTTCCACCTCGCCGGCCCGGGCGTGAACAAGAGGACGACGGCCCGCTTCCGGGGCACGGTGACCTGGACGGTGACCTTCCGGAAGGGCAGGACCTACCGGTTCGTTAGCGACCCGCGCCCCGCGCGGATGCGAGGGAGCTTCAGGGCTACCTAGCCCGAACGCGATCGCCGGGCCGGCTTCACCAGGTCCGCGTTCTCCCCACCGGCGGTGTGAACGTCGGCCCGGTGATCGACCTCCACCTCGGGCTCGGTGGGACGTGGCCTGCGTCGGGGTCAGTCGCGGTCGACGAAGGAGAAGCGGCCGAAGCGGGCCTTTTCCTTGCCCTCGCGACCCCGGCGTGCAAACAGCCTCATCGTCGCGCCGACTCCGCCGGCGAGGAGGAAGCCGAGCCCCGCGGCTCCGGCCGCAGCGACCGGCAGGTGCGCGCGGAGCTTGGAGCGCACGTCGGTGGCCTCCTTCACCCCGGCGCGAAGCGTGTCGACGGCCTCGGCGAGGCGCTCGCGCTCGGTCTCGAGCTCGAGCCGGACCTGCTCCAGCGAGCGCGAGTTACCTGCCGCCATTGCTCTTCAGCGCTTGAGTCGTGAGCTTCGCCTCGTCGATCGCCTGCTGCGGCACGGGCGGCGTCCCTCGGTCGAGGCTGCGGACGCCCAGCCAGGCCAGGAGCCCGGTGACGGCGAGCAGGACGAGGGTGACGATCAGCAGCGAGAGCCAGACGGGGAGGAAGGTCGCGAGCCCGGCGGTGGCGGTCGCGAAGAGGAAGCCGATCGCGTAGAAGCCGACCATGAGCGCACCGCCGAGGAGGCCGAGACCGAGGCCGATCGCGGCGACCTTCTTCTTCAGCTCGAGCGACGCGAGCTCGATCTCGAGCCGGGCGATGGTGCTGGCGTGCTCGGCGACCTCCTTCGCCGCCGCGCCGAGGCCGGGCTGCGTCTCAGTCTCGGGGGTAGCCATGGCCTCTCCAGTCGATGAGCTTGGCGACGACGATGCCGGCGACGAGCGCCGCGCCGACGACGAGGAACGGGTTCGGCCCTCCGCCCTTCCTGCGTGTCGGCCTGGCGCCGAGCTGCGGCCCGACCGGCGCGGCGGGCGCGCCGTTCCCGACCGGCCGGCTCACCGGCGCCTCGCCTCTGACCCGGGCGGCGATCAGGCTCGGCTTCAGCTTGCGGAGGAACACCGCGTCCTCGGCCAGCGGCTCCGCCAGCATCGACGCGACGCCGCCCTCCGCGGCAACCCGATCGGCGAGCTTCCGCAGTCCGTCGGCGGCGCGGTCGACGACCTGGTCGGCCTTCGCCGTCACTTCTTCACCGGAGGCTCTTCGCCGGTGACGAGCCGGTAGACGCGCGAGGCCGCGAGGCGCGCGGCGATCGCGGCGAGGGCGCCGAAGAGGCCGTAGATGAGGGTCCAGGTGAGCCTGCGGAGCATCGTCGGGAGAAACTTACCGCGCCGGGGCATCGGGAAACCTGCGCGCCACCTCGATAACTATGCTCGCTCTATGCAGCCAGACTCGCGCCCGTTCGGCAAGGCGGAGCGCCAGCGGCTGATCGCAAGCCTCGTCTCGCGCCGGCGGATCGGCACCCAGCACGACCTGCTGGCCGCGCTCGCCGCGGAAGGGTGCCGGGCGACGCAGGCGACGATCTCGCGCGACATTCGCGAGCTGGGGCTGGAGAAGACGCGCGACCAGCTCGGCCGGCCGCGGTACGTGCTTCCGCAGGACGGGCGCCGCGCGGATCCGCGCGAGGCTCTGGCGGCCGTGTTGTCCACGTTCGGGCTGCGGGCGGTCGCGGCCCAGAACGTCGTCGTCGTGCAGTCCGAGCTCGGCTCCGCCCCCGCGATCGCGCGTGCCCTCGACCGCGTCGAGCATCCGCTCATCGTCGGCACCCTCGCCGGGGACGACACCTGTCTCGTGATCGCGGCCGACCCTGCGGGTGCCGCGACGCTCGCCGGCGAGCTGGTGGCGGTCATTGGCTGAGGTCGGAGCGGTGGCCCGCCGCAGCCGGCGGATCACCCAGCAAGACATCGAGCTCTTCACGGAGCTGACCGGCGACCGCAACCCGCTCCACTACGACGAGGATGCGGCGGGCCGCTCGCGCTTCGGCGGAGTGATCGTCCAGGGCGGGGTGACGTCAGGGCTGCTGAACGCCGTGGTGGCGGAGGATCTTCCCGGGCCGGGAAGCGTCTTCGTGTGGACCGAGCCGCTCTGAGGGCGCTGGGGCTGCTGGCGGCGGCCCTCGTGCTCTCCATGACGACCTGGTTCTCGGCGACGGCCGTCGTCCCGCAGCTCCGCGAGGAGTGGGAGCTGGGCAACACGGCGGCGGCGTG
>DASSSO010000230.1:0-2476 GCA_035776735.1 Gaiellaceae bacterium | reverse complement strand
CGCCTCTCTCTTCACGAATTTCGTCTTGACGGGGAGCTTGGTGCCGGCGAGACGCAGGGCCTCCTTGGCGAGCGGCTCGGGAACGCCGGCGAGCTCGAACATCACGCGGCCGGGCTTGACGACGGCGACCCAGTGCTCGGGGGAGCCCTTGCCGGAGCCCATCCGGGTCTCGGCGGGCTTCTGCGTGACCGGCTTGTCCGGGAAGACGTTGATCCAGACCTTGCCGCCTCGCTTGATCTTCCTGGTCATCGCGATTCGGGCAGCCTCGATCTGCCGGTTCGTGACCCAGCCGTCCTCGAGCGCCTTGATGCCGTAGTCGCCGTACTGGACCGCGGTCTGGCCCTTGGCCTGCCCGCGGCGGCGGCCGCGCTGGTACTTGCGGTACTTGGTCTTCTTCGGAAGGAGCATCTAGCTGTCCGTCTTCTCCGTCGGCTCGTCGCCTGACTCGGGCGCCTCGGCGACGGCCTCGGGCGTCGCCGGCGCTTCGGGCTCCGGCACCTCGCGGCCCTCGGCGGTCGTCGCGTCCTCGTCCGTGCGCGGCTTCTCGACGCTCTCCTGGCGGCCTCCGCCGCGGCCCTGGCCGCCGGCGCCGCGACGCCCTCGCCGCGGACGGCGGTCGCGGACCGGGCCGAGGCCCTCGCGGTCGCCGCTGCCTCTCCGGCCGCTCTCGCGGGAGGCGGACAGGCCCTCGGTCTTGCCGCCCCTGCGGCGGGCGGTGTCCTGCTCGCCGAGCCGGGCGTCGCGCCGGCCGTCGACCGTCTCGAAGCCCTCGGGCATGATCTCGCCCTTGTTGATCCAGACCTTGACGCCGATCCGGCCGGTCGTCGTCTTCGCCTCGGCGAAGCCGTAGTCGATGTCCGCGCGGATCGTGTGCAGCGGGACCCGGCCCTCGGAGTAGCTCTCGGAGCGGCTCATCTCGCCGCCGCCGAGGCGGCCGCCGCACTGGACCTTCACGCCCTGCGCGCCCGAGCGGATCGCGGAGGCGAGCGAGCGCTTCATCGCGCGGCGGAAGCTCACGCGGTTCTCCAGCTGCTCGGCGATCGACTGGGCGACGAGCTTGGCGTCGAGCTCGGGGCGCTTGATCTCGTTGATGTTGATGTGGACGTTCTTCTGCGTCAGCGCATGCAGGTCGCGTCGCAGCGCGTCCACCTCGGCGCCCGACTTGCCGATCACAATCCCCGGCCGGGCCGTGTAGATGTCGACCGTGATCCGCTGCTTGTCCTTGCGGATCAGGATGTCGGACAGGCCGGCATGCGAGAGCTTGCCGAGGATGTGCTCGCGGATCTTGATGTCCTCCTGGAGCGCGTCCGCGAACTCCTTGTCGCCCGTGTACCAGTTGGACTTCCAGTCGTGGATGACGCCGACGCGCATCCCGCCGGGATGAATCTTCTGACCCATTAGGAGTCCTCGCTCTCTTCCTTCTTCTTGCGCGGTGTGCGCTTCGGCTTGGGCTTCTCGGACTTCTCGGCGTCGGCCTCCGCCTTCGCCTTCGGCTTCGCGGCCGCAGGCTTCTTCGCGGCCGCCGGCTTGCTGGCGCGCTTCGGCTTCTCCTCCGCCTGCGTCTCCTCGGCGGCGGGCGCCTCGGGTGTCTCGGCGGGAGCCGCGGCAGCCGCACGGGCCCGGCGCGGCCGTCTCGCCTCGCCGTCGATCTCGGCCGGCGCCAGCCGGATCGTGACGTGGCAGGTGCGCTTGTGGATCCGCGCGACGCGGCCGCGCGCGCGGGCGCGCCAGCGCTTGATCACCGGGCCTTCGTCCACGTAGGCGGCGGCCACGACGAGGTCGTCGCCGAGGAGCCCGTGGTTCGCCTCCGCGTTCGCGACTGCGGACGCGAGGATCTTCTCGACCTCGCGCGCGGCGGCGCGCGGCGTGAACGCGAGCACGGTCCGGGCCTCCGGGACCGACCGGCCGCGGATGTGCTCCACGACGAGGCGCGCCTTGCGCGGCGCGACGCGCAGGTACTGCGCGGACGCCCTCACCTCAGGGCGCTCCTCGACGGACTGTGTCCTCGCGCGTGCCATGACTACCTCTTGACGTCCGTCTTCCTGTCGCCCGAGTGGCCGCGGAAGGTCCGCGTCGGGGCGAACTCACCGAGCTTGTGACCGACCATCTGCTCCGAGATGAAGACCGGGACGTGCTTGCGGCCGTCGTGGACCGCGATCGTGTGCCCGACCATCTCCGGGAAGATCGTCGAGGCGCGCGACCAGGTCCGGATCATGTTCTTGGATCCGGAAGCGTTCATCTGCTCGATGCGGCTCATCAGCCGCTCCTCGACGTACGGGCCCTTGCGGGACGATCTCGACACTTAGCGCTTCTCCTTGCCTCTCCGGCGCTGCCGGATGATCAGTGCGTCCGATTCCTTGTGCTTCGAGCGGGTGCGCTTGCCGAGCGTGGGCACGCCCCAGGGCGTCACCGGGTGGCGGCCGCCCTTCGACTTGCCCTCGCCGCCGCCGTGCGGGTGGTCGACCGGGTTCATGGC
>DASSSO010000222.1:0-9008 GCA_035776735.1 Gaiellaceae bacterium | reverse complement strand
GTCGTCTCCGGCGTCGGCTTCCTGATCGTCGGCTACGCGATCGGCTACATGGACGGCTCGGACGAGGAGCGCCGCTTCTTCGCGTACATGGCGCTGTTCGTCTTCTCGATGCTGCTGCTCGTCCAGGCCGGCGACCTGCTGATCCTGCTCGCCGGCTGGGGCCTCGTCGGCCTCTGCTCGTACCTCCTGATCGGGTACGACCAGCACCGGCCCGCGGCGATCGCCGCCGCGAAGAAGGCGTTCATCATGAACGCCTTCGGCGACGCGACGATGGTGCTCGCCCTGATCCTCCTCGTCCAGCGGCTCGGCACCCTTGAGTACGGGAGCGTCTTTGAGCGGGTGGACGAGGTCGGCGGCGACTGGGCGATGACGCTCGTCGCGCTCGGGCTGCTCGGCGGCGCCGTGGCGAAGTCGGCGCAGGTGCCGCTCCATACGTGGTTGCCCGACGCGATGGAGGGCCCGACGCCGGTCAGCGCGCTCATCCACGCCGCGACGATGGTGACCGCCGGCGTCTACATGCTCGTCCGGCTGAACCCGATCTTCGAGGAGGCCGAGGCGGTCCAGGACCTCGCCGCCGGCCTCGGCGCGGTCACACTCCTGATGGCCGGGCTGATCGCCCTCGTCCAGACCGACATCAAGCGCGTCATCGCCTACTCGACGATGTCGCAGATCGGCTACATGTTCCTCGCCGCCGGGATCACCTCGTACGGCAACGCGATGTTCCACCTGATGACGCACGCCTTCTTCAAGGCGCTGCTCTTCCTCGCGGCCGGCATCGTCATCCACGCGCTCGTGATGGAGCAGGACATCCGGCGGATGGGCGGGCTGCGCAAGCTGCTGCCGCGCACCTACGCGGCGACGCTGATCGGCGCCCTCGCGCTCGCGGGCATCCCGCCGCTCTCCGGCTTCTTCTCGAAGGACGCGATCCTCGCCTCGGCGCTGGACGCCGGCCTCTACGGTCAGATCCTCTGGGCGGTCGGCCTCGCCGGCGCCTTCCTGACCGCGCTCTACACCTTCCGGATGATCTTCATCGTCTTCTGGGGCGAGCCGTCGCCGTTCGTACGAGAGCACTTCCACGCCCCGAAAGCGGACGAGCCGAACGTCTGGATGGCGTGGACGGTCGGCGCGCTCGCCGTCCTCTCGGTCGTCGGCGGCTGGATCCAGATCGCGGGCCTCTGGCACCCGCTCACCACGTTCCTCGAGCCGGTTGCAGAACCGCATGTGGAGGCGAGCGGGCTGCAGGACCTCGTGACGAGCGTGGTCGCCGTCGCCCTCGCCCTCGTCGGCATCTACCTCGCGTGGGCGATCTACGCCGTCGGCCGGATCCGGGTCCCTGAGCGGCCGACGCTCCAGCGCGTCCTCGAGCACAAGTTCTACTGGGACGAGGCGTACGACCTGGCCTTCTACCGGCCGGCGGTCTTCATCGCGCGGGCCTTCGACCGCTTCGTCGAGCAGCCCCTGATCGCAGGCTCGATCCAGGGCCTGACCTACGGCGCCCGCGTCCTCTCCGGCCGCACCGGTGAGGCCCAGACGGGGCTCCTCCGGACCTACGTGCTCGCGCTCGGCGCCGGCGCCGCGCTGCTGGCCCTCGTCTTCCTGGCGGTGCGCGGATGAACGAGTGGCTGACCACCGCGATGATCGCCTTCCCGGTCGCGGCCGCGCTCCTCGTCTGGCTCGTCCCGTGGTCGAACCAAGTCGCCGGCTCGCTCGCGCTGCTGGCGGCGCTCGTCGAGGTCGGCATCTGGATCAACGCCCTCACCCGCTTCGACTTCGACGGCGCGATCGAGCTTGAGCAGCGGCACGAATGGTTCGGCGACCTCGGAGTCTCCTACCACGTCGGCCTGCTCGGCTGGTCGCTGTGGCTCGTCGGGATGACGGTCGTCGTGATGGCCGCGGCGATCGCCTATGCGTACTGGACCGGGCGCGAGAGCCCACGCGCCTACTTCGGGCTGATGCTCTTCCTCACCGGGGCGATCGTCGGCGTCTTCTCCTCCCAGGACCTGCTCGTCTTCTACGTCTTCTTCGAAGCGATGCTGATCCCGCTCTACGTCCTCGTCGGCGTCTGGGGCGGGCCCGGTCGCCTGGGCGCGACGATCAAGTTCGTCATCTACACGATGGCCGGCTCGCTGCTGATGCTCGCGGCGATCGTCGCCTACGGGATCGAGCGCGGGTCGTTCGACCTCGCGGAGGGTGGTCTGAGCGACAACCACTGGATCTTCCTCGGCTTCGTGATCGCCTTCGCCGTCAAGGCGCCGCTCTTCCCGCTCCACGGCTGGCTGCCGGACGCCTACCGGGAATCGCCGGCCGAGGTGTCGGCGGTGCTCTCCGGCGTCGTCTCGAAGGCGGCCGGCTTCGGCTTCCTCGCGATCGCGGTGCCGCTCTTCCCCGAGCCGGCCGACGACCTGCAGCCGCTCGTGCTCGGCCTCGCGACCGCCGGGCTGATCTACGGCTCCTACCTGGCGTTCCGAGCGCCCGACGTGCGCGGGGTGATCGCCTACTCGAGCCTCGCGCAGATGAGCCTGATCACGATCGGGATCTTCTCGCTCGACGACCTCGGCTCGAGCGGCGCCGTCCTGCACATGGTCAACCACGGGCTCGTCTCCGCCGCGCTCTTCCTCCTCGCCGGCGCCGTCGAGCGGCGGACGTCGACGGGCGAGTTCGCGCGCCTCGGCGGGATGGCGCGCGGCCGCCCGGCGCTCGCGACCGTGCTGATGGCGACCGGGATCATCGCGCTGGCCGTCCCGGGGTCGAGCGCGTTCGCCGGTGAGTTCCTGATCCTCGCGGGGATCTTCGACGACGGCTGGGGCTGGGCCGTCGCGGGCGCGTTCGCGATCGTCCTCGCCGCGATGTACATGCTGCGGCTGATCTCCGGCGTCCTCCACCAGGACGTCGGGCCTGCCGTGCCGGAGGAGGCGCTCGACCTCCGCCCGGCCGAGCTGGCGGTCATCGTCCCGCTCGTCGCCTGCCTGCTAGCCCTCTCCGCCTGGCCGGCTGCGATCACGGAGCGCCTGTCCTTCTGATGGACACGCCCGTCGTCGACTGGTTCGCGCTCGCGCCCGCTCTGGCGCTGCTGGCGGCTGCCGGCGTGGCGCTGCTGGGCGCCGTCCTCCTGCCGCGCAGGGCGGTGCACGCGTTCGGCGCGATCGTGGCGGCGCTGGGCTTCGCCGGCGCCGGGGTCGCGGCGGCGCTCCTCTACTGGAAGAGCCCCGAGGCGACCTACGAGGTTGCGGAGGCGATCCGCAGGGACCGCTTCGGCGCGCTGGCGCAGATGATCGTCGCGGGCGCCGGCCTGCTCGCCGTGGGGATCTCGTACGGCCACCGCACGCGCCGCGAGCACGTTGGCGAGTACTTCGCGCTGCTGGCGGCGACCGGGGCCGGCATGGCCTTCTTCGTCCAGGCAACGAACCTGATGACGCTCTTCCTGGGCCTGGAATGGTTCTCGATCTGCTTGTACATCCTCTGCGCGATCGAGATCGACCGCGTCAGCTCGCTCGAGGCCGGGCTCAAGTACCTGATCGTCGGCAGCTTCGGGTCGGCGGTGCTGCTCTTCGGCTCCGCGCTCGTCTACGGGGCGACGGGCGAGCTCGAGTTCGGCGCCATCGCAGCGGCGATCAGCGACCAGGGGCTCGTGAACGACGGGCTCGTGCTCGCAGGGCTGGCGATGCTCCTCGCCGGGCTCGGCTTCAAGGCCTCGGCGGCGCCGTTCCACATGTGGACGCCGGACGTCTACGAGGGGGCGCCCACGCCGGTGACCGCCTTCATGTCGGCGGCGACGAAGGCCGCCGCGCTCGTCCTCACGATGCGCATCCTCGTTACCGCCTTCCCGGCGGAGGAGGAGCTCTGGACGGTCGCCGTCGCCGTCATCGCGTGCGTCTCGCTCGCCTGGGGCAACGTCGCCGCTCTCGTCCAGCGGAACTTGAAGCGGATGCTGGCGTACTCGTCCGTCTCGCACGCCGGCTTCATGCTGATCGCGGTCGCGGCGAACAACGAGCTCGGCGCCAAGGCGCTCCTCTACTACTTGATCCCCTACTCCGCGGCGTCGCTCGGGGCCTTCGGCGTGATCGCGGCGCGGGAGCGGGAGCTCGGCGAGCGGGTCACGCTCGACAACATCGGCGGGATGGGCTGGGAGCGCCCGGTCCTGGGCGCCTCGATGTGGATCTTCATGCTCGCCTTCGCCGGCCTCCCGCTGACCGGCGGCTTCGTCGGCAAGTTCTACGTCTTCGCCGCCGCGTACGAGGCGGGCTGGTGGTGGCTCGTCGTCGCCGGCGTGATCGCGACGGCGATCTCGCTCTACTACTACCTCGCGGTCATCCGCTCGATGTACATGCGGATGCCGGCCGAGCTGAGGCTCGTCCCGGCGGGCGGGTCACCGCCGCGGGAGGCGCTGCTCTCGACCTCGGTCGTCGCGTGCACCGCGGTCACAGTCGGCTCCTTCTTCGCAGTGGAGCCGCTGATCGACCTGGCCGAGAAGGCCGCGGCGCAGCTTCCGTTCTAGAGCAAGTAACACTGTGTTACTAGGGTCCCGATGCCGCTCTGGGAGCGGCGTAGCGAGGCAAGTAACACTGTGTTACTAGGAGGGTTTGGCGGGAAAGCGCTCGTGCCAGGGTGCGCTGGCCGTTCCCAGGCAAGGACGAAGGGAGCGCCCGTATCAATGCGATACGGGCGCGACTGAGGACGCCGTCCTGGGGGCGGGCACCGCGGCCTGGCGGCACAGCCGGTTTTGCGCCAAACCCTCCTAGGTCGTGGGCCGGCCGCGCAGCTCGGCCGTGAGAGCCGCGACGCCCTGGATCCCGACGAGGACGAGGCACGCGATCAGCGCAGCGTTGCCGAGCGTCGGCAGCGCGACCGTGGCGACTACGACCACCAGCGCCAGGGTCCAGAGCAGGGTGCGACCGGCGCTTCCGCCCTCGCCCGCCACGAGCTCGCCGTAGGAGCCGAGCGCGGCGGCCACGATCACGGGAATCGCCGCCAGCAGGAGGTAGAAGGCGAGGGACGGGCGGTCGGCGGCGTCCGCCAGCGCGGCGGAGACGACGAGTGCGACCGGCCAGAGCTGGCGGCTCACGACTCGCGTTTTCGACGCCCGAGTAGTGTCTCCTTGCACCGTGTTCGTCTGGCCGCTCCTCTTCCTGGTGCCGCTCGGAGGGCTGGCGTTGCTGCTGCTCCAGCCCGACCTGGACGTCGACTGGGAGAACCATCCCGGCCACTTCTGGCTCGTGCTCTCGATCTCGCTCGTCAGCGTCGCGCTCGGCGCGCTCACGAGCGAGGCCGCAACCCGTCGCTCGGACCCGCGGCTCTTCCTCGTCTCGCTCGCGTTCCTCTCGAGCGCGGGCTTCCTCGGCCTCCACGCGCTCGCGACGCCCGGCGTCCTGTTGGAGGGACGGAACGCGGGGTTCGTCATCGCCACCTCGGTCGGGCTCCTGATCGCCGCCGTGTTCGCCGCCTGGTCGTCGCTCGACCGTCCGAACGTTCGCAGCACGCGCCTCCTCCGCTGGGGGCTCGCCCTGATTGTGCTGACCTGGGCGGCTGTCTCCCTGGCCGAGGTCCCGCCGCTCGACCGAGAGCTCTCCGAGGACGAGACCGACCGCTGGCTCTTCGGCCTCGCGATCCCTGCCGTCGTCCTCTACGGCATCGCGGCGTGGCGCTACTGGCAGCTCTACCGGCGTCGGCCGTCCGAGCTTCTCGCCGGCGTCACGGCGGCGTGGATCTTCCTCGGCGAGGCGTCGATCGCCGTCGCCTTCTCCCGGAACTGGCACGCCTCCTGGTGGGAGTGGCACCTGCTGATGGCGGCCGCGTTCGGGATCGTCGCCTTCACCGCCCAGCGGGAGCGCCGCCACGGCGAGGTCTTCGCGTCCCTCTACCTCGACGACACGCTCGGCCGGATCGACCAGCGGTACGCCTCGGCCGTCAAGGCGGCCGCCTCGGAGGGCCTCGACGAGGCCGAGCTCCGCCGCCGCTTCGACCTGGCCGCCGACGAGGCCGCCGTCGTCCGGCGCGCCGCCGGCGAGGTGGAGGCCGTCGAGAGCCTGCTCCAGCCGTACCTCTCCCCGCAGCTCGCGGCCAGGCTGCGCGAGGAGCCGGAAAAGGCGGAGCTCGGCGGCGAGGAGCGCGAGGTCAGCGTCCTCTTCGCCGACCTGCAGGAGTTCACGGCGTTCTCCGAGCGGCACACGCCGGCCGAGGTCCTCGCGATGCTCAACTCGTACTGGGCGCGGGCGGTGCCGGTCGTCCTCGGGGACCACGGCGGGATGATCGAGCGCTTCGCCGGCGACGCGATCATGGTCGTCTTCAACGCGGCGGCCGACCAGCCGGATCACGCCCTGCGCGCTGCACGGGCCGCGCTCGAGCTCCAGCGGGCGGCGGAGGGGGTCGGCGACGGCCGCGCGGACTGGCCGAGGTTCCGCGTCGGCATCAACACCGGCCCGGCGATCGTCGGCAACGTCGGCACCCAGGAGCAGCGCAGCTTCACCGCGATCGGCGACACCACGAACCTCGCCGCCAGGCTGCAGACCGCCGCAGAGCCCGGCGAGGTCGTGATCGGCGAGGCGACGCACGAGGCCCTCCGCGGAAGCGTCGACGCGCAGCCGCTCGGCGAGCTCGACCTTAGGGGGAAGTCGGCGCCGGTTGCGGCGTATCGGCTGACCGGCCTCCGGTAGATTCCGCCCCGCATTGGCGGACGTCCAGCTCACCTGGCTCGGCCACGGCGCGTTCCGGTTCGACACGCCCGGAGGGAATCGGGTCTACCTGGACCCATTCCTGGACAACCCGAAATGCCCGGAGGGCGAGAAGGAGCCGGAGCGCATGGACATCCTCGCGCTGACGCACGGCCACGGCGATCACATCGGACGCAGCGTCGAGCTGATCAACCGGTTCAAGCCGGCGGTGGTGGGGATCATCGAGCTGGTCGGCTGGCTCGAGCAGCAGGGAGCGGACGTGGCGGAGTCGCCCGGGATGAACAAGGGCGGCACTCGCGACGTGGACGGCGTCGAGTTCACGATGACCGACGCCAGGCACTCGAGCGGGGGCCCGAACGGCGAGTACCTGGGTGAGCCGGCCGGCTTCGTCGTCGAGGTCGAGAACGGGACGAAGCTCTACTTCGCGGGCGACACCGCCGTCTTCGGCGACATGTCGCTGATCGGCCGGATCTACGAGCCGGACCTCGCGATCCTGCCGATCGGCGACCACTACACGATGGGCCCGAAGGAGGCCGCCGTCGCGCTCGAGCTCCTCGGCGTCAAGCGCTGCGTTCCCTGCCACTACGGAACGTTTCCGATCCTGCGCGGCAGCCCCGACGAGCTCGCGAAGCTCACCGACGTCGAGCTCCTCGTGATGGAGCCCGGCGAGACCATCACGGTGTGAGACAGCGCTGGTTCGGGGCGACGGGTCGCCGGGTGCCGCAGGTCGCGGTGGACGGCGAGCTCGACCTCGAGGGCGCGCTCGTGCTCGACTCGCTCGACGACGCCGCGATCCGAGCGGCGTTCGACGAGGGGCGGCCGGTCGTCGTGCGGGCCGACTCCGCGGACGCCGTCGTCGAGGCGCTCCGGCGCCCCGAGGTGTCGTCGGTCCTGGTCTCGGACCCGAAGCTGGCCGAGCTCGACCTCGTCCGCCTGACCTATGACTGAGTCGCTCGTCGCGACCTACTCGATCGCCGCGTGCGACCTCGAGGCAGGACGGTGGGGCGTGGCCACGCAGTCGAAGTTCCTCGGCGTCGGCTCGGTCGTGCCCTGGGCGGAGCCCGGAGCCGGCGCCGTCGCGACCCAGGCGTACGCGAACCCGCGCTACGGGCCCGACGGCCTGGCGCTGCTGCGAGAGGGGCTGTCCGCGGAGGAGGTCGTCGAGCGCCTCACCTCGGCGGACGACGGCCGCGAGCACCGCCAGCTCGGCGTGGTCGACGCGAAGGGCAGCAGCGCCTCCTTCACCGGCAGCGAGTGCTACGACTGGGCGGGAGGCCGGATCGGGCCCGGGTATGCGGCGCAAGGGAACATCCTCGTCTCCGGCGAGACGGTCGACGCCATCGCCGAGACCTTCGAGGGCACAGCGGGGCAGCCGCTCGAGGAGCGGCTGCTGGACTGCCTCGACGCCGCGCAGGCGGCCGGCGGCGACAGCCGCGGCCAACAATCGGCGGCACTGCTCGTCGTGGAGAGAGATGGCGGCTACGCCGGTCTCTCCGACGTCGTCTACGACCTGCGCGTGGACGACCACGAGCGCCCGCTCGAGGAGCTTCGCCGCCTGCACGGCCTGCACGTGGCGCTCTTCGGGAAGACCCCGAAGGACGAGTGGCTGCCCGTGGACGGGGAGCTCGCCGGCGAGCTCGGGGAGCGGCTGGCGCGGCTCGGCTACGAGGGCGAGCTCGCGGACGCGCTCTTCCGCTGGGCCGGCAACGAGAACCTCGAGGAGCGGGTCGAGGGCGCGCAGTCGATCGACCCCGTCGTGCTCGAGGAGCTGAGGCGCCGCTCGTGAGCGAGAAGTTCGGCGTGACACGGCTCGACGAAGCGACGCCCGAGGTGGGCGCGGACGACGCCCGCTGGTTCCGCCTCCGCCGCGAGCTCGACGTGGGGGCCTTCGGCATCAACGCGTACGGCGCGGACGCCGGCAACCGCGTGATCGAGGAGCACGACGAGCTCGGCACGGCTGCGGGTAGGCACCAGGAGCTCTACGTCGTGCTGCGGGGTCGCGCCCGGTTCCAGCTCGGCGCCGACGAGCACACACTCGGTCACGGCCAGATGGTCTTCGTCGAAGACCCCTCGGTCCGCCGCGGCGCCTTTGCCGAGGAAGACGGCACGGTCGTCCTCGTCGTGGGCGGGACACCGGGTGTCGCCTACTCGGTCTCCGCCTGGGAGGCGGCCTCGGACGCCTACCCGCACTGGCGCGCAGGCGACCACGCGAAGGCCGTCGAGATCCTGCGCTCGGTCGTGGGCGAGCATCCCGACGCCGGCATCGTCCTCTACAACCTCGCCTGCGCCGAGACGCTGCTCGGCGAGCAGGACGAGGCGCTCGGCCACCTTCGGAGGGCG
>DASSSO010000192.1:0-10938 GCA_035776735.1 Gaiellaceae bacterium | reverse complement strand
GCGGGCACCGAGATCGGCGTCACCGAGCCGCAGCCGACCTTCTCCGCGTGCTTCGGCGCCCCGTTCCTCCCGCAGCCGCCGTCCGTGTATGCGCACATGCTCGGCGACAAGCTCGACCAGCACCCGCACGTCTCCGTCTGGCTCGTGAACACGGGGTGGACGGGCGGGCCGTTCGGCGAGGGCGAGCGGATGCCGATCAAGGCGACCCGGGCGCTCCTGAAGGCCGCGCTGTCCGGCGAGCTCGAGGGGAGCGAGTACCGGCGCGACGAGCTCTTCGGCTTCGAGGTGCCGGTCGATGTGCCCGGCGTCGACCCGAGCCTGCTCGACCCTCGCTCGACGTGGGCCGACCCCGAGGCCTACGACCGTAAGGCGCGCGAGCTGGCGCGGATGTTCCGCGACAACTTCCAGCAGTTCGCGGACGAGGCCGGCGAGGCCGTCGCGGCCGCAGGCCCGCGGGTCTAGTTAGTCCAATCGGGTCAACCTGGTTGTGCGCCGGCGCCGCCGGTGCGATTGTTGCCTGATGACAGTTCGCGCGCTCGGACAACTCGGGGTCGGAACCGCCCTCGTGGCGGTTCCCGTCGTCCTGCTCCTCTCGGCGGCGGCAACGGCGCAGACGCCGGTCCCGACCTGCGGCGGGGAGACCGCGACGCTCGTCGGCACCGAAGGGCCGGACAACCTGACCGGGACCGAGGGCAACGACGTCATCGTCGCGCTGGGCGGCGACGACCTGGTCAACGGCGGCGGAGAGGGGCTCGGGGTCGACCTGATCTGCGGCGGCGAGGGGAATGACACGCTGAATGCCGGCGGCGGTCTCATCGCGGCGCTCTCCGGCGACGGAGGCGACGACACGCTCGCGCCGGGAACGACCGTCCTCTCGCTCGCGTTCTACTACGACTCCCCGGTGCCCGTGACCGTCGACCTCGCAACCGGGACGGGGACGGGCTGGGGCAACGACACCTTCCTCCGGGTCACCGGCGCGGTCGGCTCGCAGCACGCCGACGTGCTCTCCGGGTCGTCGCGGAACGACTATCTCGACGGCCAGGGCGGGAACGACCAGCTGCGGGCGCTCGGGGGCTCCGACGTCGTGGACGGCGACGCGGGCGACGACCTCCTGGACGGCGGGACCGGCCGTGACACGCTTCAGTACTCCTCACCGGCCCGCGCGCGGATCGACCTCACCGCCCGGATCGCGACCGGCTGGGGGCGCGACCAGCTCGTCTCGATCGAGGACGTGATGGCCTCGCGCTTCGCCGACGTCATCCGCGGCAACGGCGTGGCGAACAGGCTCGAGGGCGGCCGAGGCGACGACGCGATCAGCGGCCTGGCGGGGAACGACGCACTGCTCGGAAACCTCGGCAACGACCGGCTGGCCGGGGGAACCGGGGCGGACCGCCTCGACGGCGGCGCCGGGCGGGATCAAGCGGACGGCGGGACGGGCCGCGACCGGTGCGTGGCGGAGCGGAAGAAGCGCTGCCCCTAGCAGCGTTCGTTACGACGCCGCAGCCGTCAGGCGTCGTATAGCGTCCAGGTCTAGTGGAAGCGACGCACGACGTCCTCGTCGTTGGCGCGGGGCTCGCCGGGATGCGGGCCGCCATCGAGGCATTCGACGACGGGGCCGACGTCGCGCTTCTCTCCAAGATCCACCCGGTCCGCAGCCACTCCGGCGCGGCGGAGGGCGGGATCAACGCCGCGCTCGGGAACGCCTCCGACGACGACCCCGAGAAGCACGCGTTCGACACCGTCAAGGGCTCCGACTACCTCGGCGACCAGGACGCGATCCAGGTGCTCTGCGACGAGGCGCCCGGCGACGTCTACCAGCTCGAGAACTGGGGCGCGGTCTTCTCCCGGACGGACGACGGACGGATCGCCCAGCGCCCCTTCGGCGCCGCGGGCGAGCCGCGCACCGCCTACGCGGCAGACATCACCGGCCATGTCCTCGTCCACGTCCTCTACGAGCAGGTGATGAAGCGGGACATCCCCACGTACGAGGAGTTCTTCGCCTGGAAGCTGATCATCGACGACGACCGCTGCCAGGGCGTGATCGCCTGGGACCTCCTCAACGGTGGCCTGAAGACGATCGGCGCCAAGACCGTGATCCTCTGCACCGGCGGCGCGGGACGCCTCTACGTCGGGACGACGAACGCGTACGCCTGTACCGGCGACGCGATGTCGATGGCGCTGCGCGTCGGCGTCCCGCTCAAGGACATGGAGATGATGCAGTTCCACCCGACGACGCTGGCGCCGACCGGGATCCTGATCACGGAGGGCTGCCGCGGCGAGGGCGCCTACCTCCTGAACTCCGAGGGCGACCGCTTCCTCAAGCGCTACGCGCCGAACGCGATGGAGCTCGCGAGCCGCGACGTCATCTCCCGGGCCGAGCAGACCGAGATCGACGAGGGGCGTGGGATCGACGGCAACGTCTTGCTCGACCTGCGACACCTCGGCGCCGAGAAGATCAACGAGCGCCTGCACGGGACGCGCGAGCTCTCGATCACCTACGCCGGCGTCGACCCGATCTTCGAGCCGATCCCCGTCCGGCCGGGGGCCCACTACCACATGGGCGGCGTGGACACGGATCTCGACGGCCTCACGAACGTGACCGGCCTCTATGCCGCCGGCGAGTGCGCGTGCGTCTCCGTCCACGGCGCCAACCGGCTCGGCGGGAACGCCCTGATGGAGACGATCACCTTCGGGAAGCGCGCCGGCCGCGCCGCCGCCGAGTGGGCGCTCAGCCACACGACGGTCAGCGTTCCGTCCTCGGTCGAGGCCGACGCCGAGCGGGAGCTGAAGGAGCTCCTGAGCCGCAGCGAGGGCGAGCGCCCGTGGGCGATCCGGGACGAGCTGGCGTCGACGATGCACGAGAACTTCGGCGTGTTCCGGCGCGAGGAGCAGATGCTCAAGCAGGGGCGGATCGTCGAGGGGCTCAAGGAGCGCTACCGGCGGGTCGTCGTCGACGACAAGGGCGAGATCTTCAACAACGACCTCACGCAGGCGATCGAGCTCGGCTTCATGCTCGACCTCGCCGAGTGCATGGTCGTCGCCGGCCTCGCGCGAAAGGAGAGCCGCGGCGCGCACGCGCGGCCGCACGACTATCCCGACCGCGACGACGCGAACTTCCTCAGGCACACGTTGACGACCCTGGATTCGGCGGGCCGGGCCCGGCTCGACTGGAAACCGGTCACGATCACCAAGTGGCAGCCGCAGGAGAGGACATATTGACGCGCCTCGCCGGCCTCGCCCTCGTCGCGGTCGTGCTCGCCGGCTGCGGTAGCGCCGCAGCGTCGGGCCTCGAGGAGTCCGCCGAGGCGACGAGCGCGGAGACCTCACGGGTCGAGCTGACGACGCGCGCCGCGCCGTACGTCTTCACGGCGTCGGGCGTCGTCGACTACGAGGGCGAGCGGATGCAGCTGACCGCGTCGGAATCGCTGCCCTTGTACGGCGAGAACGCGAAACTCACGGGGCTCCGCCTCCTCGGGAGGGCCGCCTACGTCGGCTGGGACGTCGACGGCAAAACCTACTGGACGAAGCAGGAGCCCGCCGAGGGCAGCGGCGACCCGGCGAACCTGCTCCTGCCGGGCCCGGGAAGCACCACGAAGCCGACGGACGTCCTTCGCCGTCTCCTCTCGGCGAGCGACGAGCAGGAGAACCTCGGCAAGGACGACGTCCACGGCGAGGAGGCGACGCACTATCGCGCGCAGGTGAGCCTCGAGAAGCTGCTGGAGCAGATGCCTGCGGACGAGCGTCCCGAGGGGGAGTTGGCCGAGCAGTTCGGCAAGGGGACGTTTCCCGTCGACATCTGGATCGACGACGAGAGCCGCCTGCGGCGCATCGCGATGACGCGATCCACGGGCACGTCGAAGTGGGCAATGACGCTCGACCTCTTCGACTACGGCGTTGCCGTCGACGTCGAGCCGCCGCCGTCGGAGCAGCTCATCTCGCAGGACCAGCTGGAGAAGATGGCGGGCCCTGGGGTGGTCGTAGAGCCCGACAGCGGCGTCGCCGAGGAGGTTCCATGAGCGTGACCGACGACTTCGTCCGCAGCGAGCACGCGACGATGACGGTCGCGTTGAAGATCTGGCGCTTCGACGCCTCCACCGGCGAGCGTGAGCTCCGCGACTACGAGATCGAGGCACCGGAATGGGCGTGCCTCCTCGACGTCCTCGACCTGATCAAGGACAAGGTCGACGGGTCGCTCGCCTACCGCAAGAGCTGCCGGATGATGATCTGCGGCTCCTGCGGGATGCGGATGGACGGGCGCGCCGTCCTCGCCTGCAAAGAGCGCATGAAACCGATCGTCGACCGCAGCCATGTCCCGGTGATCTCGGCGATGGGGAACCTGCCGATCGTCCGCGACCTCGTCGTCGACATGGGCCCGTTCTGGGGCAAGGTCCGCTCGGTCAAGCCCTGGCTCGACCCCGGCTACGACGAGGTGGCCGAGAAGGAGCGGATCGTCTCCCAGCAGGCGATGAACGTCATCCACAAGGAGGCGCTCTGCATCATGTGCGGCTGCTGCGTCTCCGAGTGCAACTCGATGGAGTCCGACCCGGACTTCCTCGGCCCGGCCGCGCTCGCGAAGGGCTTCCGCTTCGTCGGCGACCCGCGTGAGCGGAACCAGGTCGAGCGCCTGGACGACCTGAACGAGGAGCACGGGATCTGGGACTGCACGCGCTGCTACTTCTGCAACGAGCGCTGCCCGAAGGGCGTCGACCCGCGCGACGCGATCGCGAAGCTCGGGGCCGAGTCGATGCGGCTCGGGATCGACCACGACATGGGCGCCAAGCACGCCAGGTGGTTCGTCATCTCGGCGAAGACGACCGGCTGGCTGCGCGAGACGGAGCTCGTCCCCAAGACCCAGGGCGTGCTCTCGGCGATCAAAGAGACGAAGTTCGCGCTCAAGCTGTTCCGGCACGGGAAAGTGCCGCTGCCCTTCCCGCCCCACGTCGCCGACCGGGTCGAGGAGTCCCGGGCGCTCTACGACCTCGTCCGGACCGGCGACCGGCGGGGCGCGCTCGGGATCGTCCAGGCCGAGCGGGCGCTGGCGAAGATCTCCGAGGAGCATCCCGAAGGCACGGCCGCCGGATGGGGGAGCCGCGCGCAGGCGGACATCACACCGGGCGAGCGGCCGACGGCCGGGAAGGGTGGCGAGGCGTGAAGGTCGCCTACTACAAGGGCTGCCTCGCCGCGCTGTCGGCGAAGGAGCTCGACATCTCGACGAAGGCGCTCGCTCCGCGCGTGGGGATCGAGATCGAGGAGCTGGAGTCGGTCACCTGCTGCGGCGCCGGCGACATCCACGAGGCCGAGCCGGACTACTACCTCCACCTGAACGCGAGGATCCTGGCCTACGGCGAAGCGACCGGCTCGGACACGCTGATGACGGTCTGCAACGTCTGCACGCTCAACCTCCGGCAGGCGAACCTCGCGCTGCAGAACGACGACGAGCTGCGCGAGCGGGTGAACCAGAACCTCGAGGCGGTGGGCGTGCCGCCGTACTCCGGGGGCGTCGAGGTCAAGCACCTCCTCTGGCTGATCGCGGAGGGCGACGGCTACCAGCGGCTCCAGGAGTCGGCTCACAAGGGCCTGAAGGGGCTGCGGGTCGCGCCGTTCTACGGCTGCCAGATCCTGCGTCCCTCGAAGATCCTCGGCTTCGAGAACCCGGACGAGCCCTGGTCGCTGGAGGCGATCATCCAGGCCTGCGGCGGCGAGGCGGTCGACTACCCGGCAAAGATCAAGTGCTGCGGCTTCCCGATCATCCAGGCGCGCGAGGAGACGGCCCTCGGCGAGCTGATCCAGCCGATCGAGCAGGCGATGGAGGCCGGCGCCGACGCGATGGTCACGCCGTGTCCCCTCTGCCACCTGTCGCTGGACGCGTGGCAGCAGAAGCTTGAGGCCTCGACCGGGCGGAGCTTCCGGATGCCGATTCTCCACCTCTCGCAGCTGATCGGCGTCGCCGCGGGGCTGGAGGAGTCGGAGCTGCGGTTCAAGCGCCACGTCGTCCCCGTGACGCCGGTGCTCGAGAAGCTCGAAGCCTGAGCCCGGTCGCGCTCGCCGGGCTGGTCGCCGCCGGCGCAGCGGCCGCGGGTTGGGGCTGGTTCGAGGCCGGCTGGGTCCGGCTCGAGGTCGAGCCCGTCCGGCTGCGGCGCCTGCCGGGAGAGCTCGACGGGCTGCGGATCGCGCACCTCTCGGACTTCCACCTGGGCGTCCCTTCGCGGGGGACCCGGGCCGTGGAGCGGGCGGTCGAGTGGGTGGAGGAGCGGCAGCCCGACCTGACGCTGATCTCGGGGGACCTCCTGGCGCGCCCGAGCGGGGAGGCGCGCCTCCGGGAGCTCGTCGCGCGGTTGCCGGAGGCGTTCGCCGTGCTCGGAAACCACGACTATGCCGTGTCGAAGGATCCGTTCTCGCGGCCGGCCGAGCTCGAGGACCTCGCGCCGGCGCGCCTGCTCGCCGACGCGGCCGAGACGGTGGAGATCAGGGGCCGGCGGGTGCAGGTCGTGGGAGTCGACCCGCGGTCGTACCGCCGCGGAACCTCCCGCCCGGAGCGGCTCGCGGACGAGGGCGCCGACCTCCGGATCCTGCTCTGCCACTTCCCGCAGGTGATCGACCGGCTGGAGCCCGGCGTCTTCGACCTCGTCCTCTCGGGCCATCTCCACGCGGGCCAGATCACGGTTCCGTATCCGGGCGGGCGCGTCCGGCTCGCGCACTTACGGTGGGCGTACGTCGAAGGGCTCTACGAGCGGCCGGGCGGGGTGCTGCACCTCTCCGCGGGGCTCGGCACGACCTTCGTGCCCTTCCGCTTCTTCGCGCGGCCTGCGGCCTACGAGCTCGTCCTACACTCGAAGGCGTGAAGAACCGTCTTCCGGGACTGACCGGGGCGACGCTGTCCAGCGCGCCGACCGTCTGCCACGACTGCGTCTTCTGGCAGGCGCGGGCGGGGCGGACGACGTCCAAGCGGAAGTGGATCGAGCGGGCCGAGGACGACTGGGGCGCCTGGGGCACGCTCTACGTCGACGACGACGGGCGCGTGCTCGGGTCGATGCAGTACGGGCCGTCGGAGCTCTTCCCGCGGGCGGACTCGCTGCCGGCCGGCCCTCCGGACGAGGACGCCGTTCTGATCACTTGCGCGTATCTGGTCGAAGGGTCGGCGCAGTGGGTCATGCAGTCGCTGTTCCTGGCGGCGATCGCCGACGTCCGCGAGCGCGGCGGGAAGGCGATCGAGGCGTTCGGGTACCGCTACGTGGAGGGTGAGTCGACGGAGCAGCGGTTCCTCGTTCATCGCACGGTGTTCCCGAGCGACTTCCTCGCCGACTTCGGGTTCCTGACGGTGCGGCGGCAGGGTCGCGTGGAGCTCGCCCGCCTGGAGCTCGGCGGGCTCGTGCCGGTGGAGGACGAGCGGCGCGTGCGCGTCCTGCGCCGCGTCCGGGAGCTGCTCGCGCCGGATCCCGCGCCGGTCCCGCGCCGCCCCTAACCCTTCCGGCCGTGTCTTCGTGCCTGGCACCGGGACACGGCCTGCCAGGCGCCTCGGACGCCCGCGCTCCGCTGCCGGCGCGGGCTCGCGGAGCGGACCCGGGCGGTTCGGGACGTGTCCCCGTGCCTGGCACCAGGACAGCGGCGCGCAGCGCCGCGTCCGGCGCGGACGGGCTAGGCGGAGATGGGCTCGCGGGCCAAGATCAGCTCCGCGATCTGCACCGCGTTCAGCGCCGCGCCCTTGCGGAGGTTGTCGTTCACGGCCCAGAGCGCGAGGGTGTTCGGCTCGCTCGTGTCGGCGCGGATCCGTCCGACCAGCACCTCGTCGCGGCCGGCGGCCGAGCCGGGCGTGGGGAAGTCCTGGAGCGCGACATGCGGCGCCGAGCCGAGGATCGAGCGGGCCTGCTCGGGCGTCAGCGGCTCCTCCGTCTCCACCCAGATCGCCTGTGCGTGGCCGACGAGCACCGGGACGCGGACGCAGGTGGCCTGGATCGGCAGCTCGGGCTGCCCCAGGATCTTCCGCGTCTCCTCCCGGAGCTTGGCCTCCTCGTCGAACTCGTCGCCCACGAGCGCCCAGTCCATCGCCAGGTCGGCGCGCATCGGCTCGACGGCCCGCAGGCGCTCGACGCCCGGATCGCCCGCACCGGACATGGACTGGTAGGTCGCGAGCCGCACGCGCCGGAGCCCCGCAGCGTCGAGCAGAGGCTTGAGGATGCACGCGAGTTGGATCGCCGAGCAGTTCGGGTTCGCGACGATCGGCCCGCCGTCGAGCGCCTCGTCGTTCACCCCCGCCACCACGAGCGGGATCCCGTCCGCGAGCCGGAAGGCGTCCGACTTGTCGACGCACCTCGTGCCGGACTCGGCGGTGGGAGGCACGAGCTCCGAGCTCGGCCCGGTTCCCACGGAGAAGAAACAGAGGTCGAGCCCGGCGCCTGCGAGTGCGCCCGGCGTCGCCTCCTCGACCGTCAGGGACCCGCCGCCGTACCGGACGACGCTGCCGGCCGACCGCGCCGACGCATACGCCCGAACGTCCGAGAACCCTCGCTCCGCGAGCAGCTCGAGCGTGACCGTCCCGACGACGCCCGTGGCGCCGACGACGCCGATCCGGGCCTCAGTCGTGCGCACGGACTGCCTCCTCGGCGTCCAGCTCGAAGGCGCTGTGCAGCGCGCGCACCGCATCCTCCACCCGGTCGCGGTCGACGAAGCAGGCGATCTTGATCGGCGAGGTGCTCACGATCTCCGGCTCGGTTCCGAGCTCCGCCAGGGTGGCGAACGTCTTTCCCGCCACCCCCGGGTGCGTCTTCATCCCCGCACCGACGACGCTGACCTTGCCGAGGTCGTCGCGGGAGCGCCAGGAGACGCCGAGCCGGTCGAGCGCGGCCGCCGTGTCCGTCCGGTCCGAGCTCGGCCCCGAGAAGACGATCTCCGGGCCGGTCTGGACGATCGTGTCCACGCTCACACCGGCGTCGGAGAGCGCCTGGAAGAGCCGCGCGGCGTCCACGCCCTCGACGCGGTAGACGGACTCCTCGAGCGTGTGCGTGACGCCGGAGATGATCGCCTTCTCGAGCATCCGTTCGTCCTCCTCCCGGATCCAGGTGCCTGGAGCGTCGCTGAAGCTGGAGCGCACGTGGAGCTTGACGCCGTGGCTGCGCGCGAACTCGACCGACCGTAGCTGAAGCACCTTCGCGCCCGAGGCGGCCATCTCCAGCATCTCCTCGTAGCTGACGGCGTGCAGCTTGCGCGCATTCGGGACGAGGCGCGGGTCGGCCGTGAAGACGCCGTCGACGTCCGTGTACATCTCGCAGGCGTCCGCGCCGAGGGCGGCGGCGAGCGCGACCGCTGTCAGGTTCGAGCCGCCCCGGCCGAGGGTCGTGACGTCGTAGGCCGTCGAGACCCCCTGGAAGCCGGCGACGAGCACGATGCGGTTCTCGTCGAGCGCCTCGTGGATCCGGCGCGCGCGCACGTCGACGATCTTCGCCCGGCCGTGGACGGTGTCGGTCACGATCCCCGCCTGCGAGCCGGTCAGCGAGATCGCCTCGTGGCCGAGGTCGTGGATCGCCATCGCCGCGAGCGCGCAGGAGACGCGCTCGCCCACGGAGATCAGCATGTCGACCTCGCGCGGGACCGGCGTGGGGGAGACCTCGTGGGCGAGGCGGAGCAGCTGGTCCGTCGTGTCGCCCATCGCGGAGAGGACGGCGACGACGCGGTTTCCCGCCTCGCGCGCGGCGACGAGGCGCTGCGCGACGGCCTTCAGCCGCTCGGTGTCCGCGACCGACGTCCCTCCGAACTTCATCACCACGGTGCCGGACGGCCCGGGAGCCTCGCCGGAGAGTGCGGGGAGGCCCTCGTACTGCGTGGTCGCCATCAGACCTCCCGGCGGCCCGAGAGCGCCCGGCCGAGCGTCACCTCGTCCGCATACTCGAGGTCGCCGCCCACCGGCAGCCCGCTCGCCAGGCGCGTGACCCGTACGCGGCCGCGCAGCCGGTCGGCGATGAAGGACGCCGTCGCCTCGCCCGTCGTGTTCGGGTTCGTCGCGAGCACGACCTCCACGACCCCGTCCGACTCGACGCGCCGGAAGAGCTCGTCCAGGCGGAGATCCTCGGGGTCGACACCGTCGAGCGGCGACAGCGCGCCGCCGAGCACGTGGTAGAGGCCGCGGTACTCGTGCGTCCGCTCGAGGGACATGACGTCGGCCGGCTGCTCGACGACGCAGATGACGGCGCGGTCGCGGCGCGCGTCCCGGCAGATCTCGCACGTCTCCTCCTCCGTCCAGTTCCCGCACTCGACGCAGAAGCGGACGCGCTCCTTCGCCTCCTGGAGGGCCCCGGCGAGCGCGAGCGCCTCGTCGGTCGGCGTGCGTAGCAGGTGAAAGGCGAGTCGGTGCGCGGTGCGGGTGCCGACGCCGGGCAGGCGCGTCAGCTGCGCGACGAGATTCTCGATCGCCGGGCTGAGCACGCGGCCATTGTGCCTGTCCGGATCGGCCGGGCTGGGCGGCGGGACCCCCCTTAGGCCGTCGCGCTCAGCAGGGTCGGCGCTGCGACGTTCGCGCCCCGCCCGTCCAGCAGGCCGTGGAGCTGCGCCCAGCGGCTCGCCTCCGTGCGGTTCGCGACGTCGAGCTTCCGGTAGATGTTCGACAAGTGGAACTTGACCGTCTGCTCGGTCACCCACAGCATCCGGGCGAGCTGGGCGTTCGAGTGCCCCTCGGCCACCAGCCGCAAGATCTCGAGCTCGCGCCGCGTCAGGACGGGCTCGTCGGCCGCCTCTGTCTTGGGCTTGACCGGGGCGGGCGCGAGATTCCGCCTGCCGGCCAGATAGACCGAGTGCGAGAACGCCTGCCTGACCGCGGACGCCAGATCCTCCGGATGCGCCGTCTTGACGACGTAGGCGGAGGCGCCCGCGACGAGCGCGGCGTCGATCATCTGCGAGTCCTGATGCATCGACAGCACGATCGGACGCACGGACGGGACGGCGGCCCGG
>DASSSO010000181.1:0-4094 GCA_035776735.1 Gaiellaceae bacterium | reverse complement strand
GGCTCCCTCCGGAAGAGCTCTACAACGTCAGCGAGGAGGGCGTCGCGCTGGGGCTCGGCCGCGCGCTCGTGTTCCTCAACTACCCGGTGTCGCTGGCGGCGATCCCGGTCGCCTGGCTCGCAGCCGATCGGATCGGGTCCCGGCGGGCGCTCTGGGCGGCGGTCGCCGCGACCCTGCTCTGCGGCGTCACGGCGCTGCCGGGCGTCGTCGACCGGAACGACCTCGACGCGAAGCCGGTCAACGCCCTGCCGGCGCTCGGGGTGGCCGTCGCGCTCGCGCTCAGCATCCGGGCGCCGTGGGAGCGGGTCGGTCGGCTCCCGCTCGACCCAGTCCGGGTGGCGATCGGACTGGCCGTCTGGTTCACCGCGATCGTCTGGATCGCGTCGGTCATCGGGTTCTTCCTCCCGGGCGACCTCCTGCTCGGCGAGGAGGTCCGGGTCGGAGGAGACGGCCGCCTGGGGCCGGCGGTGCATCTCGGCGACCACGAGGGCTTCGATGCCGCTCTGCTCGCAACCAGCGCGCTGGTGCTCACCCGCTACCGGCCGCGCTTCGCCGTCGCCTGGCTGCTCGGTCTCGCGCTCGCGTACGGGCTGGCGGTCGAGTGGCGCGACTTCTGGTTCGAGCAGGTCGTGAAGCGCGACTGGACGGACTGGACGCCGCCGCAGGTGCTGACGCCGACGCCGAGCCTCGCCTGGGGAGGCCTGATCGTCCTGGGGCTCGGCGTCGCGCTCGCGCTCAGGCGGTTCGAAGGGCCTCGGCGATCCGCCTGAGGTCGTCGACTCGGAGGGAGGGCCGGGCTCTGCCGGCCCTCCCCCGAGCGGGACGATCAGTCGTCGTCGTCCTTGTCGTCATGGTCGTCGTCACGGTCGTCGTCCCGGTCGCGGTCGCCCTTCCAGGGGCGGCGCGAGTCGTCGACGAGCACGGAGACGCGGAAGCTCTCACCGGTCCCCGCCACCGAGCCGAGCGCGGCCGCCGTGTAGGCGGTGCCCCGGTGGAGCGTGACGAAGTCCGAGAAGACGCTCGTCTGCGTCCCGGCGACGTTGATGCGGACGAAGTACGAGCCCGGCGGCAGGTAGAAGTACCTCGAGGCCGCCTTGTACGGAACGTTCGAGAGGATCCTGAACCCGTAGACGTAGACGTCCACGTTCGGCGCGTCGGGCGAGAGGTGCCAGACGCGCAGGGCCGAGAACCAGCGCGGAGCCTTCCCGATGTCCTGCTGCAGCGCGAGCTCCGCCGTGCCGGCGGAGAGCAGGCCGCGGGCGAGGGCCGTGTAGCGCGTGTTGTTGTGCAGCGTGATCGTCGCGGTCAGCGCTGCCTCGCTCGCGGGCCGTCCGCGGAGCGAGACGGCGACGTGGTACGTGCCGGCCTTGACCTTCGCGTAGGGCGTCGCCGCGAGCGGATCGAGTGAGGGAACCGCCGCCTGGCCGTTCAGGTACACGGTCACGGCCGGGACGTCCGGTGCCGCGTGCAGCACCCGGAGCTTCGCCGCGGCGAGCGCGTTCGGCGCGAATCCGAGCGCCGCGAGTGCGACGAGCGCGGTGAGTGCGAGTCGCTTCATGTTCCACCTCCGTCTAGATTCTGTCCAGTTACTGTGCAGAGTCTAGACAGAAGTGGGACAGCAGGTCAACCGGCTAGCATCCGCATGCACGGCGCCGTGGCCGAGAGGTTAGGCAGAGGCCTGCAAAGCCTCGTACAGCGGTTCGAGTCCGCTCGGCGCCTCTCTTCTTCTTCTTCTTCTTCTTTTCAGACCCCACCGCACGCTTCGCCCCGCTCAACGCGGTGGCCTGACTCGCCTGTACCCCAACGCCGCGAGCGTCTTGGCGAAGACCTTGCGGCCCCTGGCGTTGAGGTGGATGCCGTCGCCCTGGATGTACCCCTTGGCGACGGGGTCCTCCAGGTGACTCTTTCCATTGAGCGCGCTGTACAGGTCGGCGACGGGCACGCGGTACGCAGCCGCCGCGCGTGCGATCGCCGCGGCGAGCTGCTCCCAGTTCTGGGTGCAGATCTCGACGACACCGGCCTGCCTCCAGCTCACCGGCGGGTATCCGCTCCAGGGCGGCGGTGCGTGTTCGATCACCGGCACGTACCAGTTGTTCGTGCGCAGGATCACCGGCGCCCCGTGGCGGATCGCGAAGATGCGCTTGTAGATCGCCTTGAGGGTGACGACGTACTTCGCGTACACCTGAGGCCGCGTGTCGATCGGCGGCTCGAGGTTGCTCACGCAGTCCCCGCCTCTCGCGGTCACCAACCCGTAGGCGTTCCCGGAGACGAAGATCACTTCCGCCTGGCGGATCAGTCGCACCCAGCGGTGCGACGGCCTGCGTAGACGGAAGAGCACCTCCTTCGCAGTCAGCCCGGACTCCCACTCGTCGTGGACGCGGACATTGACGCCGAGGTCTCTCCTGACGTAGTAGGCGTACACCGGCGCGACGTAGAGCCCGACCGAGTCGCTGATCCAGACGAGGTCCAGCGTCCGGCGCGTGGACAAGCCATCCGCGTTCCTTGCGGACGGGCGCACGTCACTTGCCTGGCCAAGCGACGTCGCGCCGAGGATCGCAACGGCTAACGCCAGGAGGCTCAGGACGAGTGGCAACCGTTTCATGGTGGTCGCCCCCTTCCTTTCCGGCGACCTCCCTGGGACCACACCCATCGGCGACCCCTCGTGTCGCCACACTGAACGCTACGCAGCGAGACCGCGGCGGTCATCGGGGCAGAGACCTAATCGCAATCCGCACTTGTCCGCCGGCCGGCTAGGGGGCGAGGCGCTGCACCATGTCCCGAGCGCCCGCGGGCATACGCTCAAGCGCGGCGGTCCGGATCGACTCGCGCCACCTCGACCAGCGAAGGCCGACGAAGATCAGCGCGATCCCGACGACCGCGATCAAAATCGGGGCGAATCTGCCGAGCTCGCCGATCACGGCGGAGGTTGCGCTGAGGACGCCGAAGGCGCCGACCACCGTGAAGCTCCAGTGTCGGACGAAGGCGGAGAAGAACAGGGCAAAAGCGCCGAGGACACCGACGAGGGCGAAGCCGGGCACGGTCTTCGGGATCATGGAGAGCACCGCCACACCCATGATCACGAGCCCGCACCAGTGAGCCCAGGTCGCGAACGAACGCCTGCGCGTCGCGTCGAGCCACAGTCCCGTAGCGATCCACGTCAGCCCGAGCGGCAGGACGAAGGCCGTGGCCTGACGCCCGCTGAGGTCGTCGAGCTTCGCGTCGAACACGACCTCGGCGAGATCGACGGCGAGCAACACCGTCGCACCGGCGATCGGTACGAGGAGCAGTGGATCAGGACGCACCGCCAGCAGCAGCAGTCCCCCTGCCAGACCGACGATCGCGATCACCGTCAGGCCCCGGTGGATCGCGCCGCTGTCGCTCGCGGCCTCCGGCCAGAGGCCGGCGAGCTCCTGTACGGCGTACGTCGCGAGGCCGACCCATCCGAGGGCCGCCGCCTCGAGGACGTCCGCGGGCTCTGTGAGGTTGCGGGCGCGGAGGATCTCGCTCGCGGCCAGATAGCCCGCGAGATACACGAGCGCGAGCGCGAGGACGCCCCACGTGCCGAGCTCGTTCCAGTAGACGCCGAGGAGCGAGACAGACGCGGTGACCACGAGCAGGAGCCCGAGGTAGACGGCGATGAGAGAGCCGAGACCCAGGGCCGGGCGCGGCTCGATCGGCTTCCGCTCGACGGCGGCGAGCTCGTCCCACAGACGGCGGATCTCATTGGTGGCATGCCCGTGCGCGGCAAGCCTGCGTTCGAACTCCTGAGGCGTGAGGTCGAGGTGCGACCTCGTGCGGCTGGGCGGCTCGGATACGGTCATGGGACACCTCCCAGGCTGGTGTGTCTTCATCAAGCCAGATCACCGCAGCCCGCGCATCGGGGTTTCGGTGCACGGTTCGAGCGGCTTTGCCGTAGGCGGTAGGGACGCGACGGCCTGGCGAAAGTCAGGGACTCAGCGCCCGGCGAACTTCCTTCGCTGCTTGTGCGCCTTCGAGATCGCCGCCCACCGCTTCCGCTCCTCCGACCGCAGGCGCCGATCGAGCTTGCGCTCGAGGTGCGCGAGCTCCCGCTGGAGCTTGAGGTAGCTCTCCCA
>DASSSO010000157.1:0-3118 GCA_035776735.1 Gaiellaceae bacterium | reverse complement strand
GCGAGGTGCATCGAGACGTTCGGCTGGGTGAGACCGGTGGTCGCGACGACATCGCTCACCCGCCGCTCGCCCTCGCGCAGCGCGGCCACGATCGAGAGCCGCGAACGATCCGAGAAACCGTGAAAGAGCTGCGCCCTCGTCTCGACCGGGCTGCTTGGCGGGTCGACGCTCATACGGTATAAGTATAAGCGAACGCTGATGCTTCGTCTCGCGCAGCCGAGCGCAGGGCAGCGGCTGCCGCCCACAGGCGGTGCCGGCGACGGCGACGGCGACGGCCGGAGACGACCGCGCTGGTCTGACGGATGGGAAGCACGCGCCCTGCTCGGCGCCGCGGGCGGGCTCTATTTCGCGGCGGCGGAGTTCGCCCCCTTCGACCGGGTCGACGCCTGGGTCGACGCGCGCTTCTTTTGGGAGCCGATCGCCCTCCTCGCCATCGCCTTGCTGCTCGTTCTCGCCGTCGGAAGCCATCGCGAGCGGCGACGGCTGGCAGGTCGGGTCGCCGTTAGCGCGCCAGACGGGGTGCCGAGCGAGCTCGTCCCGATTTGCGTGCGCTGCAAGGCCGTCCGCGACGAGAACGAGTCCTGGGAGCCGATCGAGGCCTACCTCGCCCAGCGCACGCCGGACAAGTTCACCCGCTCGCTCTGCCCCGACTGTCTCGAGCGCCTCGCTAGCTGACGGCGCTGCGCGGGGCCCTATGGCGTCGAGCGCACGGTCCAGGTCGTGCCGCCGTTCGTCGAGTGCTTGATCGTGCCGTCGTGGAGGGCAACGTACAGCTCGCTCGGTCCTTCGGCGACGAGCGCCGCGGGCTGTCCGCCGATCTCACCTTGGTGCTCGAGCCGACGCCCGCCGTCCCGGCTCGCGAACACCTGGCCGCCACCGGCGATCAGGTACAGCCGTCCGGGCCAGGCGAGCAGCCCCACCGCCTCGTTGAGGCGCTTCCAGTTGGCGCCGCCGTCGCGCGACTCGAACAGCCCTTCCTCGAGGCCGCCGGCGCTCGCCACGACGATCCGGCGATCGTCACGCGGGTCGGCGGCGAGATCGACGAGCGGACCCGGTTTCTCCAGCTCCTGCCAGTTTCGCCCGCGGTCGCCGCTGACGAGCAGCCGGTCGTTGGAGGCGTCGTAGCCGTATACGCGCTCGCCGGCGAAGCGGAGCACGTGGAAGTCCGCCTCGCCCGAAAGGGAGATCGGCTGCCAGCTCTCGCCCTTGTCGGTCGACTCGATCAGGCCGAGCAGCGAGGGCAGGTTCTTCTTGCGCGCCTCGTTGACGTCGGGATGGCCGGAGCCGAGAAAACGGTTCGGCCCGACGATCGTGAAGCCCATCGTGTCCTGGTAGCGGTCAGCAACCCGCTCAGCCTTCCGCTCCCCCTCTGCGACCCGGTAGAGGCCGGTGTGGGTGGCGATGAAGAGCGCCCGATCGGCTGGATTGACGCCGAGGCCGTGCACGTGCACCGGCCCAGGGTCGACGGCGGAAACGCCAGAGAAGGTCCCCTCGTCGTCGCTTGCCTGCCACAGCAGTCCGCCGGCCGCTAGCAGCCCGAGGAGGCCCATCGCCGCGAAGAACAGCAACCCTCGAGGGAAGCGGGTCTGCGCCTTCGGCGGCGTCGCCGCAGCACGCCTCGCCTTCTTCGCTTTCGTTGCTCGCGTCATCGGTTCGCCACGAAGTGTCGCGCGTGCAGCTTGCCTAGGGAGGGCTCTCGTCGCGCCCGGGCAGGCGGAGCCGCTTGAGTGCGATCGCGTTGACGGCGACGAGGATGCTCGAGCCGGACATGGAGATGGCAGCGATCTCGGGCCGGAGCGTGAGTCCCCATTTCGCAAACACGCCGGCGGCGATCGGGAGCGCGAGCGAGTTGTAGCCGATCGCCCAGCCGAGGTTCTGCTTCATCTTGCGGACGGTGCCACGCCCGATCGTGACCGCGGTGGCGATGTCGAGCGGGTCGGAACGCATGAGCACGACATCCGCGGTCTCGATCGCGACGTCGGTGCCGGCGCCGATGGCGACGCCGACGTCGGCCTGAGCGAGCGCTGGCGCGTCGTTGACGCCGTCGCCCACCATCGCGACCTCGTTCCCGCGTCCCTGCAGCTCTTTGACGACGTCCGCCTTGTCGCCCGGCAGCACCTCGGCGAACACCTTGCCGATCCCGAGCTCGCTCGCGATCCGCTCGGCGGTCTGGCGGTTGTCGCCGGTCAGCATGACCGGCTGAATGTCTTGCCGCTCGAGCGACTCGACGGCGGCGGCCGCCGTTTCCCTGGCAGCGTCGGCGATCGCGATCAGGGCAGCCGCCCTGCCGTCGATCGCCACCTGGACGACCGTGCGGCCCTCGCCCGCCAGCTCGTGCGCGCGCGCCAGGAGGCCGTCGAGCTCGACTCCTTCCCGCTCGAGCAGCCGGCCATTGCCGATAGCGAGCCGCCGGCCGTCGACCGTGGCGACCGCGCCATGGCCTGGCACGGCCTCGAACCGCTCCGTCTTCCCGAGCGGCAGCTCGCGTCCCTCCGCCGCAGCAACGATCGCCCCGGCGAGCGGATGCTCGCTCTCACGCTCCGCCGCCGCGACGAGCCGGAGGACGTCGTCTTCGTCCACGCCATCCGCCGTCGCCACGGACACGACCTCGGGCTCGCCGCGCGTGAGCGTGCCGGTCTTGTCGAAGACGACCGTGTCGAGCTTGGCCGCCTGCTCGATCGCGATCGCGTTCTTGAAGAGGATCCCGCGGCGAGCGCCGAGCCCGGTGCCGACCATGATCGCGGTCGGCGTCGCCAGCCCGAGCGCGTCTGGGCAGGTGATGACGACGACGGTGATCGCGTAGACGAGCGCCTCCTGTGCCGACGCGCCGACGACGAACTTCCAGACGAGGAACGTGGCGACGCCGCCGACCAATGCGACGAGAACGAGCCAGAAGGCGGCCCGGTCCGCGAGCCGCTGTGCCGGAGCCTTCGAGTTCTGGGCTTCCTGGACGAGCTTGACGATCTGCGCGAGCGCGGTGTCCGAGCCGACGGCGGTCGCGGTGGCGCGGAGCGTCCCGTTCTTGTTGATCGTGGCGCCGATCACGCGGTCGCCCGGTGCCTTGGACACGGGCATGCTCTCGCCCGTCACCATCGACTCGTCGACCGAGCTCTCGCCC
>DASSSO010000093.1:0-16574 GCA_035776735.1 Gaiellaceae bacterium | reverse complement strand
GACCCGAGGCCACGGCCGTTGCGAGCTCAGAGTCCAGCACGATCACGCCGCCGGCGCTCGTTCTGACGCACATCCGGCACGAAAGCCATGGCCGTCCCCGGCAGGCCCGAGGGACAGTCCCTCGCCCCGCGTGGAAAGCGGACGCTCGTGGAGAAGGCTGTGAGAGAGGTCAGGCGCCCGGCGCTACGCGCCGTGGCACTTCTTGTACTTCTTGCCCGAGCCGCAAGGGCACGGGTCGTTGCGGCCGACCTTGTCCCACTCGGACGCCACCCGCTGCTGGGTCGCGACGGACGTCGCCCCGCCGCCGAGTCCCCCCGCCGCGACTGCCGCCGCCGGTGCGCCGACCGCGGCGGTCGCGCCGGCAGCCGCGATCGCCTCAGCGCCGGCGAGCGACTGGTGCTCGTACGCGTAGCCGTCGCCGTCCTCCTCGAACTCCTGGAGCTCCTGCAGCGCCTGCGCGTCCTGCTCCTGCACCTCGGCGTGGAAGAGGAGCGAGACGACTTCGCTGCGGATCAGGCGGCCGAGCTCCTCGAACATCAGATGCCCCTCGTGGCGGTACTCGACGAGCGGGTCCTTCTGGGCCATCGCTCGAAGGTGCACGCCCTCGCGGAGGTAGTCCATGTTCTCGAGGTGCTCGCGCCAGCGCTGGTCGACGACCTGGAGGATCACGTAGCGCTCGACCTGCCGCGCGACCTCGTCGCCCCACGCCTTCGTCCGGTCCTCGTACTCCTCCTGGGCCGTCTCGCTGAAGTCGTCGACGAGCGCCTCCCGGCTGAGCTCGGGCAGGTCCTCGCGGATCTCCTGCTCGGTCATGTCGGTCCCGAACAGATCGTTCGCCGCCTTCACGAGCTCGGCGATGTCCCAGTCCTCGACGAACTCCTCGGCCGTGTACTCGGCGACCAGGCTCTCGACGACCTCGTCGATCCAGCCCTTGACGTCCTCGGACAGGTCGTCGCCCTCGAGGACCCGGCGGCGCTGCTCGTAGATCACCTGCCGCTGGATGTTGAGAACGTCGTCGTACTTGAGGACGTTCTTCCGCATGACGAAGTTCTGCTCCTCGACCTTCTTCTGCGCACTCTCGATCTGCTTCGAGAGGATCGAGGCCTCCATGGGCTGGTCGTCCGGGAGCTTGAAACGCTCCATGATGTTGTAGATCCGATCGCCGGCGAACAGCCGGACGACCTGGTCCTGGCCGGAGAGGTAGTAGCGCGACTCGCCCGGGTCGCCCTGGCGGCCGGAGCGGCCGCGGAGCTGGTTGTCGATCCGGCGCGCCTCGTGGCGCTCCGTGCCGAGCACGTAGAGGCCGCCGAGCTCGCGGACGCCTTCGCCGAGCTTGATGTCGACGCCGCGACCGGCCATGTTCGTCGCGATCGTGACGGCGTGCTTCTCGCCCGCGTCCTTGATGATCTCGGCCTCGCGCTCGTGGTGCTTCGCGTTCAGGACGTTGTGCGGGACGCCGCGGCGCTGCAGCCGCTGGGCGAGATGCTCGGACGTCTCGACGTCGATCGTGCCGACGAGGACGGGCTGGCCCTCCTCGTGGCGCTCGACGATGTCCTCGACGACTGCGTCGAACTTCGCGTCCTTCGTCTTGAAGATCAGATCGTTGTTGTCATCGCGCGCCACGGCGACGTTCGTCGGGATCTCGACGACGTCGAGCCCATAGATCTCGACGAACTCCTTCTCCTCGGTCTTCGCGGTGCCGGTCATGCCGGCGAGCTTCTCGTAGAGGCGGAAGTAGTTCTGGAGCGTGATCGTCGCGAGGGTGACGTTCTCCTCCTGGATCCGAACGCCCTCCTTCGCCTCGATCGCCTGGTGGAGGCCCTCCGACCAGCGGCGGCCTTCCATGATCCGGCCGGTGAACTCGTCGACGATCTTCACCTCGCCGTCCTGCAGCACGTAGTCCTGGTCGAGGTGGTAGAGCGCCTGCGCCTTGAGCGCCTGGTTCAGGTGGTTGACGAGCTGGACGTTGCGCGGGTCGTAGAGGTTGTCGATGCCGAGCGCGCGCTCGACCTTGTCGATCGCGGTCTGGCTCGGCGAGACCGTCTTGTGCTTCTCGTCGAACGTGAAGTCGAGCCCGGACTGCTCGGTCTCGTCGATCCCCTTGGGGGTCAACCCCTCGCTCTGGCGCCCCTCGAGCGTCTTCACGACGCGGGCGAAGTCGTAGTAGACCTGGGCGGCGACCTCGGGCTCGCCGGAGATGATCAGCGGCGTCCGCGCCTCGTCGATGAGGATCGAGTCGACCTCGTCCACGATCGCGTAGGAATGGCCGCGCTGGACGGTGCCCTCGAGCGCCACGGCCATGTTGTCGCGGAGGTAGTCGAACCCGAACTCCGAGTTCGTCCCGTAGGTGACGTCGCATTCGTAGGCGCGCCTGCGCTCGGCGAACGGCATCATGTTCTGGATGTAGCCGACGCTCACCCCGAGGGCGTCCCAGACAGGCTTCGTCCACTCCGGGTCGCGCTTGGCGAGGTAGTCGTTGACCGTCACGAGATGGACGTTCCGGCCGGTCAGCGCGTTCAAGTACAGCGGCTGGACGGCGACGAACGTCTTTCCCTCACCGGTCTTCATCTCCGCGATGTCGCCCTCGTGGAGCGCGATCCCGCCCATCAGCTGGACGTCGAAGAGGCGGACACCCATCGTCCGCTTGAACGCCTCGCGGACGGCGGCATAGGCCTCGAAGAGGATCTCCTCGGGCGTCTCTCCGTTCTCCAGGCGCTGCCGGAACTCGGCCGTCTTCGCCTGGAGGTCGGCCTGCTCGAGCTCCTCCTCGAGCGTGCCGATGTAGGCCGCCTGATTCTTGAGTCGCTTGAGCCGCCGGCCTTCGCCGACGCGGAGGAATCTCTCGAAGCTGCCGAACTCCTGGGCCACGAACCTAGGGTATCGGAGTCGAGGGGCGTGACCCAGAGCGCGGCTTACGGGTTCACAAGGGGTTTACCTCGACCGACCAGAGGTTCCCGTCGAGGCGCTCCGCGCTCAGGACGAAGTCGCTGTGGACGGCGGCCCCGTACTCCTCGAGGGTGGGAATGCTCTCCCAGCCCGGCCGCTCGTCGACGAGCAGCGTACGCTCGCCGCCCTGGATCGCGAGGCTGATCGTGTCGCCCGGGACCTCCTCGGCGAGCTCGACGACCTCGATCCGGTTCGCCGCGACGGCCCAGCGATCGCCCTCGCCGCGGACGGCGCGGGCCCTGTAGGGCGGCTCGACCGACTGCTCGACGACCTCGGCGAGCGGCGCCAGGGCGTCGTCGGGGAGCTCGTCGTCGACGAGCAGGGTTCCGTCGGGCAGCGACGCGAATTCGAGCTCGGATCCGGGCAGGCCGGGCGCCTCCGCGGTCCCGACGGCGTCCCACTGCCGCGGACGCCCGCCGTGGAGCACGTCCAGCGTGCCGGCGAACGACGGCGGGAGGACGGGCGCGTGCTTGGACTGCCACTCGAGGAGCCCGGTTCCGTCGGCCAGCTGCTCGTGCAGCGGCTTCTCGCGTCGCCGCCAGAACGGCATCTCTGCAGCTTACGTCTGGGGCTCGATCAGGCCGTAGGCACCGTCGCGCCGGCGGTAGACGACGTTCACGTCGCCCGTGTCCGCGTTCTGGAAGACGAAGAAGTCGTGGCCGACCAGCTCCAGCTGGAGGACCGCCTCCTCGGGAACCATCGGCTTGACCGCGAACTGCTTGGCCTTGACGATCCTCGGCTCCTCCTCGATCGGGACCCCGTCCTCCGGGATCTCGGCCTGCGGTAGCTGCGTACGCCTGGGACGCCGCCGCTCGCGGTATCGCTTGACCTGACGCTCGAGCTTCTCCACGAGCTGATCGATGGAAGCTCGGTGGTCCGCGGACGCCTCACGCGCGCGGAGGATCGGGCCCTTGGTCCAGATCGTCGCCTCCGCCACGTGGTTCTGCGAGATCGAGGGATTCCGCTCGACCGCGAGCTCGAGCTCCACCCGCGTCGGGTCCGCCAGCTGGCGCCCGAGCTTCGAGAGCTTCTCTTCCGCGTACTCGCGAATCGAGTCGGTGACCTCGACGTTCTTGCCCTTCACCTGGAGTCGCACCAAGCCCTCCCGAGATCGCCGTTGCCGGTCGCGCCGACGATTGTATTGACCGGACGGCCCGCGCGAAGGTGACCACGTCCACCCGGACCGCTCCGGCCTTCCGGAGCGCCGTCGCCGCGGCGGACACCGTAGCGCCGGTCGTGTACACGTCGTCGACGAGGACAAGACGCCTGGGCACCTGTCCGCGCGCGACGAACACGCCGGCCACGTTCCGGCGCCGCTCGGGCAGTGTCAGTCCGCGCTGCCGCCGCGGCGCGCCCCTCCGACCGAGCAAGGCGTCGACGGGGAGCTCCCAGCGCCGCCCGAGCTCGCGCGCCAGACGCTCGGCCGGGTGGTGGCCGCGGCGAACGCTACGGTCGCCGTCCGGCGGGACGAAGACGATGGCGTCGGCGCCCGGGCGCGGCATGCTCTCCCGCACGACGTCCGCCGCCAGCGCGGCCAAATGCCGCAGCCCGCGCTCCTTCCACGCGGCGACGACGGCCGGGACCGAATGCTCGTATGCGACCGCGGCCCGGGCGGAGGCGAACGCGATCCGACGGCCCGAGCACTCGCGGCACCGGAGGACCGGCCATGCCGTCGGGGCGCCGCAGCGGGCGCAATGCGTGCCGAGCAGCAGGGGGAGCGCAGCCCGGCAGCCCGCGCAGAAATCCTCACCCAGACGGGCGCAGGAAACGCAGCGGCGCGGCAGGAGCAGGTCGAGGAGCACATCGCCCCGACGCTAGCCCGGAAACCCGCGCGCGTGGGTGCCGACTCTGTGCCTAGAGTGCTACTTCTCCAGCGAGTACTCGACACGGGTGGGCAGGCCCGTCCGCCGGCGCATCCGGTTGTCCGCGTCCAGCAGCTGTTCGGGGTCGCCGATGTCGCGCCACTCGCCGCTGAACGCGTAGCCGTAGACGGGCACGCGCGTGTGCAGCCAGACCATGAAGTTGCCGGGCGCATCGGCAGGTTTGCCCGCCTCGAGATAGCCGGGTACGAGCGCCGCGTCCTCGGCGCGGAACAGGTACGCGGCCGTCGCCGCCAGGTCGCTCCGCGGCTCGGCGGGCTTCTCCTCCAGGGACACGACCCGATCCTGCTCGTCGACCTCCACCACGCCGTACTGCTTGATCAGCTCGGGGTCCGGCACCCGGTGGACGGCGAGCGCCGCCCCGTCGCCCTTCTCGCGCCAGAAGCGAACGAAGTCCGGAAGCCGGTACTCGATCAGGTTGTCGCCGGCGAGGACGAGCAGGTCCTTGCCCTCCAGCCCGGCCTGCTCGATCGTGAAGCGGATGTCGCCGACCGCCCCGAGCCGGTCCTCGTTGCTCGTCGTTCCGTCGTCGTGGACGGCGAGGGGGTGACGTCCCTCGCGCGCGCCGGCCCAAGCCTCGAAGTCGCGCGCGAATCTCGCGTTCGTGACCACATGAACGCGGTCGACCTCGTCGACCTCGTCGATCCGGTCGACGAGGTAGTCGAGCATCGGCCGCCCCGCCAGCGGCAGGAGCATCTTCGAGACCGAGTCCGTCAACGGGCGCAGCCGTGTGGCGTATCCGGCTGCGAGGACGATCGCCTTCAGCGGAGCCTCAGGTCCCTTCGTTCCACGACGCGAGGTAGTTCGCCTGCTCCTCGGTCAGCCGGTCGATGGTGATCCCCATCGTCTCCAGCTTGAGGCGCGCGATCTCGCGGTCGATCTCGTCCGGCACCGGGTAGACCTTCCGCTCGAGCTCCGCGGCGTGCTCGACGGCGTACTCGGCCGAGAGAGCTTGGTTCGCGAAGGACATGTCCATGACGATCGCCGGGTGCCCCTCCGCGGCTGCGAGGTTGATCAGCCGGCCCTCGCCCAGGAGATAGAGCCGCCGCCCGTCCTCGAGCGTGAACTCCTCGACGAACGCCCGCGCCTCGCGCGACTCGACCGCCATCTGGCGCAGCGCCGAGATCTCGATCTCGACGTTGAAGTGGCCCGTGTTCGCGAGCACGGCGCCGTCCTTCATCCGCTCCATGTGCTCCCGCGCGATCACGGACTTGTCGCCCGTCGCGGTGCAGAAGATGTCCCCGACCTCGACGGCCTGGGCCATCGGCATGACCTCGAAGCCGTCCATCGCGGCCTCGATCGCGCGCAGCGGGTCGACCTCCGTGACGATCACGTGCGCACCCATGCCCTTCGCGCGCATCGAGACGCCCTTGCCGACCCAGCCGTAGCCGGAGACGACGAAGCGCTTGCCCGCGAGCAGGATGTTCGTCGCCCGGACGATCCCGTCGATCGTCGACTGGCCCGTCCCGTAGCGGTTGTCGAAGAGGTGCTTCGTCTGTGCCTCGTTGACCGCGATGATCGGGAAGCCGAGGGCGCCGTCCGCCTCCAGCGCCTTGAGCCGGATCACGCCCGTGGTCGTCTCCTCGGTCCCGGCGATGATGTCGCCGAGCTGCTCGCGGCGGTGCGAGTGGAGGACGCCGATGACGTCGGCGCCGTCGTCCATCGTCAGCTGGGGCTTGTGGTCGACGGCGGCCTCGATGTGCTGGTAGTAGGTGTCGTTGTCCTCGCCCTTGATCGCGAAGACGGACACGTCGAACTCTTCGACGAGCGCGGCCGCGACGTCGTCCTGGGTGGACAGCGGATTCGACGCGCAGAGCACGACGTCGGCGCCGCCCGCCTTGAGCGTGCGGGCCAGGTTCGCCGTCTCGGTCGTGACGTGCAGGCAGGCGGCGACGCGGTAGCCGGCGAGCGGCTGCTCCGCCTCGAAGCGCTCGCGGATGGCGGCAAGCACCGGCATCTGCCGGTCCGCCCAGGCAATTCGACGTACGCCCTCGGGCGCGAGGGTGAGGTCTTTGACGTCGTAGCGTTTCGTGGTGGCCATCAGCTCTCTCTCTGTGTCGGGGCGGGCAGGAGTATTCCAGTGGTCAGGCGGCGAGAAGCCGCTCGTGCTTGCGCTGCTCCCAGTCGACCCAGTCGGCGGCGCCGGCGTCGGAGCCGGCGAGCCAGGTGTCGACCGCGCCGCGCAGGTCGTGGTCGTGGCGGAGCCTCGCGGCGAACGCGAGGTCGGTGAGCTCGACGCCGAAGCGGCTGCGGAGCCGCAGGAGCGAGCGGAGCTGGTTCAGCTCGCGCAGGCCGTACAGCCGGTAGCCGGACGGCGAGCGGCGAGGGACGACGAGACGAGCGTCCTCGAGGTAGCGCAGCATGCGAGCCGACCAGCCGGTCGTCTCGGCGGCGGCACCCACGGTGAGCCCATCCACGCCGACAACCTTAACACAGACATGTCAATGTTTCGGCCGGATAGCCGCCGAACGGGGTTCGCTGAACGAGGAGCCCGCTAGGGCTCCGAGGTCCCCTCCCGCCCGTACGCGTCTTCCAGCCGCACGACGTCGTCCAGGTGGGGCGTCGAGACCTCGAGGATCGTGGTGTCCTCGAGGGCCCGGACCCGGTGAACGGTTCCCGGCGTGATCCGGAACGCGGCCCCCGGCGTCACGACCTCGCTCAGCGGCACCTTCTCGCCCGCGCCGGCCATCTCGATCTCCGCGCGCCCCTCGAGCAGGTACCACGACTCGTCCTTCTCGCGGTGGAACTGCATCGAGAGCACCTGGCCTGCTTTGACAACGAGGAGCTTCCCGCAGTAGAGGTCGGTCAGGGCCCAGATCAACTCATACCCCCACGGCTTGTCCACGCGGCGGGTCTCGAACGCCCAGCGGTCGAGGAGGTTCAGGTTCGGAGACAGCCGCGGCCTCGACACATGGCGATCATCTCATCCGACTACTGGGAACCGCTCGGGGTTCGACTCGACGAACTCCTGCGCCAGGCGGAGATCCTTCGGGGTGTTCACGGTCAGCCAGAGGCCCTCGTGGCGAAACGCACGAAGACGTCCCTCGCCGGCGAGCTCCGGGAAGGTCGTCGACTCGTGATCGCCGCGCTCGGGGAGCCGCGCGATCGCCTCGTCGTTGAGCACGTAGAGGCCCGTGTTCACCCAGAACGGGAGCAGCGGCGCCTCGCGAAAGCCGGCGACGACGTCGTCCGCCCCAAGATCGACGACGCCCAGGTGGCTCTGCAGCGGCGCGACCGTGATCGTCGCAGCCGGTCCTTTCTCCACGTGGCGCTCCAGCAGCGCCTGCAGGTCGGTGTCGAAGAGCTCGTCGCCGTTGAGCGCGTACACGGGGCCGCTCTCGCGCCGCTGCTGCGCGGCGAGGCGCAGGCCCCCTCCGCGTCCGAGCGGCTCCGGCTCGCCGACGAGCGCGAGCTCGACGCCGAGGCCGGCGAGCTCCTCCTCGAAGTGCTCCTCCTGGCCGGCGGCGCAGCTGATGAGGACGCGGTCGACGCCGGCGGCCGCGAGGAGCGCGACCTGGTACGCGGCGAGCGCCCGGCCCGCGATCGAGACGAGCGCCTTCGGCCGCCCCTCGGCCGCGTCACCGAGCCGCTCGGCCTTCCCGCCGGCGAGGATGATCGCCTCCACCGGGGCCCCTACGCCAGCTCGTGCTCGGGCTCGCTGGTCTCGGGCAGGCCCGAGAGCGGTGACGTCGGCCGCCCGACGCCCTCGTAGGCGAACCCGGCTCGGCGGACCTCCTCCGGGTCGAGGATGTTCCGCCCGTCGACGATCAGCGGGTTCCGCATCGCGTCGCGAATCTCAGGCACGGCGAGCGAGCGGAGCTCCTCCCACTCGGTCACGATCACGGCGGCGTCGGCGTCCTTGACGGCGTCGGCGATGGTCTCGCGGATCTCGACGCCCTTCAGCAGCTCTCCGGGATTCGCAACCGGGTCCCAGCCGCGCGTCTCGGCCCCCTCGGCGAGCAGCCGCGAGGCGAGGACGACGCTCGGAGCCTCGCGCATGTCGTCGGTGTTCGGCTTGAAGGAGAGCCCGAGCAGCGCGATCCGCTTCCCGCGCAGCTTCCCGAGGTGCTTCTCGAGCTTGGCGACGACGCGTCGCTTCTGCAGCTCGTTGACCTCGATCACCGCCGTGAGCAGCTGGAAGTGGTAGCCGGAGTTGGACGCGAGCTGTTTGAGCGCAGAGGCGTCCTTCGGGAAGCAGGAGCCGCCGTAGCCGATGCCGGCCCTGAGGAAGTGCGGACCGAGACGATGGTCGAGGCCGACGCCGCGCGCGACCTCCTGCACGTCGGCGCCCACGAGCTCGCAGACGTTGGCGATCTCGTTGATGAAGCTGATCCGCGTCATCAGGAAGGCGTTCGCGGCCAGCTTGATCATCTCCGCGGAAGCGACGTCGGAGCGCACGACGGGCGCGTCGAGGCTCTCGTGCAGCTCCTCCACCCGGTCGCCGTCGGCCTGGTCGAATGCGCCGATCACGATCCGGTCCGGCGACATGAAGTCGCGGACGGCGGTGCCCTCGGAGAGGAACTCGGGGTTCGAGACGTACCCGACCTGCTCGAGCCCCCGGGCGTCGAGCGCCGCGCGCACCTTGTCGCCGGTCCCGACGGGCACGGTGCTCTTCATGACGAGGACCGGGTCGCCCGCGAGCTCGGGCAGGTCGTCGAGCACGCTCCAGACATAGGAGAGGTCGGCATCGCCCGAATAGGTCGAGGGCGTGCCGACGCAGACGTAGAGGAACTCTGCGCCGGACGCGGCCTCGGCGGCGTCGAGCGTGAACGTCAGCCGCTCGGCGTTGCGCTCGACGAGGTCGACGAGATCGGGCTCGTGGAACGGCAGCCCTCCCGCGAGCAGGGCGTCGATCCGCTCGGCGGACACGTCCCGGACCACGATGTCGTGGCCGAGCTCGGCGAAGCAGGCGGCGGTGACGACGCCGACCCAGCCTGCGCCGAAGATCCCGATCCTGCTCACTGCTTCTTCTTGCCGTCGACCGGCCGAAGGCCGCGCGCGATCGAGAGCATCGTCTCGTTCGAGAGCGTGTCGCGGAGGGTGTTGACGACCCAGTAGGTCGCCTCGCCGGTGCGGAGGACGACCATGTGCAGGCGCGCGCCGTCGTAGTAGAGGTCGAAGTCACGGTTGCCCAGGCGGCGGCTGACGTTCTTGCCCTGGAGGACCGGTGCGTCCTCCCAGCTCGTCTGCTGGATCCCCCAGTACTCCTGCGCGCCGGTGCGGAACGTCATCCGGACGGCGCGCTCGCCCTTCTTCATCGCGTACACCCTCACCGGGTTCTCGAAGTGCAGCGACGAGCTGCGCTCGATCAGGCTCGGGACCATGAGCGGGAAGTCGACCCGGTGCCGGATCGCCCGCAGCTGCGAGAGCGTCGCCGAGGGGTTGCGGACGGTGTTCGGTGGCTGGCGTTTCGGCGTCCGGTCGGCCGGGGCTGGCGCGAGGTTGTTGTGGAAGGTCGTCCCGACCACGACCACGAGCATCGCGGTGTTCGCGAAGCCCGCGATCTCAGGCGTCATCCGCCCCTTCACCTCCGCGGAGCCGAAGAGGTTCCGAACGGAGCGGGCGGCGGCGCGGGAGCCGCGCTGCTGAGGATCGAAGTAGACCTCCGTCTTGAACCGGTTGGGCGGCGGCGCGTTCGCGAGCACGCCCTCGGGCGGGGGCAGCGTCCTGTATCCGCGCCGACCGAGGAGGTAGCTCGCGTTGGCCGCCGAGCCCGTGACCCCGTTTCCGTTCAGGACGACCATGGAGGTCCGCCCCGGCGGCGGCGCCTTGGCGCCCGGCAGCCTCGGCCGCTGGCCGAGCGCGGCGGCGGTCGCCTTCTCGCCGGCGACGACGTCCGGCGTCTGGAATTCCTCCACGGCGGCGGCGATGTTCGACGGGTCGGTCCGGAGGGGGTCGCCGCCCGTCCCCGAGCCGTAGAGCCCACCGACCTTCGACTGGAAGATCCGGCCCGGCGGCAGCTGGAGCGCGAAGAACGCCCAGGCGCGGAACTCGTCCGGCTCGAGCGCCGCCTCCCCGCCCTTGCCGATCTTGACGTTGTCGCGGACGATCTTCGTCAGCTTCGGGATCGCGGTCAGCTTGAAGGAGCTCGCGAGCCGCTCGTTGAGGGCGCGCATGAACAGCCGCTGGCGCTCGATCCGGTAGAGGTCGGAGTCCGTGTGCCGGTAGCGAACGTAGGAGAGCGCCTGCCGGCCCGTGACCTCCTGGTAGCCGGGCTGGAGGTCGATCGGCGGGAAGGTCGGCCCCCCGCCGGAGTTGTCGTTGAAGTAGCGCCGGTCGACGTCGATCCAGACGCCGCCCATCTTGTCCACCGTCTGGATGAAGCCCCGGTAGTCGATCGTGACCAGGTAGTGCACGGGGAGGCCGGTCAGCTGCTTGACCGTCTCGACGGTCCCCTGCAGGCCGCACAGCGCGTACGCCGAGTTGATCGGGCCCGGGAAGGGCGACCGGCCCGGGCAGTGGATGTCGACCATCAGGTCGCGCGGGAAGGAGAGGGTGGAGAGCGTCCCGACGTTCGGGTCGGCGCGGATCAGCATGACCGTGTCGGCGCGGCCGCCCTTCTCCTCGTCCTTCGCCCACTTTCGGAAGTCCTGGCCGACGACCATCGCGATCGCCGGGCGGCCGGGCAGGGCGATGTCGAGCTTCTGCGCGGCCTTCCGGATCTGCGGGTCCTTACGCGAGGCGCGGTCGATGTCGACGACGGTCTGCTCGCCGTCGAGCCAGTAGCCGCCGGCGACGCCGAACGCGAGCGAGGTGACGGCGGCGAGGAGGAAGAAGAGGATCCGCCCGATCAGCCCGGCGATGCCTCCGCGGCGGCGCGGCTGCCGGTAGTGCGTGATCGGGGTCAGGCCGGCCGGCGGCACGGCCGCCCGGCCGTTGCCGTTCACCTCGGTCGCGCGACCGACTCCTCGCTTGAGCGTCGTCCTCATAGAAACAAGACAGACGCCCTTACGGGCGCCTCCGACGAGGATAGCTCAGACCGCGGCCGGAGCCGCCTCTGCTTCCGGATCGTACGCAAGGTTCGGTCTCAGCCACCGTTCTGCCTCGTGGACGGGGATTCCTTTTCTTCCGGCGTAGTCCTCGACCTGGTCCCGGCCGATCCTGCCGACGGAGAAGTAGCGGGCCGCGGGATGTGCGAGGTAGATCCCGCTCACGGCGGCGCCTGGGACCATCGCGCAGCTCTCGGTCAGCTCGACGCCGACCTCGTCCACCGGCAGGAGCGCGAAGAGCGTGCGCTTCTCGGAGTGGTCCGGGCAGGCCGGGTAGCCGTACGCCGGCCGGATCCCGCGGAAGCGCTCGGCGATCAGCTCGTCGCTCGGGAGCGCCGGGCCCGTCTCGTACCACTGCCTGCGGGCCAGCTCGTGCAGGTACTCGGCGGACGCCTCCGCGAACCGGTCGGCGAGCGCCTTGACCATGATCGCGTGGTAGTCGTCGTGCTCGGCCTCGTAGGCGGCGGCGAGCTCGTCGGCGCCGTGGATGGCCACCACGAAGCCGCCGAGGTGGTCGTGCTCGGGTGCCACATAGTCGGCCAGCGATCGGTTCGGCCGCGAGTCGCCGTACGCGGACTGCTGGCGCAGCATCGCCAGTCGCGTGCCGTCCTCGAGGACGATGTCGTCGCCGTCCGAGCCCGCCGGCCAGAACCCGTAGGCGCCCTTCGCGCGGAGCAGGCCGCCCTCGACGATCTCGGCCAGGAGCGCCTGCGCGTCGTCGAAGAGCTCCTTCGCCGCGGGCTGCTCGAGGATCGCCGGGAACCTGCCTTTCAGCTCCCACGCGTGGAAGAAGAACTGCCAGTCGATGTAGCGGGCGAGCGTGGCGAGGTCGGGCTCGACGGTCCGGGCGCCGGTGAACTCGGGCACCGGCAGGTCGGAGAAGTCGGGTTGCTCCCGGTTCGTCCGGGCCTGCTCGAAGGGGAGCAGCGGCTTGCGCTCCTTCTCGGCGTGCAGGTCGCGGAGCCGGTCCTGGAGCTTGGCGTTCTCCTGCTCGAGCCTCGCCCGGCGCGTGGAGTCGAGGAGGTCGGAGACGACGCCGACCACGCGCGAAGCGTCGAGCACGTGGATCGTCGGCTGGGCGTAGGCCGGCGCGATCCTCACGGCAGTGTGCTGCTTCGAGGTCGTGGCGCCGCCGATCAGCAGCGGCAGCTCCATCCCCCGTCGCTCCATCTCGCGGGCGACGTTGACCATCTCGTCCAGCGAGGGCGTGATCAGGCCCGAGAGGCCGACGACGTCGCAGCCCTGCTCGAGCGCGGTGTCGAGGATCCGGTCTGCCGGCACCATCACGCCGAGGTCGATCACCTCGTAGTTGTTGCAGCCCAGGACGACCCCGACGATGTTCTTGCCGATGTCGTGGACGTCGCCCTTGACGGTGGCGAGGACGACCTTCGCGGCGGGCGGGCGGCCGCCGTCCTGCTCGGCCTCGGCCTCCATGAACGGCTCCAGATACGCCACGGCCCGCTTCATCGCCCGCGCGCTCTTCACGACCTGGGGGAGGAACATCTTCCCGGAGCCGAACAGGTCGCCGACGACCTGCATCCCACGCATCAGCGGGCCCTCGATGACGTCGAGCGGCCGCGGGAGCTGCTGCCGCGCCTCCTCGGTGTCCTCCTCGATGTGGTCGACGATCCCGTGCACGAGCGCGTGCTCGAGGCGCTTCTCGACCGGGGCCTCTCGCCAAGCGGTGTCGAGCTCGCGCTTCGTCCCCTCCCCGCCGACGGTCTCGGCGAGCGCGACCAGCCGCTCGGTCGCGTCGGGGCGGCGGTTGAAGATCACGTCCTCCACGTGCTCGAGGAGGTCGGGCGGGATGTCCTCGTAGACCGCGAGTTGGCCGGCGTTGACGATCCCCATGTCGAGGCCCGCCTGGATGGCGTGGTAGAGGAAGGCCGCGTGCATCGCCTCGCGGACGACGTCGTTCCCGCGGAAGGAGAAGGAGAGGTTCGAGATGCCGCCGCTCGTCTTCGCGCCCGGGCAGCGCTCCTTGATCAGCGGCAGGGCGTCGATGAAGTTCCTCGCGTAGTCGTCGTGCTCCTCGATCCCGGTGGCGACGGCGAGGACGTTCGGGTCGAAGACGATGTCCTCGGGCGGGAAGCCCTCGTCGACCAGCAGGCCGTAGGCGCGCTCGCAGATCTCGACCTTGCGCTCGACGGTGTCGGCCTGTCCCTGCTCGTCGAACGCCATGACGACGACGCCGGCGCCGTAGCGGCGAACGGTGCGGGCCTGCTCGAGGAACGGCTCCTCGCCCTCCTTGAGGCTGATCGAGTTGACGACGCCCTTGCCCTGGACGCACTTGAGGCCGGCCTCGAGCACGGACCAGCGCGAGCTGTCGACCATGATCGGGATCCGCGCGACCTCCGGCTCCGTCGCGATCACGTTCAGGAACCTGGTCATCGCCTGCTCGGAGTCGAGCAGGTCGGCGTCCATGTTGACGTCGAGGAGGTTCGCGCCACCCCGCACTTGCTCGAGCGCCACGTCGACAGCGCCCTGGAGGTCGTCCGCCTCGATCACGCGGCGGAACCGCGCGGAGCCGGTCACGTTCGTCCGCTCGCCGACCATGACGAACCCCGTGTCCGGCCCGATCTCGAACGGCTCGAGGCCGCTGAAGCGGGTGCGCGTGTGTCTCTCCGGGACGTGTCTTGGGGTCAGACCCCGGGACACGTCCGCAATCGCCCTGACGTGCTCCGGCGTCGTGCCGCAGCAGCCGCCGGCGATGTTCACGAGGCCGTCCCGGGCGAACTCGCCGAGGATCCGGCTCGTGTCGGCCGGCTGCTCGTCGTGCTCGCCCATCGCGTTCGGGAGGCCGGCGTTCGGGTGGCAGGCGACGTAGGTCGTCGCCACCCGCGCGAGGTCCTCGACGAACGGCCGCATCTCGGTCGCGCCGAGCGAGCAGTTGACGCCGACGATCAGCGGGTCGGCGTGCTCGACCGACGTCCAGAACGCCTCGACGGTCTGGCCGGAGAGGTTGCGCCCGCTGCGGTCGATGGCCGTGAACGAGATCCAGAGCGGCAGCTCGGGCGCGACGTCCTTCGCGGCGACGATCGCGGCCTTCGCGTTCAGCGTGTCGAAGATCGTCTCGACCATCAAGATGTCGACGCCGCCCTCGGCCAGGCCGCGGATCTGCCCGGCGTATGCCTCGCGCACCTGGTCGAACGTGGCGCTGCGGTACGCGGGCTCGTCCACCTTCGGCGAGAGCGAGAGCGAGACGTTCAGCGGGCCGATCGACCCGGCCACCCAGGCCTGCCGGTCGAGCTCGTCCGCCGCCTCGCGTGCGAGCCGCGCGCCCTCGACGTTCAACTCGTGGGCGAACGCCTCGAGCCCGTAGTCGGCCTGGCCGATCGTCGTCGCGGTGAACGTGTTCGTCGTCACGACGTCGGCGCCGGCGGCGAGGTAGGAGCGATGAATCTCGCGGACGACGTCGGGCCGCGTCAGGTTGAGCAGGTCCGGGTCGCCGGCGAGATCGCGCGGGTGGTCGGCGAAGCGCTCGCCGCGGTAGGCCTCCTCCCCCTTGACCGTCCTTTGGATCAGGACGCCGTACGAGCCGTCGAGGACGACGATTCGCCGGCCGAGGAGCTCCTTGAGTTGTTCGATCGTCGCCTTCACGAAAACGCTCCCGTCCTAAAGAGACGGGAGCCGAGGCCCCAGGCTCTTTAGGCGTTTGGTAACCCGGTCGCCAAGCTGCCGCTCAAAGTACCGGGAGCCTCAGCCTACCAGCGCGATGATTTCGTCCGTCCAACGGAGTCTCACGGGCATGCAGACGATTCTCAACATCACGATGTCCGTCGACGGGTTCGTCGCCGGGCCGAACGCGACGCTGGAACAGCCGCTCGGCGAGGGCGGCGAGCAGCTGCACGAGTGGATCCTCGGACTCCGGAGCTGGCGCGAGCCGCACGGGCTCGAGGGCGGAGAGACGAACGCCGCCGACGAGCTCGTGCGCGAGACGCACGAGCGGACGCGCGCCTTCGTGATGGGACGGCGGGATGTTCAGCGGGGGCGCCGGCCCGTGGGAGGACGACCCGAACGCGGGCGGCTGGTGGGGCGACGAGCCGCCGTTCGGCGCTCCCGTGTTCGTCGTGACCCACCACGAGCGGGAGCCGCTCACGCTCGGCTCGACGACGTTCACGTTCGTGACGGACGGGATCGAGGCGGCCGTGCGACAGGCGCGAGCCGCGGCCGGCGAGCGGGACGTCCAGGTGTGCGGCGGAGCGGACGTCGCGCAGCAGGCCCTCGCCGCCGGCCTGCTCGACGAGTTGCACGTCCACGTCGCACCGCTGCTCCTGGGCTCGGGCGTCCGGCTGTTCGAGCGGGCCGAGCCGGGGCTGGTCGAGCTCACGCGAATCGTCGAGTCACCCCGCGTGATGCACCTGGTGTACCGAGTGGGCTGAGCGACTAGCCGGGCGGAGCGACCGTCCGGATCCGGCCCCCGCCGCCGCCCGAGAAGACCTCGAGCTGGTTCTGGGCATGCCGGATCCGCTGCTCGACCTGCCAGCGGTCCGCCGTCGACTCGCCGCGCTCGATCAGCTCGAGCTCGGCCTTCGCCTCCTCGAGCTGCTCCTGCGCCCGCCCCGGGTCGATCTCCCGTGCGTCGACGGCGTCGTCGACGAGCGCGAGCGCGCGGTCTTGCTCGACCTTGAAGAACCCCGGGCCGGTCGCGAACTCGCGGATCTCCTCGTCGCGGCGAATGTGGATGCGCGTGCCGCCCGCCTTGAGGGTCGCGACGAGCGGCGCGTGACGCGCCAGGATGCCGATCTCACCGTCCTGT
>DASSSO010000064.1:0-34514 GCA_035776735.1 Gaiellaceae bacterium | reverse complement strand
TGCGCGAAGCGGAGACGCTCGCCGCAGACGTCGATGACGAGGTCGCCGACATCGTCCGGCGCGCGGCCGCGGAGCGGCTTCCGGAGGCTGACGCGCGCAAGCTCTTCACGCGGATCCTGACCGCGATCCGAGCGAGCCTCGAAGAGCAGCTCAACGACAGGCGGCGGAAGGAGATTGCCGCCGAGGTCGAGGCGATGGTGGCCGAGGCGACCGAGCGGCGCCGTGCTCAGATGCGACGGGGCGACGGACGCATCGCCACCGCCGGCAACGACGCGGAGCACGTCGAGCTGTTCCCCTACGGCGGCCTCGACGTCCGGCGCGTAACGCCGCAGCCCTCGTTCCTGGGGCAGTCGGTGCCGCTTACGGAGGGGTACGCGGACACCGTCGACTTGAACCCGTGGGAGAAGAACCTTCGGCTCGAGCTGCACCTGCACGAGTTCGAGGCGGTCGAGGGGCGACCGGCCGAGCCCGACGAGATCGTCAAGATCCTGCAGGGAAAGATCACGCGCAAGGTCGCCCCGAACGCGCCCTCCCGCGTGAAGCAGGACGAGTTCCGCATCGCTGAGCTCGCGCAGAGTATCGCGGTCAAAGGAGTCGAACGGCCTCCGGTCATCGACTGGTGGGGCACCGTCTGGGACGGCAACCGTCGTGTCGCCGCCTGCCTGCTGATCCTCCAGAGCCCCGATTACGACGAGGCTGCCAAGGAGCGCGCGGCGCGGATCAGGGTGTGGCAGGCGCCGAAGGACGCGACCGACGACGAGATTCAGGCGATCGTCACCTCGCTCAATTTCGAGCCCGAGCTGAAGGTGGAGTGGCCCGAGTACGTACGCGCTCGCCAAGTCTACGACGCGTACAGCGAGCTGCGTGAGATGGAGATCGCGCTCGGCACCCTCACCGACGCGGCCGACCGGCGGCTGCGCCGACGGATCGGCGAAAAGTTCGGCATCCGCACCGATCGCGTGACCCGCTACCTGCGCATGATGACCTGGGCGAAGGAGTTCGAGGAGCACCACCGCGAGGAGCGCAACCGCGACGCGGCGGAGATCAACTACCGGACGAACGAGGTGTTCCAGTACTTCTACGAGCTCGACGCCGGCCAGGGCGTGAACAAGTTGTCCGTCAGGCTCGAGGAGAACCCGGCCTTGAAGGCGCTGATCTTCGATCTGCTCTACGAGGGCAAGTTCCGCCGCTTCGAGCACCTGCGCGGCCTCAAGTCGGTCGTCCACAGCCCGGAGGCGGTCGAGTATCTGCAGCAGGCGCACGCCGCCGAGCTGCGCGAACAAGGCCAGCGCTTCGTCGAAGCCGCCCTTGACGTCGCCCGCAAGGACGACCCCACGATCAAGAAGATCGGCGCGGCGCAGCGGGTCGAGGAGTTCACCCGTTGGCTCGAAGAGGACGCGACGGTGGCGATGTGGCGGGAGATGGACCCCGCGGTCGTCAAGCGGTTCCACGACGCGGTGCGCGCGGTCGAAGGCACCCTACGCGGGATTCTCGATGACAGCCCGACGGAGTAGCGGTGAGTCATCGAATCGTCGCGCACGTGCACCCGTCCGGGGACGCGGACGGGGTCACGATCGTGCCGACCGGCGAAACCACCGCCGCACGACTCGCCGCGATCCTCACGCCGCTACTCGGCAGCCCACTGCGGCGCGAGCTCGGCGCGCTGCGGGTCAACGGCGCCCCGCTCGCGCGACTCGCCTCGCTCGACCCGCCCGAGCTCGAACTCCTCTGGACGCCCGAAGCCCACGCGATCGCAGGGAACCGCGTCCGCGCCCAGGCGGCCCTGCCGCGTATGCGCGACACGCTGGCCCGACTCCGCGAAGACGGCGCCGAGCTGGCGCGGAGGATGCTCGCCGATGTCGAGGGACTGGACGTACTCGACGAGCACCAGCTGGTGAACGTCGCCGCGATGGCATCCCCGGACTGCTTCGGGTTATGCGTGTTCGATGAGCAGGGCACCGGCAAGACCGTCACCGTGCTGCACGCGTTCGACGCGCTGGTCGAGCGCAACCTGGCAGACGTGATCGTCATCCTGGCGCCGAAGTCGATGCTGGCCGAATGGCGGCGCGACTTCGAGCGCTTCCACGGCGACCTCTACCGGATCGCGATCGTGGCGGGGAACCCGCGTGCACGGCTCGAGGCGCTCTCGTCGGAGGCCGACGTCTACATCGTGGGCTTCGAGACCGCAGTGGCGCTAGAGGCGGAACTCGTCCGGCTCGTCCGCCGCAGCAACGGCCGCGCCGTGCTCGTCGTCGACGAGTCGTACTTCGTCAAGAACCGGTCTGCCCGTCGCTCCACGACCGCCCGACGGATCCGGGAGTGGTGCGAGCGCGCCTACGTGCTCTGCGGCACCCCGGCCCCGAACGCCCCGCACGACCTGGTCGCACAGGCGACGCTCGTCGACTTCGGGCTCGCCTACGCCCATCTGGACATTCCCGACGACCGCGACGCTGCGCGGCCGGTCGTCCGAGCAGCGCTCGCTGAGCGAGGCGTTTACGTCCGCAATCTGAAGCAGGACGTGCTGCCCGATCTGCCCGGGCGGCGTTTCACCCGGACGCTGGTCGAGTTCGAGGAACTCCAGGCGCGGCTCTACGAAGCCGCCCGTTCCGAGCTCGTACACGACCTGCAGGCGATCGATGACCCGCGCTTCGCGCGCGAGCTGCGGTCCTTCCTCGCCCGGCGCTCAGCGCTGCTGCAGATCGCATCCAACCCGGTCGGGGTCGCGCCAGAGTACGACCGGGTGCCGGGGAAGCTCCGGGCGCTCGACGAGCTGCTCGGCGACGCGCTCGGACGCGACGAGAAGGTTGTGGTCTGGTCGTTCTACACGGCCTCCGTCGACGCGATCTGCGCTCGCTACGCGCACTACGGGCTCGTCCGCTACGACGGCACGATCACCTCGGTCGAAGCTCGCCGCGACGCCGTCCGCCGGTTCCAAGAGGACGACGAGACGATGCTCTTCGTTGGCAACCCAGCCGCCGCCGGGGCCGGACTGACGCTGCATCGCGCCCGCCTCGCAGTCTACGAATCGCTCTCCAACCAGGCCGCGCACTACCTGCAGAGCCTCGACCGAATCCACCGCCGGGGCCAGGAGCGACCCGTCGACTATCTCTTCCTCCTCTGCCGCGGCTCTCTCGAGCCGCACGAGTTCGAACGGCTGCAAGCGAAGCAGGCGGCGGCACACGACCTGCTCGGCGACCAGATCGAGCTTCCGGTGACCCGCGAAGGACTCCTGGCTGAGCTGCTCGCGAGCGACGACCTCACGGCCGTCGCGTGAGCGCGAACCCAGGTCTCCCTCACGAGGAGCGCCGCCGCACGCTGGACGCCCTCGCCATCCTCGGCGGCTGCCGCGAGCCGCTCTTGCCGTTTCTCCCCGACGGCCGCTGCCCCGACGTGCTCCGCTTCGACTCCGAGCGTCGCCATCTGTTCGTCGGCGACGCCAAGGACACCGAGACGCCCGGCTGCAGCGAAACGCGCGCCCGCCTCGTCCGCTACGCCTCGTGGCTACGCGCGAATACCCTCGTCGGGGGCAGCGGCACGCTCGCGCTATGCCACCCGGCCGCGGGCGGCGTGAAGTGGGCCGAACTGCTCGAGAGCGTCGCGCGCGAGCAGGGCTTCCGCGACGTGCACTGGCGCCAGCGCCGGCTCGACGCCGACGCCGTCGTCTCCTGGGTCGACCTATCGCTGCCGCCAACGGCCGAGCGAGGTCAGGCGACGAGCCGGTCCCGGCGCTCGGCGCCGCCGACGTGCGCGGCGACGGCGTGAGCCACGACCTCGGCTAGAAGCGGCGGTACGGCGTTGCCGATCTGCCGGCACTTCGACTCGAGTGAGCCCACGAAGCGGTAGCGGTCCGGAAAAGTCTGGATGCGCGCCCCCTCCCGGGCCGACAGCGCCCGATCTTGCAGCGGGTGTGTGTAGCAGCCCGTGGTCACATTGTTGAACTGCGTGGTGATCGTGTACGCGGGGAAGGCGCGCTCAAGCCTGCCGAACAACGTCGTGCTGTCGGTGCGCCGGATACGGGCGAACCGCTTCGGCAAGAGCTCGAGCGGGATATCCCGCCAGGTGCCGCCCTCCGGCACGTGCTCGATCTGTCGCAGATGCCCCTCAGAGAGCGAGGCCGCCTGGTGGTCGTAGAGCGAGCGTGAACCAGCGCGCAGCCGCCGCTGGAACTCCGTCTGGGCAGGGCCGCCAAAGCGGGCCACATCTGTTCCGCCACCGGCGTCGATTGGCGGCAGGTCCGAGATGGCATCCCAGACGCCGACGTGTGCGTCGAGGTGTGGCCAGCGGGCCAAGCGCCGCTTCTCCCACAGCTCCCGATGGTCCCGCCGCAGCGCGCCCACATGCGTTCGCTCTGGGAAGACGAACGGGTCATCGAGCCGTGTGCCAACGATCAGTAACCGGCGCCGCAGCTGCGGGATGCCGTAGTCCGCGGCGAGTAACAGCTCGTGGCGGACTCGATAGCCCGCACGGACGAAGCGGCGCTTGATCTTCTCCCAGAAGCGGCCGTTGTCGTAGTAGAGGAGGCCGGGAACGTTCTCCATCACGAAGCAGAGCGGCTGCAGCTCCTCCACAATCCGCGCGTATTCGCGGTAGAGAAAGTTCCGGGAATCGTCCGGTCGCACCCATCCGTTGCGGCGCCCATGCGTGCTGAACCCCTGGCAGCTGGGGCCGCCGAGTACTACCTCGACCTCGTCCACCTCGGCCTCCGCGAGAAGATCCGCCGCGGAGACCTTCTTGAGGTCGGCAACTAGCGCCTTTGCGCCACGCTGGTTCCGCCGATACGTCGCCACGGCGTCTTCGTCCAGATCGACTCCGAGCCGGACGTCGAATCCGGCCTGGCGGAAACCTTGGGAGAGGCCGCCGGCACCGCAGAAGAGGTCGATTGTGCGTAGTGTCATGGGCGCGAACAGGTGTTCGTATAGTGGGGGCCGGCGACTGTAGCTCTCGCGTCGGACGTGCCGGCGGCTGGTAGCCCGTTCCCGTACCCGGTACGGGATCGCGATCCCGAACCCTTCTGCGAGGAGACGCCTCGAGGGTCGCTTGCCAGCTCGGACTGCTCATCGCGCACGCCTGTCACAGACCCAGCCCCACGTCGTCTGATCGATGCAGCGACGGAATCCGCGACCGCCCTGCCGTACCCTCGTGCGTGTGCAAGGCACTGCGACGCTTCCCCTCGGGGCACTCGCGATCAAGCTGAGCAAGCTTCTCCTCGGCCAAGCCGACGGCGCTCCGTTCGCGTGCGATCTCCGCGCGTAGCTGGTCGCGCCGCCGCCCACGGAAGAGCCGCGGAAGCCGGTCGAGGCTCTGCGAAGCCTCAGAAAGCCTCCGCTCTGCCGACTCCCTCGACTTCTGCGCGACGAGACGCTGCTGCTCAATCAGTCGTCTACGGGTCCGGGCACCTTCGTCAGGCTCTTGACGCCTGATCTCCGCACGCGTCTTGTGCTTCGGCCCCGTCGGCAGCGGCCGCTGGTCAACGGCGAGGCGCTCGACGGCGGACTCCTCCAGCGCTTGCGCCATCCGCGCGACCGGGTCGCGGTCATCGACGTCGTGGAACTGGCTTTCGCGCTCCGGAGGCGTGCCTGTGATGTAGAGCCGCGTCGCGTCCCGAGCGCGGGAGAGCGCGACATAGCCCCACTCCTGCAGCCTCGCTTCGCCTTTGCCGAGGACAAAAGCACGCTCGACGGTGACGCCTTGGCCGGAGTGGCCGGTAAGCGCGTAGCCGTGGCGGACGTTGCCGGCTTCGAGGTAGCGGCGGGCGAGCGTGACGCGGTCGCCGCGATCGGTCGCGACGACGAGTTCGCCCCGCTCCCGATCGATCTTCTCGACGGTTCCGCGGGTTCCGTTCTTCACGCGAGTTCGATCCGAATTGCGGAGGCAGACGACGCGATCCCCTTTGGCGAACTCGCGTCCGGCGACGGTCAGCCGATCCGCGCCCAGCCGACCATGCGAATCCATCAGCGCGCGAGCGAGCGCGTTGAGCTCGGCGACGTCGCGGCGGCGCAGCGCGATCATGACGTTGCCCGGAAGGTCGTCGCGGGCTGACCGCCACCAATCCGCCAGCAGCCGGGTGCGGGTGGCGAGCGGGTTCTCGGAGACGACGAGCCGTTCTCGCCGCTGGACGAAGGCGAGGTAATCACGCCCGAGCCCGCGGCGGATCGCGTCGAGGGCGTCGTGCTCGAGCGCATCGCGCTGCCGGCGGTTCTCGGTCATCTCAACCGCCCCGTAGCGCTCGACGATGCCGGCGAAGAGGCCGCCCGCGCCGACCGCCGGAAGCTGCTGCGGATCGCCGACGAGGATCGCTTTGCCGGCGGCGTCCGCAACACGCTGAAGAATCGGAGCGAGCACGCGCGTCTCCGCCATTCCCGCCTCGTCGACAACAAGGATGACGCCGGTCGGTAGATCGGCGCCTCGCCCGCCGTCGAGCAGTCGGTGGAGGGTCGTCGACGGAATGCCCGTCTCGTCTTGGAGCTTCTCCGCCGCGACGCCCGAGGGCGCGGCGCCGAGGACGGGCTTGCCCGCCACTCGAAAGACGTTCGCGACGGCATGCATCGCAGTGGTCTTGCCGGCGCCCGCGCGACCGACGACCGCTACCACGAGGTCGCCGCTCGTCGCCACAGCCCGCACCATTTCCCTCTGCTCGGTCGACAGCGTCACCTCGCCGCCGGCGAGCGTCCGTTCGACGAGCTCCGGCTCGGCCGTTGGAGCGCCCATAGCGAAGCCGTCCGTGACAAGGGCGAGCGCTTCCCGCTCCATGCGGAGCAGCTCGGCAGTCGAGTAGCGCGCCGGCCGGCCCGGGCTCGGCTGCTCTCCGACCGGCTCGACGCCCTCCATGCGAACGAAACGCGCGCTGAGCCGCCGGATCCGCGACGCGTCGGCACCCTGGGGATGCGCCTGAGCCCAGGCCATCACGAGCTCCGCGGCGGAAAACGTGGTCCGGCGCTCGGTGAGTCCCGCTGGCCCGAGCATGTGCGCGGCCACGTCGAGGAGCTCCCGCCCCGTGGGCTCTCTCGCCGGCCCTCGGTGGACGAGTGCGTCCAACTCGCGCCGGCCGAGTCCGTGCTCGGCCGCGCGGGCGCGCCAGTCCTCGCGTAGACGGGGAAGATCGAGCTCCTTCTTCCGCTCGCGGGTCTCGACCTGAGCGACCTTAGCCGCGTAGAACCCGGCGGTTCCTCGGTCCGTCAGGTAGTCGAGTACCTGCGCACGTCGGGTCGAGAACTCGCGAAGCACCGCCTGAGGAAGTCCGCGAAGCTCCGCCATCCCCTTCGCCGGGTCTCGCCAGCGAACGCCGAGCGAGCGAGCGAGAGCGTGGCGGAGGTGAGCCTGGTAGAGGTAGCCGGCCGCGAGACGATGGTGCTTGAGCAGCGCCTCCCCGTCGAGCGCCCGCCACGTTTCGTCGGGGCTGCGCGCCATGTTGGCGACGATCACGTGCGTGTGAAGATGAGGCTCCTGCGCGCGGTTCGTGCGGTGCTGGTAGGCCGCGGCGACGAAGCCATTCGCGTGTTCCCGTACGATCCCATTCCGCCCTCGCCGTGTTACGCAGGCCTCGTCCTCGAGATAGCCAAGCGCGGCCCGCCAAGCGGCGGCATGGGCCCGGGCGACGGCAAGCTGGGCTTCCTCCCCGCCGAGGGCGTAGAGAAGGCTGACGCTCTTCGGAGCCGAGAAGACGAGGTCGAAACCGGCGACCGGATTCAGCTTCTTCTGCTCGGTGCGCCGCTCGCCCGTCTCAGGGTCGATGCGCTCGACCGTGATGATCCGCTGCTTCACGTGCCGGCGCAGGCGCTCCTCGCTCTTGGGGTGGAGCCCGCGCACGAGCTTTCCGAGCTCGCCGTCCTCGACCACTCCTTCGAGTCCGAGCAGCTCGGCGCCTCGGCCGGACCAGACGCCGGGTGACTCGCCGCGCCCCGCGTAGTAGTCGTCGAGCGCGGGTGCGACCGACCGCTCGTAGTAGCCCTCCTGCCCCGGCGTCAGCTTCGAGATTGCGAGCACGGTCTGGCTAGTATAGCATCGTGATGCATATGTGCCCTGCGAGCTATCCACGTTACTAGCTGCGTCTGACGTTTGCCACCGGCGACCATCAGGACGGCTCGTCTTCATCGTCCGCGGCCGCTCCCCATCGCTTCTCGCAGTCGCCGGCGTGAACGAGTGCGCCGTGCTTCTCGGCGGCGTCCGAAGCTGACTCGATCGGCTCGAAGCAGCACTCGCAGCGCACGGCTTCACCGGCCGCGAGCTTCTCGCGCTGTGCGGTCAGGCGCGCCCCCTGCTCGTCTCGCCACGCCTGGTCTCGCCGCTCGCGCTCGGCGGCCTTCTCCCGCAGCCACTGCTTGACGGAGGGCGGCGCGACCCGTCGCGCGAGCTTTTCGAGCGTCTTCGAGGCCGCCAGCTCCTGCGGCTCGTATATGCCCTGCCGGTCGGCGTTGGGCAGCCCGTCCGTGTCCGCGAGCCGCTGCGCCACGAGCAGGCGCAGAACGACCGCGAGGGCGTCCTCGGGCGTGCGCGCGCGTGTGAGCGCCTTTGTCGCCTCCTCGTGGTGCTGCCGTTCGGCTTCCGCGCCGCGCGGGTAGCGCACGGTCTGCTTGCCCTGCTTGTTCGTCGTGGTCGGCTGCTCGACGCAGAGCCGGTACGCCCAGGCCGACGCTTTGCCGTACCGGTGGAGCACGATCGAGCCGAGCAGCTTGACCGCTTCGGCGTCGAGCTTCGGCTGCCACCTCGCCAGCGCCGCACCGAGGTCGAGGTTCCGCGCGCGGGCGGACACGCGCGCCTCGTACTGCCGCTGCCGCTCCTGACGCCGTGCCTCCTTCTCGGGGTCTTCCCCCTGCGCGGCCGAGGCGCGTTCGTCAGTCGCGCGGCGTGTGCGCTCGCTCGCGGCCGTCGCGTGCGTCGCGATCCTCTGGACGAGCCGGTCCGCGAGCCACTCCGGATCGGTGACGTAGGCGTGGGTGCGGCCGTGGCGTCCGGGCAGCTCGAGCAGGCAGCCGAACGCGCGCGCGGCGTCGGCGTCCTGGTCGTCGAGACAGAAGCACTCGCGCCAGCGCGTCCCCTCTGCCTGCCGGGCGGCCCAGTCGTACTCGGACGAGTGCTCGATCTGCGGCAACGTCGCGAGCGCGTCCGCGACGCGGCCCGCGTGTCCGCCGAGCTTCGCGAGCACGGCCTCGACCGCCTGCTCGTCGTGAACGGAACGCGGCAGGGTCGGGCCGGATCCGAACTCGCTCACGCTGTAGGCGACCGGGTGGAGCGGCTTCCCGCCGTCGCTCGTCCAATCGGCGCGGAGCACGTCGTCCACGAACTCGCCCGGGTCGGCCGGGAAGAGCGCGGCGTCGTGCGGGCGCTCGGCGAGCCACGCCGCCGTCAGGTCGGCGAGGAGCGGCTCCGCCTCCGCGATCCGCACGAGCCCCGGCACGCAGGCCAGCGGCACGCGACGCGCGGCGAGCAGGGTCTGCGCGTCGTCGGGGAGTCGGAGCAGGTCGAGCCGCTCCGAGATCAGGCGCTCGCTCTTTCCTACGAGCCGCGCGACCTTCGCCGTGTTGCCGTGCTCGTCGACGAGCCGCCGGTAGGCGCGCGCCTCCTCGATCGGGCTGAGGTCTGCCCGGATCACGTTCTCGGTCACGGCGAGCGTCAGCGCCGCGCCGTCCGCTTCGCGCACCTGCGCCGGTACCTGGCGGAGCTTCGCGGCCTTGGCTGCTCGGTAGCGGCGCTCCCCTGCGATGATCGTGAAGCCGTCCTCGCCGTCCGGGGCGAGCGTTAGCGGCGTGATGATCCCGTGCCGCTTGATCGAGGCGACGAGCTCGGCCATCTGCTCGTCTCCGAACTCGCTCCGCGGGTTGTCGCCGTTGCTCGGCCTGATCTTCGCGAGCGGAACCATGCTCAGGGTCGGTGTCGTCACGTCTGCGTGCCTCCTTCGGTCAGGAGCGCGAGCGCGCGATCCTTCAGCGCCTGCGGCTCGGTCGCCCGCTCGAAGCGGGCCTCGGCGTGCGTGCGGCCGGCGGTCTGTCTCGTCGGCTGCGTGTGATCCACGTAGGCGGTTACGGCTTGGAGTGCGCCCCAGCCGGTGCCGCGCACGTTGTCGAGGTCGTCCGCGAAGCGGTAGGCGGTGCGGATCGCCTCGCGCACGCGCTCGGCGTTGCGGACGGCGCGCCCGCCGTCGCTGCGGTCGGGCTTGGGTTCGGGCAGCGGGACGAGCCGAGCGAGGAAGCGCTCGAATTCGCTCTCTCCGAGGCGCTGCCGGATCAGCTGCCCGCCGACCTGCTCCAGCTCGTCGTAGTAGCGCCAGGCGATCCCGAGCGTCCGGCGCGCGTCGACGAGCCGTGCCTGCACGTGGGTCGTGTGGCGGGCCTTCCAGACGCGCTGCGCACCATCGAGCGGGAGCAGCATCCCGTTCAGGCAGGCGAGCCGGAACGGAGCGACCGAGACGGTGACGGCGAGGCCGCCGTCGTGCCCGTTACGGAAGCAGAGCAGCGGCAGCACGTCCTCTCCCTCCGCTCCCCCGATCCTGACCTCGCGGTCGAGCCTCATCAGCGCGTGCACGCGCGCGCCGCCGCGCGTCGCACCCGCGCCGATCCAGTGCGCGCGGCCCGAGTCGGTGATGTCGTCGCAGAAGGCGAAGGCGGCGCCGTTCTGGAGCGGCTCGTAGCCGTCGCCGACGACTCCGAGCACGGCGCCTGTGTCGCTGCGGACGTTGGCGACGTGGCGCGGCACCTGCGCCCGCCGCGTCGGGTAGCCGTCGTCACCGATCGCGAGCACGGCCTCGAGCGGACACTGCTCGACACTCCAGCCGAGACCCGCCGCATCGATCATCGACGCGGAGTCCTGGGCGTCGTTCGCATCGATCGTGCGGAGGACGTCTCCCCAGGCGCGCGGCATCCCGCCGAGCCACAGCGGCCGTTGCGCCGCGTCGATCCGGTAGCCGGGGCGCTCGATGGTCTGCATGTCGTTCCCTCCTTCGCTCAGGCGGCGACTGCCGCCGCTGGTGTGACGGGTGACGGGGCCGCGATCACGAAACGCTCGGGCTCCTCGAAGATCGCGAGGCCGACGTGGGTCGCCAGCCCTGCGCCGAGCCACAGCGCCTGCACCTCGTCCCGGCTGACGCTCTCGTGGCGCAGCCGCAGCTCGACGACGTCCCCGAGCAGCTTCGGAATCGCGGCCGACTCGACGAGCGCGACCTGTCGGCCGACGAACTCGGACAGCGCCTCGCGGTCGATCCGGTACTCCATTGCTCCTCCTCTCTGTTGTTTTGAACCAACCCCTCCAACGAGCGAATGCGGCTCGGTGCTCCGCCCCCACCCGGAGGGTGAACTTGTGCCTGTGAGCCGGACCTCTAGGCGGCTGCGTCGTCCGCGGGGAGCCGACCGGTCTCGCGAGCCCACCGCTCCACTGCGCTCCAGCGCCACACCGCGGAGCGACCGAGCAGTCCAACCGGCTTCGGAAAGCCTGGTCCGGCGGCGAGTACGTAGATGCGTTGAGCCGAGAGGCCCAACCGCTTCGCGATATCCGTCGCGATCACTAGCTCAGTGCGCGAATCGATCCTCACGCGCGGACACTAACGAAGGGGGTTGGTTCAAGCCAACGCTCGGACCAAACGTGCGACGAGGATCGCCGCCTATCGATACTGTGGGTCGATGCGGCCGAGCCTCTGCATGCACCTTCCGTTCGGGCGCCGCACGGCGCGAATGAGATGCTGGGGAAGCATCGTCCCGGTCGACCGCGTGTAGGAGCCAAAAGGAGCCAATCTGGACGTCCCGCTCACTGTTTGGGCAGCGACGGTTCTGGCGATCGTCGCGCTGCTAGCGCTGGACCTGGTGCTCGCGGCTCGGCGTCCGCGCGCGGTCGCGTTCCGGGAGGCCGCGGCATGGTCGATCTTCTACGTCGCGCTCGCGCTGGCCTTCGGGGTCGGGCTCGGGGTCGTCTCCGGATGGGACTTCGGCGCCGAGTACTTCGCGGGCTATGCGGTCGAGAAGAGCCTCTCCGTCGACAACCTGTTCGTGTTCGTGATCATCATGACCACGTTCGCCGTCCCGGCGGAGCATCAGCACCGCGTGCTCACGTTCGGGATCATCGCCGCCCTCGTCCTGCGCGCGATCTTCATCGCGCTCGGGGCCGCACTGCTGGCGGCCTTCTCGTTCATGTTCGTGCTCTTCGGGCTGCTGCTCGTCGTTACGGGTATCCAGCTGTTCCGACACCGAGACGAAGACCCGACCATCGACGACAACGTCGTTCTCGTCACCGCGCGCCGCCTGCTCCCGTTCAGCGACCGCTACGACGGCGGGCGCCTGACCACCCGTGAGGAAGGGCGGCGCATGCTGACCCCGATGGCGCTCGTCTTGATCGCGATCGGCACCACTGACGTGCTCTTCGCGCTCGACTCGATCCCGGCGATCTTCGGGATCACGCAGGAGGCCTACATCGTCTTCGTGGCCAACGCGTTCGCGCTGCTCGGCTTGCGCGCGCTCTACTTCCTCGTCTCAGGGCTGCTCGACCGGCTCGTCTATCTCTCCGCCGGCCTCGCCGCGATCCTCGTCTTCATCGGCGCGAAGCTCGTCTTGCACTACCTGCACAAGCGCTGGGACAGCGTCCCCGAGATCTCGGCGCTGCAGTCTCTCGTCGTGATCGCCTCGGTCCTAGCCATCGTGACGGTCGCGAGCATCGTGAAGACTCGCCGCGACCCCTCCGCGCGCGCCCACGCGGGCTCGCTCCGCCATCACGCTCGGAGCGAACCGGAACAGCAGACCCTCTAGCGCTGACGGTCCTGGGTTACCCGAAGTCGAGCAGCTCTTCGAGAAGCCCACGCCGGCGGCGCGGACGCTTACGATCGCCTCGGTCGTCGAAGTCGTCATCGGAGCGGTCGTCGTCGCGGCGAGCCCCGCGCGGCCGTGCGCGACCACCTTCGACCTCGTCGAAGAAGTCGTCGTCGCCGCCCGTCAGCTGACGCTCCTTGACGAGGATGCGGTCGAGCTCGCCGCGGTCGAGCCAGACGCCACGGCAGGCGGGGCAAGCGTCGATGTGGATCTCGGCGCGCTCGACCTCGACGAGCCGCGAGCCGTCGGCCGGGCAGCGCAGCTCGGTGCCCTGCAGCGCGCGCCCGCTAAGCACGTTGTCGTCCATCAGCGCACCACCAGCACCGAGCACGCTGCGCGGTGCGCCACGCGCTCGCTGACGCTTCCGAGGGTGGCGAGGCCGGTCAGCCCGCGGCTGCCGACGACGAGAAGGTCGCACGTGCGCGAGGCGTCGATGAGCGCCGCGACCGGGTCCCGCGTGTCCACCTCGTGAGGGACCTCGGTGGTCGACCCGTGCGCCGCCTCGAGATCGAGCCGTCTTCCCCTCGACGCCGTCAGCGCCTGCACGTCCGCGCCGAGCGTGCGCCCGATCGCGCGCGCGTGCGCGAGCGCGATCCGTGAGTGCGGCGAGCCGTCGACGCCGACGACGATCCGCCGCGGCCGGCTCGATGGTTCTGCCGCCGGGCGAGCGAGCAGCACCGAGCAGGGCGCCTCGTGGAGCAGCAGGGTCGCGACGCTGCCGACGATGTAGCCCCTGGCGCGGCCGGCGCCGTGAAAGCCGAGCGCGACGATGTCCGGGCCGCTTTGCCGAATCTCGTCCAGGAGCATGTCCTGCGGCCGCGCCTCGATGATCTTCGTCTCCGGCTCCAGGGGAGAGTCGAGCTCGAGCAGGACGTCGAGCAATGCGTCCCTGGCCTCCGCCCTCACGCGGCTGCGGGCGACGGCGAGATCCCCATTGGCCCGCGTCACGGACGTCCAGGGATCGGCCGCTGCGAGGAGCACGAGCTGGCCGCGGTCGCCGATGAGCCGCGCCGCCTGCGAGGCGGCGGCTGCCGCCTCCGGTGAGCCGTCGATGCCGCAGACGGCGTGGCTGAGGCGAGCCTGCGCCTCAATCGCCCGCAGGTGGTGTTCGGTCGTGGTGGTCATCGACCGCTCGTCGCCTGGTCGCGGACGACGAGAACCGAGGAGTGGGCACGGTGAGCCACGCGCTCGCTGACGCTTCCGAGCGCCTGCAGGCCGTGCAGGCCGCGACTGCCGAGGACGACGAGATCCGCGGAGCGGGATGCCGACACGAGGGCGTCGACCGGCGAGCGCTCGTCGATCACTGCCTCCGGGAAGAGCTCCTTGACGCCTTCCGGGTCGCGCAGCTTCCCGCCCAGACCGGCAACGAAGGTGAGCCGCGCCCCGAAGCGCTTGCTGAGCGCGCGGGCGACGTCTGCGGCTAGGGCCGACTGCGGCGAGCCGTCAACGCCGGCGACGATGCGCTCCGGGTGTCCAGCCGGCCAGCTGTCCGGCCGGGCGAGCAGGACGGAGGACGGTACCTCGCGGAGGAGAATGCTTCCGGCCGCGCCGAGCAGGCGTCCGGCGCCGCGGCGGTGGCCGTGGGCGCCGAGCGCGAGCAGGGTCGCATCGTGCCGGCGGAGGCGCTCGAGCAGCGTCGGGCAGGGCCGTCCTTCGATCAGGGTCTGGGTCGTCGGCCCTGTGGCGGCGGCGGCCGCGTCCAGAGCCTCCTGCGCGCTGTACCGCATCTGGTCTGCGACCGCAGCCGCCGCAAAGCCTGCGTGCACGGCCTTGCCGGAGTCGACGGCCGCGACGAGGTGGAGCGTACCGCCCGGCGTGCGGAGGACGGCCGCCTGTCGAGCGGCCTCAAAAGCGTGAGGCGTGTCGTCGACGCCGACGAGGACGCGCTGGAAGATGTCGATCGCCGTCTCCTGGCGCTCAGGCGTGGCAGTGGTCATTGCTCGGCCTCCTAGGCTCGGGGGTGGAGATGGTGCGCGGTCTCTCCCGGCCGTGGCCGGCCCCGCCGGGGCAGTTGGCCCGTAGTGACGGCGGTGCCTTTGAGGGATACTCCCTCGCGCACAACGATTATAGCAGAACGTTTCGTGCTTTTCAATTCCTTTGTTGTACGTGGCGCCGCTGCCGGAGGCGCTTCTCGAGCGTGATCACGGGCAGGACGATTAGCGCGACGGCCAGAGCGGCGAGCCAGGCCTCGGCGGCGATCGCCGCGGTCCCGAACAGCTCCTGCATGAAGGGCAAGTAGACGAAGCCGAGCTGGAGCAGGAGGAGCGTTCCGATGCCGATGTAGACGGCCGGGTTCGTCCACAGCCCGATCGCGAAGACGGAGTCGCGGAGCGAGCGGCAGTTGAGGAGATAGAAGATCTGGAAGAGGATCACGGTCGTCACGGCCATCGTCTGCGCCTCAGCGAGCGCGGTCGCCGGCGCGACGCCGCGGTCGATCTCGATGTAGTACTCCCAGAGGAAGAGGCCGAGGGCGCCCGCCGTCATGAGCGCGGCGACGAGCACTGTGCGGGCGAGCACAAAGCGGCTGAGGATGGGACTCTCCGGCCGTCTCGGCGGGCGGCGCATCAGGTCGGGCTCCTTGGCCTCGAATGCAAGCGGCAGCGCGAGCGCGACGGTGGCGACGAGGTTGATCCACAGCAGCTGCACCGGTTCCATCGGCAGCAGGGGAACCCCGTTCTCGATCGGGAAGAAGAGGACGGAGACGAGGATCACGAGCGCGAAGCCGACGTTGGTCGGCAGGACGAACGCCAGCGCTTTGATCAGGTTGTCGTAAACCCGTCGCCCTTCCTCGACGGCGGCCGCGATGGAGGCGAAGTTGTCGTCGGCGAGCACGATGTCGGCGGACTCCTTCGAAACCGCTGTGCCGGTGATGCCCATCGCGACGCCGATGTCGGCCTGCTTGAGCGCCGGAGCGTCGTTGACGCCGTCGCCTGTCATCGCCACGACGTGGTTCTGCGCCTGCAGCGCCCGGACGAGGCGAAGCTTGTGCTCGGGCGCGACGCGCGCGAAGACGTTGGTGTGCGCCGCCGCTGCGGCCAGCTCGTCATCGTCCATGACCCCGAGCTCGACGCCGGTGAGCGCCCGCCCGCGTTGGTTCAGGATGCCGAGCTCGCGCGCTATCGCCTCCGCCGTGGCGGGGTGGTCGCCGGTGATCATCTTCACCGTGATGCCGGCGGCGTGGCAGACGCCAACGGCCTCGAGGGCCTCCGGGCGCGGCGGGTCGATCATGCCGATGAGGCCGAGCAGCTCGAAGCCGCCGTCGAGATGGTCTGCCTCGATCGTGGCACCGACGTGGGCTGCCCGTGCGACGGCGAGAACGCGCATGCCGTGCTCGGCCAGGTCGTCCACCTCAGCCGCGACCGTCCCGACGTCGATGTCACGGCAGCGAGCGAGAACGACCTCGGGCGCGCCCTTGAGCAGCAGCTCGCCCTCGTGCAGGGTGGCCATGAACCGGTGCTCCGACTCGAACGGCACCGCATCGAGACGCGGCAGGCGGAAGCGCTCTGCCTCGGGGTCGAGCCCTGCCTTGCGCGCGGCGACCACGAGGGCGCCCTCCGTCGGGTCGCCGGCGACGCGCCAGCCACCCTCGGCTGAGGTGACGGTGGCGTCGGAGCAGAGCACCGCCGCCCGCAGCAGGGCCGTTGCGTCCTGCGGGGACTCGTCGAGCGCGAGTCCCTCGCATTCCAGAGCGCCCTCGGGCGCGTAGCCCACGCCGGTGAGGCCGAAATGGCCACCGGCGGGCGTCCACAGCGCCTTGACCGTCATCTCGTTGCGCGTGAGCGTGCCGGTCTTGTCGGTGCAGATCACCGTCGTCGAGCCGAGCGTCTCGACGGCGGGCAGGCGGCGGATGACGGCCCGGCGGTGAGCCATTCGCTGCACTCCGATCGCGAGCGCGATCGTGATGATCGCGGGCAGCCCCTCGGGGATCGCGCCAACGGCGAGCGTGATCGCCGCCAGGACGGCGTCGACGAGCGGGTAGCCGCGCGCCAGGCCGATCGCGAAGAGGAGCGCTGCGACGGAGGAGATGGCGATCGTGAGCCAGGTGGCGACCCGCTTCATCGCGCGCGTGAGCGGCGTCTCGAGCTGCGAGGCGCCCTCGAGCAGCGAGGAGATGCGACCCAGCTCCGTGGCCGCGGCTGTCGCGGACACCACGGCCTCCGCCGTGCCCGCCGTGACGAGCGTGCCCGCATAGGCCATGCTCGTCCGGTCGGCGAGCGCGCTCTCCTCGGCGACCGTGTCCGCGCTCTTCGCGACAGGCACGGACTCGCCGGTGAGCGCCGCCTCCTCGACCATCAACCCGCGCACCGCGAGCAAACGCAGGTCGGCGGGGACCTTGTCCCCGGAGGCGAGAAGAACGACGTCGCCGGGGACGAGCATCGTCGCGTCGACGCTGACACGCGCGCCGCCGCGGAGCACGGTCGCCTCGTCGGGCACCATCTCGATCAGCGCCTCGATCGCCTTGCCCGCCCGGAACTCCTGCACGAAGCCGATCAGGGCGTTCACCACCACGACGCCGAGCACGACGGCCCCGTCGATTGGCTTGCCCAAGGCGATCGCGAGCGCTCCGGCCGCCACCAGCACCCAGATGAGCGGGTTGTGCACCTGCCGGAAGAGCAGGCGCAGAGGCCCGTCGGCGCCGGCACGTGGCAGGACGTTCGGGCCGTGCCGTTCGAGCCGGCTCGCAGCCTCGGCCGCGGAGAGGCCCTCGGGCGAGGTCCCGAGCTCCGTCAGGACCGCGCCGGAATCCGCAGCGTGCCAACTCGCACCCGACCCCGCAGAGAGCGGACGTGCGCGCTCGAGCGTCGCCATCAGACGGGCCTCAGCGTCCCGGCGAACACCTGCCAGGCGAGCGCCGACTTGGCGGTCAGGCTGAGCAGGATGTAGACGCGCTCGCCGAACAGGTAGTCGCGCCAGGGGCCGACGCGCTTGTACTGCAGCCCCATGTTCAGCGCGAACACGTTGAAGAAGAGGAAGATCGAGCCGTAGATCGCGTACACGAAGCCGGGCGGTCCGCCCGGCCCGAGGCCCGCTCCGACGAGGTAGAGGCCGATCGCCGCCCACGGCGCCGCTCCGGCGAGGCAGCCGACCCAGAACGCGCCCCAGCGGACGCGCTCGCGGCCCTCGTTCCAGAGCTCCATCAGCCAGCCGCAGAGGATCATCGTCGCGTTTGCGACCGCGAGGAGCAGCAGCGAGGCCGCGTCGTAGACGCCGACGAGCATCGCGATCGCGACGATCATCAGCGTCGAGCTGAGGGAGTACTCGACCCAGCGCGCGGGGTTGATCCCGCGTCCGAGGCTGCGCGTGTACCAGCCGTGCACGCGCGGGAGGACGAGCACGAGGTGTGCCGCCGCCGACAGGAAGAGGAACGCGGCGACGAGCGGCGCGATGGGCACCTCGAACGCCGTCTCGAGCGTGGGGAGGAGCGTCGAGCCGGCGTCATCGACCTCCAGGAATGCCGTCGTCACCGGCAGCGCGAACGCCGTCGCGAGCACGAGGACGAGGACGCCCTGACCGAGGTGGAGCGCCGCCATCGCCGCGTTCAGCCGCCGCAGCCGGGGCGCTGCGGCGGTGGCTCGCCGGACGAGGGGGGCGTCGTGGGCGAGCGTCGTCATCGAACGTCGAACAGCTCGTCGAGCCGCGAGCTCGGGCCTAGGCGGTCGACGTCGTCTGCCCAATGGCGCTCGTAGCCCGCGGCGTTCTCGGGGAACCAGGCGCCGAGGCGGTTGACGAGCTTCTCGAGCTCGCCTCGGTCGAGCCAGATCGAGCGGCAGGTGGGGCAGTAGTCGATCTCGACGCCTTCGCGCTCGGTTTGCCGGAGCGGCAGGTCGCAGGCGAAGCAGACGAGCTCGAGGGTGCGCCGTCGGGCGGTCGGACTTGCAGCTGGCATGGGAGTCTCCTTTCGACTGACGGGTGACGGTCAGCCGAAGGTCTCTCCCGGACGCGATGCGCCCGGCGCCGCCGGGCCCGAGGGCCGAAGTGTCGGCGGCGCCACTGCGGGGGTACTCCCCTTCGGTTCTGAGACAGAGACTAGCGAACTGGAATGCATGTGTCAAGTACCAGGAATTAGGCAAGCCGAGGCTCAAGGAGAACGGGATGCCCCTCACACTCCCGTTCTCGCCCGACACGAACCGCTGGCGGCGCGCGGCGACGCTCGAGCAGCGCAAGCTCGGCGTCGACGTCTAACGAGCGACGAAGGATCCGTCTCCGAGCGCGATCCCGCCGTCACTGCGGTGCTTCTGGTGCCGGCGACTCGCGGACGATCAGCGTCGAGCACTGCGCCTCGTGCGCGACCCGTTCAGATACCGAACCAAGCGCCTTCAGCCCGTGGAGGCCGCGGCTGCCGACGACGAGCAGGTCGGCGTCAGCCGACGAGGCGACGAGCGCCTTCACAGGGTGACCGGGCACGCCTTGGCGGCGGCTTACGAGCGCAGCGACTGCATCGCGGTCGACCGGCTTACCGCCATGCGCGACGACCGGCCACAACTCGGCGCCCGTCCGCTCCGCAAGCTCGCTGGCGGCCGCGTAGGCAGCCGCGGAATGGGCCGAGCCGTCGACGCCGACGACGATCGTCCGCAACGTCGGGGACAGCTCCTTGCGGGCGATCAGAACCGAACACGGCGCGCGGTGGACGACCTGGGTCGCGACTGAGCCGAGTAGGATGCCGGCGGCACGGCCGTGGCCGCGGCTACCGATGGCGATCAGCGTCGCCCGCTCGCGCCGTGCCTCCTCGATCAGCGCATCGGCCGGCCGCTGCTTCACGACCTTGCCGACGACGTCGTCGCGGTCGGCGCACGATAGCGCCCGTTCGAGCGCGGCCGTCGCTGCGTCCGCGTACGTCTTCTCGTACTGCTCGGTGTACGCGAGGATCGTCGTCCCGCTCACAGCGGCCGGATAGACAACCTCGTACGCTGCAAGCAGTTCGAGGTGGCCGTCGCTATCGATGAGCTGAGACGCTTGGCGGACGGCCTCGCGCGCCTCCGCCGACTGATCGACCCCGACGATAACGCGGCTGAAGAGGTTCGGCGGCTTCGCCGTCTCTACCTGTGCCTGTCCGGTGGCCGTCATGTCTGTCTCCTTTCAGGGTCGTCACCGAGCGTCGGCTGCTCGGACACCGTCCCGCACGGCAATCCTTCCTTTCGAACCAGTGCCAAGCGTCGCGCGTCTGCTCCGCTGGGCCATCGGGGACGGCGCTGATCTCGCTGTGGTTAAGCCGCAGGAGGCGGCCCGCGGATGCACGCCGTCGGCGAAACTTGCAGAAACAAGCGATAACCGTTGCCGTGGGTTGCGGCCCGTTGCCGGAGCAACGCAGGGTAAAGAGGAGCGATGCGCCGCTTGCACCCGCTAGCGAAAGACGCCGACTCTGAGAGCGAGGGCCGCCTCGTGGAGCGCGCGCAGGTGGTGAAGGGCAGTACGCCCGATGAGGACGCGAGGATGGCGTAGGTCAGTTCTGGATCGCCGCGAAGACGGAGCAGGCCAGGAGCAGGAGCAGGCTGGTTGCGAGGGCGAGTCGCGTCATGTTCGCGTGTCGCATCGAGCCAGCCTTAGACGAGGTCGAACCGCTCGCTGTGGACACGCTCTTCGGGCACGTCGATCGCCTGAAGCGCCGTCTCCACGGCAGCGATCATCGGCACCGGGCCGCAAACGAAGAACTGGAAGCGCCGGTAATGGATTGGCAGGTGGCGCTGCAGCAGCTCGGGGGTGACGTAGCCCACCTCTCCCGCCCAGCCTCCCGGCGGTCGCTCGAGCGCGTGGACGACCCGCAGGTTCAGGGTCCCCGCGAGCTCCTCGAGCTCCTCTCGGAACGTCACGGCATCCCAGTCGCCGTTGGCGTAGACCAGGATGGAGGGCCGGAGATCCCCCCGGTCGGCCATCGTGCGGAGCATGCTGATGATCGGAGTGATCCCGACGCCGCCTGCGACGAAGGCGAAGCCTGGCCCCTCGAACCGGTCGATGCTGAGCACCCCGTACGGCCCGTCGACGTAGGCGCGGGTGCCGGGCTTGAGGGCGCGGACGCTCCGGGTGAAGTCGCCGCGGGCCTTGACGCCGACCGCGATCGTGGCCGCGCCTTCGGCGCTGGACGAGAAGGAGAAGGGATGCTGGGTGATGGCGAAAGACGAGCGGCCGAACGCGAACCAGGCGAACTGCCCAGGCTCGAAGCGGAGGCCGCCGTGGCCGTCGGGCCGGAGGGTGATCGTCGTCGTCTCGCCCCGCTCGGCCTCGACCTGCTCGACCTCCCAGGGGCTCCTCCTCAGCCGCAGCGGCTTGAGCACGCGCACCCACACGAGCAGGGACACGAACGCCGCGGACATGAGGAGCCAGAGACCCTCTTTCCAGCGCGTGTCGACGTAGTAGTCGACGAGCAGGACGTGACCGAGCGAGCCGAGGACCGCGGCAACCGCGAGCAGGGCGTGGAGCGCGTGCCAGCGCTCGTACGAGAGGCGCAGCCGCCTGCGCCAGACCGACGTGGCAACGAGAAGGGTCAGCGCAACGAGCGCCGCCAGGCCGAGCCGTGCGCGCCAGGGCGCCTCGAGCGGGTTGAGCAGAGCGAGCGTGTCCCGGTCGGCGACGATCAGCAGCGCCGGGTGGAGGTAGACGAACGCGAGCGCTGTGTAGGAGATCTGGCGGTGGAACTGCAGCAGCGCGTCCATCCCGAACGGGGCCGCAACGGCCGTGAAGCGTGCGCTGAGCGCGAACTGCAATCCGATCATGGCGAGCCCCACGAACCCGAGCGCGACCGAGAAGTCGGTGAGGAAGCCCTGGCCCTCGCGGGTCACGCCGATCAGCGCGAACACGAGCGGGGCCACGGCGACCCCGCCGTACAGCGCCACCCAGAGAACGCCGCGAGCCGCGAGCTTCGTCACGCTGTCATCCCGGAGGCGCTCGGGGCTGTACCACGGCTCAGTTCTCGCCCTGCGCTTTCGTGAACGCCGCCTCGCCGGCGAAGGTCTGCAGCTTCTCGACGTGCATCCAGCGGTGCCGGCTGCCGAGGCGCTCGAGCAGCTCCGTCACCTCGGCGTCCTGCAGCTCCGAGCCGTTGGAGCCGAGCACGAACCGGCAGCGCCAGTGGTCGACGCACTCGGGCGTCGCGCCCGTCGACTCGAACACTTTCGTGCCGCGGTTCGAGATCATCTTCAGGCGCAGGCGCGTCCCGTCGACGACCTCGCGGACCGAGGAGCCCAGCTCCTCCGGGCGCAGCGTCGACTCGAGAAAGACGTCGACGCCGACGAACTCGCGCGGGCCGCCGGACGCCGCCGCCGGCTCGGAGGCGACGATCCGGGTCACGTCGAGGCGGCCACGCGGCCGCGGCGCCCACGTGCGCGACGTCCTACCGAGTCGCTCGATCACGGCCTCCGCGAAGCCGCGCGTGCCAACGGGGAGCGCGGGCCCCGGCACGTCGGCCGTGTGCACCCCGTCCTCGAGCGTCGCGGCGACCGCCTGTTCGACGTTGTTCGCGGCGTCGGCCTCGTCGAGATGGCGGAGCAGCATCGCGGCGGTCAGGATCAGCGCGGTCGGGTTGGCGACGTCGCGACCCGCGTACTTGGGTGCGGACCCGTGCACCGCCTCGAAGATCGCGACCTCCCGCCCGAGGTTCGCAGACGGCGCGAAGCCGAGCCCGCCGACGAGCCCGGAGGTGAGGTCGCTGAGGATGTCGCCGTTCATGTTCGAGGTGACGATCACGTCGAACTGCTCCGGCCGGCGGACGAGCTGGTGCGCGCAGTTGTCGACGATGACGTGCTGCGCGTCGAGTTCCGGATACTCCGGCGCCAGCTCCTCGAAGATCCGCTTGAGCAAGCCCTCCGTGAGCTTCATGATGTTCGCCTTCGTCGCGCAGTGAACGGTCGTCCGGCCCTCGGCGCGGGCGAGCTCGAACGCGAGGCGGACGATCTTCTCGCAGCCCGGGCGCGACATCAGCTTCAGGCACTGCGCGACTGTCGGCGTCTGCATGTGCTCGATGCCGGCGTAGAGGTCCTCCACGTTCTCGCGCACGACGACGAGGTCGATGCCGCGACCGCTGAACGGCGTCTCGACGCCGGGTAGCTCGCGCGCGGGGCGCACGTTCGCGAACGTCTCGAACAGCTTGCGCAGCGTGACGTTCGCGCTCTTCTCGCCGAAGCCGACCGGTGTCTCCAGCGGCCCCTTGAGCACGACGCGCGTGCGCGCGATCGAGGCCACCGTCTCCGGCGGAACCCCCGAGTCGAGGCCGGTCCGGAAAACGGTCGCGCCGGCCTTGTGCAGCTCCCAGTCGATGTCGACTCCCGTGGCCTCGACCACCCGCAGTGCGGCGTCGACGACTTCGGGGCCGATGCCGTCGCCGGGTATGAGCGTCACGCCCTTCATCTCTCGTCCTCCTCTTCCTGGTCTCCGTTGCCGTCGGCGCCGGCTGGCGCCCCGAGCCGGCGCTCCACCAGCTCCGGCTTGATGCGCTTCAGCTCCTGGCGGGGGAACTGCGCCAGCAGCTCCCACGCGAGATCGAGCGTCTCCTCGATCGTCCGCCGCTCGCTTCCCTGGCCGACGAAGCGGCCTTCGAACTCGTCGGCGAAGCGGAGCAGGCGCCGGTCGTCGTCGGACAGCGCCTGCTCGCCGACGATCGAGACGAGCCGGCGCAGCTCGCGGCCGCGGGCGAGGAACGCGTAGAGCTGGTCAGCGACGCCGCGGTGGTCGTCTCGGGTGCGCCCTTCGCCGATGCCAGCGTTCATCAGCCGGCTGAGCGAGGCGAGCGCGTCGATCGGCGGCGAGATCCCACGCCGGTCGAGCTCGCGCGAGAGCACGATCTGCCCCTCGGTGATGTAGCCCGTCAGGTCGGGGATCGGATGAGTCACGTCGTCGTCCGGCATCGAGAGGATCGGCAGCTGCGTCACCGAGCCGGCCCGTCCGCGGATCCGGCCCGCGCGCTCGTACAGGGAGGCGAGGTCGGTGTACATGTAGCCGGGGTAGCCGCGGCGGCCCGGGATCTCCTCGCGGGCGGCGGCGACCTCGCGCAGCGCCTCGCAGTAGTTGGTCATGTCGACAAGCACGACGAGCACGTGCAGCCCCCGCTCGAAGGCGAGGTACTCGGCGGCGGTCAGGGCGGCGCGCGGGCAGGTGAGCCGCTCGACGGTGGGCTCGTCAGCCCGGTTGAGGAGGAGCACCGACCGCTCGAGCGCCGCGCCCTCGGCGAAGCGGCGGCGCAGGAACGACGCTTCGCGGTCGGTTACGCCGATCGCGCCGAAGACGACGACGAATCCATCCTCGGTGCCACGCACGCGCGCGCGCTCGGCGATCTGGGCGGCGAGCTCGAGGCCCGGGAGGCCGAAGCCGGAGAAGACTGGCAGCTTCTGCCCGCGGACGAGTGTATGCAGGGCGTCGATCGCGGACACGCCGGTCTCGATGAACTCCGACGGGTGCGCGCGCGCGACGGGATTCAGGGGCAGCCCGTTCAGGTCACGCTCGGCCTCGGGCAGCAGCGGCGGCCCGCCGTCGATCGGACGGCCGGTGCCGTCGAGGATGCGTCCGACGAGGTCCGGCCCGACTGCCATGCGCGCGCTCTCGGCGCGTGTCAGCACCGCGGTGGTCGGCACGTCGAGCCCGCGCGTCCCTCCCAGGACCTGGACGACCATGCGGTCGCCCTCGACCTCGAGCACCTGGCCGCGGCGGAGAGCGCCGGTGGGGGTGACGACGTCGACGAGCTCGCCGTAGCCGACGTCGGCGGCGCGCTCTGCGATCAGCAGCGGGCCGGAGACGTAGGTGACGGTGCGGTGCTCGACTTCGAACAGGCGAGTCATGAGATCTCCTTCAGCTCGTTCTCAATACGGCCGGCCAGCGCTTCGGCGCGCGTGTCGGCCTCCTCGACCGGCCACAGGCGCATCGCCGCGATCTCGCCGAGCGCCGCCGCGGCCCCGGCCTCTTCGGCGCCCGCGCCACGCTCGACGGCTGCGGCCATGGCGGCGTGCGCGCGGCGGATCACGCGCAGCATCGCCAGCTGCTGGCCGAGCGCGCAGTACGCGTCGCGGTCGTCGAACGCGGACTGCTGGAGGAAGTCCTCCCGCAGCATCCGGCCGGTGCGCAGGACGACGCGCTGGGGCGGGGCAAGCGCGTCCGCCCCGAGCAGCTGCACGACCTCGAGCAGCTGGGTCTCCTGGCCGAGCAGCTCGCGCGCCCAGGCGCGATGCTCCTCCCAGTCGCCTGCGACCTCGGCCGCGAACCAGTCCTCCAGGTCGTAGAGCGTGTAGCTCCGGTTCCAGTCGATCGCGGGGAAGTGGCGCGCGCGCGCGAGGCTCGTGTCGAGCGCCCAGAACGTGCCCGCGAGGCGGAGCGAGTGCTGCGTGATCGGCTCGGAGAAGTCGCCGCCGGCGGGCGAAACCGCGCCGACGACGGTCACCGAACCCTGCCGGTCACCGGTGCCGAAGCAAGCGACGGCGCCGGAGCGCTCGTAGAACTCGGCCAGCCGCGCCGACAGGTACGCCGGGTAGCCCTCCTCGGCCGGCATCTCCTCGAGACGGCCCGAGACCTCGCGCAGGGCTTCGCCCCAGCGGCTGGTCGAGTCGGCCATCAGGGCGACGTCGTAGCCCTGGTCGCGGAAGTACTCGGCGATCGTGATTCCGGTGTAGATCGAGGCCTCGCGGGCGGCGACGGGCCTGTTCGAGGTGTTGGCGATGAGGACGGTGCGCCCCAGCAGCGACGCGCCGGTGCGCGGGTCGATGAGCTCGGGGAACTCCTCCAGCACCTCCGTCAGCTCGTTCCCCCGCTCCCCGCAGCCGACGTAGACGACGACGTCGGCGTGCGCCCACTTCGCGAGGGACTGCTCCAACACCGTCTTGCCCGTTCCGAACCCGCCCGGGATCGTCGCCGCACCGCCCAGCGCGAGCGGGAAGAGCACGTCGATCGCACGCTGCCCTGTGACGAGCGGCGTCCGCGTATCGAGGCGCCGGGCGAAAGGGCGCGGGTCGCGCACCGGCCAGCGGGAGAGCATCGTCACCGGCTGACCGTCGACCCAGACGACCGGCTCGTCCACCGTCGCCTCTCCTGAGCGGAGGTCGGTCACGGTGCCCGTGATGCCCGCGGGGACGAGCACCCGGTGCTCGAGCGCGGCGGTCTCGGCCACGACGCCGAGCACGTCGCCGGGCGAGACCTCGTCACCGACGGCGACCCGGGGCTCGAAGCTCCAGAGCCGCTTGCGGTCGAGGGCGTCGACGTCCACCCCGCGCGGCAGCAGCGGCCGGCCGAAGGGGTCGTCGCCCTCGTGGGCGAGGACGTCCAGCGGGCGCTGCGTGCCGTCGAAGATGCTGCCGAGCAGGCCGGGGCCGAGCTCGACCTCGAGCGGGCGGCCGGTGTCGAACACGGGCTCGCCGGGCCGCAACCCCGCCGTCTCCTCGTAGACCTGGATCGTCGCCAGCTCGCCGTCGAGGCGGATCACCTCGCCGGGAAGCGCCGCCTCGCCGACGCGGACGACGTTGTAGAGGCTCACGTCGCCGAGCCCGCGGGCGACGACGACCGGCCCGGCGACTCGCCAGATCTCGCCGGTGTCGAGCTCGTCGAGCCGGTCGGTGGTGGACGTGGTCAGCGTCGTCATGCGCTTCTCCCTTCGCTGTCGAACGTGATCTCGTAACCGACCGCCTGCCAGAGCATCCGCAGCAGCCGCTCGCGCCGCTCGCCGGCGCTCTCGACCGCGTCGCCCGCCGGGAGCGGCACGACGAGCGGCTCGCGGAGCGCGTCCACGCGCGCGCGGAGCGAGCGATCCAGACCGTGGAAGTACGGCTCGTGCACGGCGATCACCCCGCGCTCGTGCTCGATCAGCTCCTCGAGTGCGCGCACCGCATCGGCGGCGGAGTCCGCTTCGCGCGCGGCCGCTCCGGCGAGCCGGTAGCCGAGCGCGAGCTCGGGCGTGGTCAGCACGACTAGACGGGTCACGCGGCGCCCGCCTGGACGAGCTCCGCCCGCACGTCGCCGGCGTCGCGCCCGCGCACGGCCGACTCCGCCACCAACCGCATGTTCCGGGCCTCCGTCTGCTTGGCGACGGTGTAGGCAAGGGGGACGTCGATCGCGAGCGGGTCGCCGTCGAGGAAGAGGCGGACGGCCCCGGCTGCCAGTGCGCGTCCGAGCTCGCGCTCGAGCAACACCAGGTCGCCGGACGCGGCCCAGCGCTCGAGCGGCTCGCGCCACGACTCGCGTCCCAGTTCGACGAGCCGGGCGGCGACGGCGTCGCGGCCGGGCAGGCGGGCCGCGTCGGCGAGCGCCGCCGGCTCCACCGATCCGCCCGGCAGCGCGTCAGCGTGGGCGCTGGCGTCCTGACGCCGATCCTCGAGGTCGGCGCGGAGGCGCAGCACGGTCAGGAGGTTCTGCTCGTCGATCTCCCGCCTCAGGTACTCGAGCAGGGTCTCGCCGCCCGCGCCGGCGGACTCGACGCGCTCGACGGCGCGCCGGCAGTGGTCTGCGATCAGCGCGTGCTCGAGCGAGGCCAGATCCTCGGTGCGCTCGTACTCGGCGAACGCGGCGCGAACCACGCGCCCCTGCTCCGCGTCGGGCAGCCAGCGGACGATCAGCTCGACCGCTCCGGGGAGCTCGTGCTGGCGCAGGATCTCGCGCGCGAGCGCGTCCTCGGCCCAGCCGAGCGGCACGAGCGCCAGCAGCGCGTCTTCAGGAGGCGTGCCGCCTGCCTTCGCGCGCAGGAGCGCCAGGAGGTTGCCGACGTCGAAGCGCGAGAGGAGCACGTCGACGAGCTCGCGGGCCGGGCCGGCGTAGAAGCTGCGCATTTCCTCGAGCGTCCGGGCGAGGTGCCGGCGGACGGCGTCGTTGAGGGCGGGCGCGCCGTGGTGGCGGGCGAGCGTCGCCTCCACGTCGGGTGCGTACGGCGTCTCGGCGAGAGCGCCGAGGACGCCGTCAACGTCTTTGCCGAGCAGCCGCTCGTACTCGGCGGCGCCGAGGAACTCGCCCTTGCGGGCGCGCAGCCGGGTGTTGCCGTACGCGAAGTCCGCCGCGAGGGTTGCCACCGCCATCAGGTCGCGACCGCCTCACGCTCCTGGATGTTCACCGCGGCGGCGAAACGGCGGCGGAGCAGGGAGTCGGCGTTCGCCAGCCGGCGTTCGAGCGTGTTCCGTACCGCCCGTCCGTCGTCGCCCGCGAGCTCGAGCCCGCCCCACGTCTCGAGCACCGGCTCGACGCGGAGCGTGCCCGCGAGCTCGGCGGCAAGGCCGGCGTCGCGCGGGTCGACACGCAGCACGGTGGCGCTGGGAAGGGCGAGCCGGCTCTCGGCGAGCAGAGCGCGCATGAGCTCGGGGTAGTCAGGGCGCGAGCGGGCCGCGGCGACCGTCTCTCGGACGCGCGCGAGCGCCTCGCCGAAGGCGGCCTCGCGCGAGGCCCGCAGGGTCGCCAGCGCCTCGAGCCGGGCCAGCGCCAGCGTCGACTCCGCCTCGGCGGCTGACGCCGATCCGGCGGCGTCCACGAGGCTCGCCGTCAGCGCCGCCGCCTCACGGCCGGCGCGCGCGAGGATCTGCTCGGCCTCGGCGCGCGCCTCCAGCTCGCGGCGCGCGAGCTCGTCGTCGGCCTCGAGCTCGATCGCTTCGAGAAGGTCTGCGAGCGGCATCGCTAGAGGAGGACGATCGTCATCGCGGCGACCGCGAAGCCGAGGATGACGAGGGTCTCGGGGATGGCGACGAGCAGGATCGCGCGTCCGGTCAGCTCCGGCTTCTCGGCGATCGCTCCCATCGCCGCCGCGCCGATCCGCGACTGGGCGAGGCCGGTCGCGAGTGCGGCGAGGCCGACGGCGAGGCCGGCTCCGATTGCGATGAGTCCAGCTTCCATCAGGTGTTCTCCTTTCGTGTAGGGACCGTGTTGAGTGCCGGCTCGGGCGACCGGCGCTTCCGGAGCGTCCGGTTCCGCCGCAGCGTCCTCAGAACGCGGGCGAGGCGGGGCCGGAGCGCGTCGAGCAGAGGGTTGAAGAAGCCTGCGTCCACTGGGCTCCTTTTCAGGTCTCCGACCGCGAGGAGCGCGCGGCCCGACCACCGAAGGGACGGAACGGCCGGCCGCCGCCGGCGAGGAACTTGGAGAAGAACTCGACGTAGTGCAGGCGCAGCGCCTGGATCATCGGACTGAACGCCGCAAGCGCCAGATTGAGCGCATGGAAGAAGGCGGCGATCAGGATGCCCATCCAGATCGGACCGGCGACCGCGAGCTCGTTGGCAACGATCGCCAGGTACGCAGAGGCGAGGCCGACGGCGGCGAGGCGCAGATACGAGAGCACGTTGCCGAGCGTGCCGATGAGCTCGAGCGGGCCCATCGCCACTCCGAGCGCCCCGTGCAGCGACATCACGAGCACGAGCCCGACGACGATCGCTGCCACGGCGGGGGTGACGGTAACGCCCGGGAGGTGGTCTGCCGCCCAGCCGGCCAGCGCGAACAGGCCCGCCAGGACGAGCAGCGTCCCGAGCTTGTCGAGCACGACCCGGTGCTCGCGGAAGCGCGCCGCCTGCCAGGCGCCGAGCACGAGGCCGAGGACGACGTGGGCCGCCCCGATCGCGACCGCGAACAGGAGCAGCGGCTCGAGCGCCTCGCCTCCCGGCCGGTACATCCAGACGGCCCAGTCGCCCCAGAGGCGCTTGCCGAGATCGCCGAAAAGCTCGCCGAAGAGGACGCCGAAGACGATCGACCAGGCGGCACCGAGCAGCAGGACCGTGGAGAGGCTGGCGGCCACCGGTGAGCGGCCGGCCAGGCGCCGGCGCCCCCAGAGCGAGAGCACGAGGAGGATGGCGCCGTAGCCGACGTCGCCGACCATGACGCCGAACATGAGCGGCAGGAAGAGCGCCGTCAGCAACGTCGGATCGATCGCGCCGTGGCGGGGCAGGTCGAGAAAGCGGACGAGCAGCTCGAACGGTCGAGCCAGAGCGCGATTGCGCATGAGCACGGGCGCGTTCCGGTCGCGCGCGCTCGTCTCGAGCTCCTCGACGACGACTTCCCGTCCCACCCGAGCCTCCAACTCACGCGCGAGCCGAGCGAGGTCCTGCCGGGGGACCCAGCAGTGCGCGACGACGGTCCGCCGCGTCGCGGTCAGCTGCTCGTGTGCGTCGAGCTGCTCGAGCTCCGCGTCGATGCCGGCGTGCAGCGTTCGCAGCGTCCCCTCGTCCGGGGCGAGGACCGCGCGGCGGTCGGCCGCCGCCGCCGCGAGCGCTGCCGGCAGCTCGGCCAGCCGCCGCTCCATCGCCTCTACGGCGCCGCTCAGCGAGAGCCGGCCATATGCCTCCGGCAGCGCGATGTGCCGGACGTGCTCGCGCCCCAGGAGCGCGTGGACGGCGTCGCTCGCGTCGTGCGGGAAGACGACGACGCAGCCGATCACGCCGTGCTCCACACGCGTCCAGACGAGCTCGAAGCGTGCTCCGAGCAGGCCCTCGAGCTCGCCGCGAAGCGTCTCGACGACCCGCTCGTCCTCGGTGTTGAGTACGAGCGCGATCGTGTCCAGATGCAGGCGGGCGAGCGCGTCGTCGTCGAGCTCGGCAAGCTCCGGCACGAGCGCGACCAGCCGGCGCAGAGGATCGACATAGCGCGGCAGGACGACCTCCTCGTCGTGAAGCGCGTCGAGGCGAGCCGTGGCGCGCTCGACCTGCGGGGTCAAGCGGGCGAGCAGACGGCGGACCGCGTCGGCGTCGACCTCACCGGGGACGGGGTCGCTCTCGAGCGGCGCATCGCCTGTTTCGGGCAGCAGCGCGAGCAAAGCGTCGATCTCGGCAAGGAGAAAGCGCAGCTCGTCACGGCGCGCCGTGCGCAGCTCACTTCCGGTGAGCGGCTCGAGCCGTCGCTCGACCGGCGGCGCCTCGAGCTCGACGAGACCGAGCCGGTGCAGCTCCTCGAGCACCCGCGCGAGCTCCGTGCGGCGCGCGACGATCCGGACTCTCGTCATCGGCACGAGCACCGCTACGCCTCCGCTCCGGCGAGCACGATCCCCGCCAGCTCCTCGGCGAGCTCGTCGCGGTCCGCCGCCAGCTTCGCGCGCAGCTCCTCGGCCTCGGCGGCAGCCGCCTGGCGGATGGCCGAGGCCTCGCGCATTGCGTCGTCCAGGATCTCTCGCCGGCGCCGGTCGGCCGCCAGTTCGGCGTCGCGTCTTGCCGCCGCCAGCAGCGCCTCGGCCTCCGCGCGCGCCTCGGCGACGAGCGCATCGGCCGCGTCGAGCTTCTCCGTCCGTGCACCGAGCGCGGCCTCGAGCCGCTGCACCGCGTCGAGCGTGCCGGCTCCGTTCTGCCCGGTCATGCCGCCCTCCGTTCGCCCGCGGCCTTGCCGCGAGCGCGAAGGAGGCGCACCCGCCCCTCGGCCTCGCGCTCGTCGAGGACGAAGGCGATGAAGTCGCGCTCCTCCGCCAGGCGAGGAACCACGACGTGCTCGAGCGCGTTCACGCGCCGGGTCGTGCGGGTGATCTCGTCCGCAAGGCGGCGCAGCGAGAGCTCGAGAGCGGCCAGGTCGAGCAGGCCCGTGAGCACGGCCTCGAAGCGCTCGGCTACGTCATCGACGTGCGCGCTGGTGCCGGCGAGGCTGTAGCCGCGCCCGCCGCGCGGTCGCGTCACCGCCTCGTGCGCGACCTCCACGATCGGCACGCCCGCGACGTTGCGCGTGCGCAACGTGACCGGGATCTCCGCTCCCGCGGCGAACGTCGCCGAGCGCACGCGCTCGTGCCCGTCGGAGACGAAGGCGTCGGCCAGCGCCCGGTCTGCGTCGGTCGCGCCGCGCTCCAGCTCGCGCATCGCCTCCAGCACCGAAGCGCCGAGCCGGTTGAACTCGCGCATCAGCGCCGCCCGCTTCTCGCTCAGAAGATCGCGTCCCTGGACTGCAAGGGCGATGCGTGCCCGCCGGGCGAGCAGCTCACTTCTCGTCGCGCTGACCGTCATCGCCGGGTCCAGTGGCCGGCTGTCGCGACGCTCGAGATCTTTCGGATCATGTCTCCTCCGGCTCGTAGGCCAACACGCCCTGCAAGCCGAAGGTCTCTCCGCGGCTGTTTCGAGCCGCTGGTTCCGCCGGGCGCGATGCGCCGGACTGACGACGGAACCCGCTGGGGTACTCCCCTTCGGTGAGTGACTTATATCAGAAGTTCATTGCGTGTGTCAAGGTTCCGTCGTTGCCGAGAGCGGAGCACTTAAGTACGATGATGCATGATGTCTGATTCACGCGATAGAGAGCGCAACTGGACCTTCCTCACCAACCACGCGCACGCGCTCGTATGCATCGCGCAAGATCCCGGCACCCGGATCCAGGACATCGCCGACCGCATCGGGATCACGCTCCGCGCCGCCCAGGACATCGTCAATGACCTCGTCTCCGCCGGCTACGTCACCCGCACCCGCGTCGGCCGCCGAAACCGTTACGACGTCCATCCCGAGCTTCCGTTCCGCCACCCGCTCGAGCAGGACCACCAGGTCGGCGGGCTGCTGAAGACGCTCGGCGTTCTGCCCCGCCGCCGTGCGGGCGCGCGCACCTGACGCGCAGATGAGGAAGGACGTTCGCGAGTTCGTCCGCCGGCTCGAGGCCGCGGGACTCGACGTCGAGGCGACGCCGGGCCACTACCGCGTTCTGCGCGAGGGGAAGCCGCTGCGGAGAGACAACGGGATGCCGTTCATGCTGCCCTTCTCACCCGACACCACCCGCTGGCGCCGCGCCGCGATCGTCGAGCTGCGCAAGCTCGGCATCGAGGTCTAGTCAGACCCCGCGCTCGCGGCCGCCGAGATCTGTCAGGCGTTCGGCTCTCGAAGCGCGTTACGTCCCGGGCGCTAGCTGTTCAGGCAGAAACCGCTCCGGGCCCTTGAACCGGCGCTCTTCGATGAACTCGGAGAAGGCTTCCTCGTCGACGGAGGTGCAGCGAGCGAGCCAGCCTCGTCCACGATCGGTCGTTCCCGTCGCGGCGTCCGGCGCCGTCCACGCGCTCAGTGTGATCGTGTCGCCGTTCGAGCGCAGCGGAGCTACGAGGAGGCCGTTCGGATCCTCGTTGTAGAAGGTCCGGAGCATCTCCACCTCTGCTTGCGACACTCGCGGCCCGTAGTGGATCACGACGCCGCCGTGCTCGAGGTTGTGCACGCTCTTCACGAGCGGAACCTCCTCCTCGTAGAAGTTCCAGATCGCCCACTCCCTGTAATGCGGCCCACTCGTCGGCGGATTCGAGTTCCACTCTGGCTTCGTCGTCAACGACGGTACGTCGGAGTGGTCGGGCGCGTTCGGCAGCGCGGGGAAGCTCTCAAGCGTGCACCCCGCGCTCTCCAGCGCGGTCAACTCGTCGTCGTCGTCGCCGCCCAGGGCGAGCGCTCCGAACACGACTGCGAGCGCCGCGATACTGGTCGCACCGATCAGGTACAGGATCCTTCGCTGTCGGCTGCCGTCTGCGGGTTGCGGAGTGGAGCGTTGCTGCGGCCCCTTGGGCGGCTCGGGAGCTGTGTCCTTGCGGGCCATCGCTGACCACGATAGGTAATCCTTCGTGCAGTCCAGCACTGACCTCAGCGACCGCTTGCCTGAGGACGGTCAGAAGCCGGGCTTAAGCTCAGGAAGTGGACGAGCAACGCTCGGAGCCTTTCTTCCGTCGCCACGCCGGCGAGCTCCGGCTGACCTGGCCTGAGACCACCGATGAGCCGGCCTTTCGCGCCGCCCAGCTCGGCGCACTGTTAGCGCTAGCGGGCCATCTGCAGACATCAAGGGAGCCGGCGCAAGCGGTTCTACCGACCGGCGTCGGCAAGACCGCGGTGATCTGTGGGTTGCCCTTTCTCGTACCGAACAAGCGCGTCCTCGTGGTCGTGCCGACGCGACTCCTTCGTGACCAGATCCACGACGAGCTCGTCGAGCTTGGCATCCTCCGGCGGCTCGGGGCAGTTGACTTCGACGACAACCCACGCGTCGCGCGCGTCGACCATCGTTTAGTGTCGAGCGCCGACTGGGAGGCGCTTGAAGAAGTCGATGTCGCTGTCGGCACGCCGGCCGTACTCAGCGCCGAGTATGCCGATATCGCTGACCCGCCGCGGGGACTGTTCGACCTGTTGGTGTTCGATGAGGCACACCACCTTCCAGCGACCACTTGGACTGGTCTACTGCGCCAACACGACCAGCCTGCCGCGCTTCTCACAGCGACTCCCTTCCGGCGCGATCGAAAGGCGCTTCCCGGAACGCTCACGTACAACTACTCACTGCGCCAAGCGATCGCAGACGACGTGTATTCCCCGATCGTCTTCGTCCCCGTCGATGCCGACGAGGACGACGACGCCGCGATCGCTGGTGTCGCTCGAATGCGTCTCGAGGACCCGACGCACCAGCGCGAGGACAGTCTGCTTCTGGTCCGTAGCGACCGGATCGACCATGCGCATGCCCTCGCCGACGCGTATGAAGCGGCCGGTGTCGCCATCGATGTCATCACCAGCCGGCACAGCGCGCGACACGTCCGCGCGGTGTTGAAGCGGCTGCGCGAAGGCGAGCTGCAGGGCGTCGCCTGCGTCGGCGCGCTCGTCGAGGGCTTCGACATGCCGCGAATGAAGATCGCCGCGTACCACCGTCCGCACCGGACGCTCGCGCCGACGCTGCAGTTCGTCGGTCGCATCGCTCGCGTCACCGGGGGCGAGGCGCATGCCGAGCTCGTCGCCGCCCGCACGAGCTTCTCCCGCGAGACGCGCGAGCTCTACCGCGAAGACACCGCGTGGACGCGGCTCCTCCCCGAACTCGTTGACGCTGCCATTGAGCGCGAGCGCGTACGGCGGGTCTACGTGAGCGAGGCCGACGTCACGCCAGCCGACATCTCGCCAA
>DASSSO010000225.1:0-12629 GCA_035776735.1 Gaiellaceae bacterium | reverse complement strand
ACGAGCTCGTCCGCCTGCGTGCTTGCCAGCCGTTCGCCGATCGCCAGCACCCGCTGCGGATCGACGGGGCCCTCGAAGGGGCAGCCGAACGCGACGGAGATCGTGACGCTGGCGCGGATCCCGTCCGCCTTCGCCCGCTCGACGATCCGCTCCGCGTCGCCCAGGGCGGCCTCGACGGAGGCGCCCGCGTTCCGCTCGGAGAAGCTCTTGGTGGCGGCGACCGCGAAGCTGACCTCGTCGAGCCCGGTCTCGCGCAGCCGGTCGTAGCCGCGCTCGTTGAGGGCGAGCCCCGAGTAGACGACGCCGTCGCGCCGCTCCAGCGCGGCCACCACGTTCTCCGCGCCGGCCATCTGCGGCACCCGCTCGGGGTTGACGAAGCTGGCCGCCTCGATCCGGCGCAGGCCCGCGGCCGCCAGCCGATCGACGAGCTCCGCGCGCGTCCCGGGCGGAAGCGTCTCCTGCTCGTTCTGCAGGCCGTCGCGCGGCCCGACCTCCCGGAGCGAGGTCAAAAGCCGCGGGCGAACACCCGCTCGGGCTTGATGCGGACGATCAGCCGCTTCTCACCCGGGACGTAGTGGTAGTCGCGCCCGAAGTAGCGGTGGGAGAGGTCGTTGATGTGCTCTTCGGCCCCGTCGTCGCTGATCTCGGCCGGGCCGACGACGGTCAGGTACTGGTACGGGTTCTCCTGGTTGTAGACGCAGACGCTGACGACGTCGTTGCGGCGGATGTTCCGCGGCTTGACCCGACCCTCGGCCGTGTTGACGACGACGCGCTCGCCGTCCCAGTCGATCCAGTTGACCGTGAGCTGCGGCACGCCGTCCGCGCCGACGGTGCCGACGACCGCGAAGTTCTTGCCCTTGAGGAGCTCGGCCTGCTGGTCGGTCAGCTTCGCCACGGGTTGCGTAGGCTAACCGCGTGCTCCTGCTTTGCGGAACGCGGAAGGGGCTCTTCCTCCTCCACGGCGACGACACGCGCTCGCGCTGGGAGCTCGAGGGTCCGCTGCTCACCGGCTGGTCGGTCTACCACGCGGTCCGCGATCCGAGGGACGGCAGCGTGCAGGTCGCGGCCAACAACTTCGTCTACGGCGGCACGTTCCAGCGCTCGGAGGACGGCGGCAAGACGTGGAAGCGCTCCGAGGGGGTGGGCCTGCCGGAGGACTCCGGCCTCAAGCTGGAGGAGACCTGGCACGTCGAGCCCGGCCGGGAGGACGGCGAGATCTGGCTGGGCGCGACGCCCGGCGTCCTCTTCCGTTCAGCGGACGGCGGCGAGTCGTTCGAGTTGGTGCGGAGCGTCCTCGAGCATCCGACGCGCGAGAAGTGGCAGCCGGGCGCCGGCGGAATGTGCTGCCACTCGATCCAGCTCGACCCGAGCGACGAGCGGCGGATGTACATCGCGATCTCCGCGGCCGGCGCGTTCCGGACCGACGACGGCGGCGAGTCGTGGACGGCCCAGAACCAGGGTGTCGCCGCGGACTTCTTCCCCGAGCCGGACAACTTCCCCGAGGTGGGCCAGTGCGTCCACAAGCTCCTGCTCCATCCGGAGCGGCCCGACCGCCTGTGGCAGCAGAACCACTGCGGCGTCTACCGGTCGGACGACCGCGGGGACACGTGGGAGCGACTGGAGGGGAACGGGCTGCCGAGCGGCTTCGGCTTCCCGCTCGCGCTCGACCCGCGCGATCCCGACGTCGCGTACGTGATCCCCGAGGAAGGAGCCGAGAACCGCGTCACGCCCGACGGCCGGCTGGGCGTCTACCGGACGGCCGACGGCGGCGCGAGCTGGGAGCTCTCCTCGGAGGGCCTGCCCGAGCCCGCCTGGGGTGCCGTCATGCGCGAGGGCTTCTCCTTCGACGCGGAGGGCGGCGTGTACTTCGGGACGCAGAGCGGCTCGGTCTTCGCGACCACCGACGGCGGAGGCTCATGGACGGAGCTCGCCCGCCAGCTGCCGCCGATCCTCTCGGTCGAAGCGGCGTGGTCCTAGTCGTCCTGCCGTCGCTGCTCGCAACGCAGGCCGGCGGGCAGGGACGGTTCGAGGTGGACGCGGCAACCGTCGAGCACGCGCTGCAGCAGCTGCCGGTGGCGGACCTCCTCTTCGACGAGGCGGGCGAGCTGCGCCGGCTCGTGAACGTCTACGTCGACGGCAAGGATGCGCGAGACCTCGGCGGCCTCCACGCACCGGTCGGCGACGCTCGCGAGGTGCGCGTGATCGCCGCGGTGGCCGGCGGCTAGAGGCTTCGCGGAATCTGGATTTCGCCCGCGAGGATCTTGCGCTCGACGTCCTCGAGCGTCCGGCGGTGCTCCTCCGGGACGTCGGGGCTGAGCTTCCCGAGCCCCACGCCCTTCTCGGCGAGTCCGAAGGTCACGTTCAGACCGGCCTTCCAGGTCCCGTCGGTCACCGACCTGATGATCCGGAACACGGCCTCGTCGACGCGCTTGACCGCGCTCGTGAGTACGTGGCCCCCGAGGAAGGACTGGTCCGCGTCGACACCGATCCCCCAGACGCCGCGCTCGCGGGCAGCGTCCAGCGCGCCGAGGCCGCACCCACCCGCCACCTGGAACACGACCGTCGCGCCGCGCGCGATCTGGTTGAGCGCCAGCTCCTTGCACTTCGCCTGGTCGTCCCAGTCCGACGAGTAGCCGTTCAGCGTCTGGACCGACGGCTCGGAGAACTTCGCGCCGGCCCGGTAGCCGGCGATGAACCGGTCGACCGGGGGCTCCTTGAAGCCGCCCACCGAGCCCACGACCGGCGGGGACTCCTTCACCGACAGCGCGGCCAGGACGCCGGCGAGGTAGCCGGCCTGCTCCTCCCGGAAGAGCACGCCCAGCACGTTCGGCGGCTTGCCCGGAAGCGTCGTCTGGTCGACGTCGATGATCGCGTAGTTCGTGTCCGGGAAGCTCTTCGCCGCGGCCGCGACCGCCTCGCCCTGCGCGAACCCGACACCGATGATCAGGTCGAAGCCCTGGCGCGCGAGCGACGTGTGGTTCGGGACGTAGTCGGCCGAGCTCCTGGACTGCGCAACGCGGATCTCGACGCCGAGCTCCTTCTCGGCGCGCCGCAGTCCTCCGTAAGCGAGCTGGTTGAAACCGCGGTCGTTCAGCTGCCCGACGTCGGTGACGAGGGCGATCTTGACCTTCTCCTCCGGCCGGGTCTCGGTCTCCGCCGTGGGGCCGTCGTCGCCGCCGCAGGCGCCGAGGAGGAGGACGACGCCGAGCGCGGCAGCCGTCGATCGGAGGTTTTCGCCTAGTAGTCTCAAACCTCGTGCGGAACCCTACCCCACCGACGCCACTCCACGTCACCCTTGCGGTCGTCTTCCAGGTACGCGACCGCGCGCTCCAGGTGCTCGTCTGGCAGCGGGCACGCGAGCCGTTCGCCGGGCGCTGGGCCCTGCCCGGCGGCTATCTCGAGCCGGGACAGACGCTCGAACAGTCGATCAGGCGGCACCTCGCCGCCAAGGTCGACGTGCGCGACCTGGCGCACCTCGAGCAGCTGGAGACGCGCAGCGAGCCGGACCGCAATCCGGTCGCGTGGGAGCTCGCGACCGCCTACCTCGGACTGGTTCCGAGCGACGTCGACCCCGCGATCCCCGAGGACACACGGTGGCTCCCCGTCGACCGGCTGCGCGGGACGGCGTTCGACCACGGCGAGATCGTCCGCTCCGGGCTGGCCCGGCTGCGGGCGAAGCTCTCCTACACGAACGTCGGCTTCGCGCTCGCGCCGGGCGAGTTCACGCTCTCGGAGCTGCGCGAGATCTACGCGGCGGCGCTCGGCCACGACGTCTCCGCGACCAACCTCCACCGGGTACTGGTGCGCCGGGGCGTCCTCGAGCCGACTGGCGGCAGGCGCGAGCCGGGCAGGACCGGCGGGCGGCCCGCGTCCCTCTTCCGCTTCCGCTCGCCGCGGCTCGAGGTCACGGACCCTTTCGCGGTGCTCAAGCCACCGCGGGAGTAAGGCCCAAGTCGCCGCGGAACGGGCTCCGCCCGTTCCGCCGCAAACGAAGTTGGGCGAGGAACGCTGCGCACAGCTCCTGTGCCGCGCGCCGCGCAGCGGCGCCCGGCTTCATACGGTCGCCGAAAGTCGTGAGACTTTCGGCGAAGCAGAGCGGCGCCTACGGCGCCGCGACCAAGCGGTCGCGGCCGCCGCGCTTGGCCGCGTAGAGGGCGGCGTCGGCGCGGCCGACGAACTCCTCGGCGCTCTCGGTCTCGTCCCAGCAGGCGATCCCGGCGGAAACCGTCTCGCCGTCCGGCATCGCCGCCCGCAGGCGCTGGACGAGCGATCTCGCGCCCTCGATCGTGCAGCCGGGCAGCAGAAGGGCGAACTCCTCGCCCCCGTAGCGGGCGAGCATGTCGCTCGCGCGCAGCTCGGAGGCCCACACGGACGCCGTCTCCTTCAGCAGCCGGTCGCCCGCCTGGTGGCCACGGTCGTCGTTGAAGCGCTTGAACCGGTCGAGGTCGAGCATGGCGACGCAGACCGGCCGGGCGTCGCGGGCCGCTCGGGCGAGCTCCCGGGGAAGCTCCTCCTCCCAGGCCCTCCGGTTCGGCAGCCCGGTGAGGTCGTCCGTGCGCGCCGTCTCCTCGAGCTGAGAGAGGAGGCGAGCGCGGTCGAGCGCGATCGCCGCCTCGGCGGCGAGCATCCGCATCCCCGACTCGACCCGCTCGGAGAGCCGCTTGACCGGCTTCGACCAGCCGAGGACGAGCACCGCCACCGCGCTCTCGTCGCGGAGCACGGGCTCGAAGTGCATCGACCGGGCGCCGTGGCGCCCACCGCGGCTGGCGTGGCGGAGGAACACCGGCTTGCAGGAGATGTGCGCGAGCCCGGCGCCGGCCTCCTCACCTGCACGCGGAATCCGCATGCCGACGGCCGAGGTCAGCGCGAGGCGGTTGTCGGCACCCGGCTCGAGCAGCTGGACGACGTCGGCGCCGGCGATCGAGCGGGCGGAGGAGCAGACGGCCCGCCGGACGGCGTCGGGATTCGTGCTCGCACCGATCTCGCGCATGGCGACCGTGACCGCCTCGATGTTGGCGAGCGCGAGCCGCGTCTCGTCCGCACGGGAGCGGAGCTCGGCGACGAGCGCCTGCACCGTGAACCCGACGATCGGCGCGACACAGATCAAGAGAATCGCGCGGCGCCATTCGGTCGACGGGTACTCGGGCGCGCCGAGGAGGAGCAGCGGCGCCAGCAGGACCGCGGCGAGCCCAGCGATCGAGATCGCGAGCTGCGCGCGGGCCCCGTAGAGCGCCAGCCAGAAGACCGGCAGCATCGCGAGGGTCGAGTAGCCCGAGAGCGCGCCGCCCTGGCTCTCGCGAAGGAGGGCGATCACGACGAAGTAGGCCAGCGGTGGAACGACCTCGGCGAACTGCGGCAGCCGGTGCCAGGGCGCGAACCAGACGGTGAGGACGATCAGGGTCGTGAGCGCGGAGGCGAGCGCGACCTCCGTCGGCTCGTCGCCGTGCGGCGGCAGTGGCAGGACGGCGATCGCCAGGACCATCGCGCCGAGGAACGGGAGGCTTCGGTCGGCGAGCCCTGTGCGTGCGTACATCCCCCTGTCGCCGGGGTGCGCGCCGCTCCGCGCCCGCAGGGGCACGCCGAGACCGGAGCGAATGGAGAAAGCCGCAGTCCTCACCGCGGGTACTTCGTCGGTCAGGGCACGCCCTGGGGCGATCCCCAGAAAGGGGAGTGACGCGTGTCACGCCCGACGCGCTATGCGGGGGCGACGTCGCTCTTGGCGGCGGCGGCGTTGGGCCAGCCGGAGATCGCGGCGACGAGCAGGTCCGCGAGGTCCGACGCCTGCGGGACGAGCCGTCCGGCGGTGGCGATCGAGAGCCGGAACGGCGGCAGGATGTCGCGCAGAGGCCGGACGACCACGCCCGGCGGGGGCACCGACGCGAAGAGCGCCGGCAGGACCGTGGCGCCCGCGCCGGCACCGACGAGACCGAGGGCCATGTCCGGGTCGGAGGCGACGACGGGCGCGGCGACGTCGTCCGCGAACGCGGTCCCGTCGGCGGTCGCGATTCGAGGGAGCCCGTTCAGGTCGGACAGCGCGACCCGCTTCTGCGTTCTGGCTAGTGGAGACACAGCCGGAATCGCCACGGCGTAGGAGCACATCGCCGCGGGCCGCACCTCGACCGGCGGCCCTCCGCCGGACGAGCGCACGACGGCGAGGTCGACGGCGCCGGTCTCGAGCAGCCGGAAGAGCCGGTCGTCGTCGACCGAGCTCACAACCTCCACGACGACCCGCGGGTGGCGCACGCGCATGGCGACGACCGCCTCGGACAGGTGCGGGAACGAGAACGGCGTGCCGACGCGGACGACGTGCCCGACACCGGCCGCCGCCGCGGCCACGTCTGCACGCGCGGCGGCGATCGCGTGCTCAACGGTGTCGTGCAGCCTGCGCAGGCGGGCGCCCACCTCGGTGAGCGCCAGCGGTCTGCCCCGCGACGGCCGCTCCAGGACGGCGTGGCCGACGGCCCGCTCGAGTGCCGCGATCTGCTGGCTGATCGCCGACTGGGTGTAGCCGAGCTTCCGGGCGGCGCGCCGGAAGCTGCCTTCGTCCGAGACGACGGCGAGCGCCTCGAGGTGCCGGAGCTCGATTCCCGGCCAGCGCTTCAGCTGCTGCATCGCGCTTCTCCAGGAGACTCCGCGGCACAGCGGTAAGTCGTCGGCTCGGCGACGACCAAGACCGTGCCGGCTCCGCCGGCACGGTCGGTGGCCTGGTGCGGACGGTTCGCGGGGGTCGAACGGCCCATCCGCATACGTTGACGGCAAACAGCGATATTGGTTTGCAGATCGAGTGATTACCCACGCTGAACGGGCAATTCCCGTCCGTGAAGTCGATCTAACATCGTCTATTTAGAGCCGTTTGAGCGGTCGGAGCACAAAACGGTGCTCGGGGCCGAGGCAGGCAGATTTGCCCCGGCTTTCAATCCGCGAAAGGAGTCTCAGTGCATAGACGGCTCACGCTCTCGGTGGCGATGCTGCTCGTCGGTGCCGGGCTGCTCGCGGCGTCCGCGGTTGCGGGCCCCACGGGTAGCGCCGCTCCGGAGGCATCGGACGCCGGGAAAGCACGGGTCGGCGGGACGCTCAAGCACAGCCTGACAGTCGACATCGACTACGTCGATCCGGCTCTCTGGTACTACGTGCCGTCCTGGACGATCGCGTACGCGACGAGCGCGATGCTCCTGAACTACCCGCATGCGCCCGCCCCGAGAGGGTCGCGGCTCACGCCCGAGGTAGCGCAGGGCTTCCCACGCATCTCGCGCAATGGGCTGGTGTACACGTTCCAGCTCAAGAACACGTTCCGCCTCTCGAACGGCCAGCGTGTCACGGCGCAGAGCTTCGCCAACGCGCTGAACCGCGCGCTGAACCGGCGGATGAGCTCGCCGGCGCAGCCGTTCATCGAGGACATCGCCGGCGCTCAGGCAGTGATCGCGGGCCGCGCTCAGCGGGCCAGCGGGATCACCGCACGGGGCAACACGCTCACGCTTCGCCTGACGAAGCGGTCGCCGGACCTCCTCGCACGGCTCGCGATGCCGTTCTTCGCCGCTCAACCCGCAATGCCGATCAACCCGGAGGGCGTCAGCGCTCCGGTGCACGGCGCCGGGCCCTACTACATCAGGGAGTGGACGAAGAACCGGCGGGTCATCCTCGAGCGGAACCGCTTCTATCGCGGTCCCGCCCGCGGAAACGTCAACCGCGTCGAGATCGACATCGGGCTCCCGCTCGAGACGATCAAGCTGAACATCGACCGCGGCTCGACGGACATGGGTGACCTTCCGCCCGCGGCGCATGCCGAGCTCGGGCGCCGGTACGGCGTCAAGAAGCAGTCGCCGGGCCGCTACTTCGCGAACCCGGCACCGACGATCCTCTACCTCGCCATGAACCACGACCGTCGGCTGTTCGGCGGCGGCGGGAACGGGAACGTCCGGCTGAAGAAAGCCGTCAACTTCGCGATCGACCGGCAGGCCGTCCTCGCACAGGGCGGGGCGTACGCCGGCGTCACGAACGACCAGTACATGCCGCCGACGATGCGCGGCTTCCGGAACCTCGCCATCTACCCGCGGCGGCCGAACCTGAGCCAGGCACGCAGCCTGGCTTCAGGCCAGACCCGCGGCGGCGATGGCGTGTTCTACTGCGCCAACCGGGCTCCGTCTCCCGCGCGGTGCCAGGTCGTCCAGGCGAACCTGCGGAACATCGGCTTGAACATGGACATCAAGCTGTTCCCGCGGGCGACCCAGTTCGAGCTGGCCGGCCGCAAGGGCGAGCCCTTCGACATGACCCTCGAGGGCTGGCACATGGACTACTTCGATCCGTACGACTTCATCTTCCTCGTCGACGGGTCGACGATCCGGCCTGCCAACAACGTGAACTTCTCGTACTTCAACTCCGCTGCCTTCAACCGCAAGATCACGCGGGCGAAGACCCTGGTCGGCGTCGAGCGGTACCAGGCGTTCTCGAACCTCGATCACGACCTGGTTCGCAACGGTGCGCCGCTGGCCACCTACGCGAGCCCGAACGACCGGCACTACGTCTCGGCCCGGACCGGGTGCTACCACTACCACCCGGTCTTCACCTGGGACTACCGGGCGCTCTGCCTCAACCGCTAGGCGGACGAAGCGGAACGAGCAGACGGGAAGGGCGGCCCCAGGGCCGCCCTTCCTCGTCGTGCTCAGCCGTCGCGGCCCTCGAGCCGGTAGCCCAGCTCGCGATCCGGTCCTTGCCGAGCTTGCGCCGGAGGTAGCCGATGTAGACGTTCACGACGTTGGAGCCGGGATCGAAGTCGTAGCCCCAGACGTCACTGAGGAGCTGCTCTCGGCTCAGCACCTGGCCCGGATGCCGGAAGAACACGTGGGCGAGCGCGAACTCGCGGGCCGAGAGGTCGATCGTGCCGCCGTCGATCACGGCCCGGCGGGTCCGGAGGTCGAGCGAGGCGTCGCCGGCGTGCAGGACCGTCGCCTCCTTCGACAGCTCGCCGCGGAGCCGGGCCCGGACGCGGGCCAGCAGCTCCTCGAAGCTGAACGGCTTCGTGATGTAGTCGTCGGCGCCGCCGTCGAGCCCGTCGATCCGGTCGCTCACGCTTCCCCGCGCGGGGAGGATGACGACGGCCCCCGCCCTGGGTGAGCCGCCCTCGCGCGCGGGCTCACCCGCCGGCGGTTAACGTGCCGCGCCGATGGCCGAGGTCTTCCAGCTCTCGGACGGGCGCGCGCTCGGGTACTCCGAGTGGGGGGCCCGCGACGGCTCCCCCGTGCTCGGGTTCCTCGGGACGAGCCTCTCGTGGCTCGCGCACCTCGGCACGGACGCGCCGCGCGCGGCCGGCGTCCGCCTGATCCTCGTCGACCGGCCCGGTTACGGGCTCTCGGACTTTCAGGAGGGGCGCGCCCTGCTCGACTGGCCGCGCGACGTCGCCGAGCTGGCCGACGGCCTCGAGATCGACCGCTTCGCCGTCTTCGGGATGTCGGGCGGGGGACCTCACGCCGCCGCCTGCGGCTTCGCGTTGCCGGACCGGGTCTCGGCGCTCGGCCTGGTCAGCTCACCGGCGCCCGTCTGGGACCGGCCGGAGCTGCGTTTCTCCGCCCCTCCCCACCGGCGGCCGATGATCGAGCTCGCCGAGCACGATCCCGCGCTCGTCGCCCACCGGTTGCTCGAGGACTGCCGAGCGGAGTTCGAGCGCGACGCGCGAGAGGGGCGCCACGGCGACGGCGGCCCGCCCTCCGACCAGGCGGTCCTGGCCGATCCCGATGTGCGCGCCCGCTTCGAAGCGGCCAAGCAGGAGACGGTGGCGCGCGGTCCGGAGGGCTACGCCCACGATCTCTTCCTGCTCTACGTCGCTCCGTGGGGTTTCCGCCCCGAGGAAATCACGGTCTCGACGCACATCTGGCAGGGCGAGGCCGACGAGGCGGTCTCGCCGAGGGTCGCCGAGTTCTTCGACGAGACGATTCCGAACAGCAGCCTCCACCTGGTCCCGGGCGGCGGCCACCTGCTCCTCTGGTCGCACGCGGAGGAGATCCTCCGCACGCTCGCCGCTTAGACTCGCGCCACGGCACGCCAACACCTGATCGGGCTGCTCCTCGCGACCGAGGAGGACTGGCCGAGGGCCTTCGAGACCCTGCTCGCCCGGCTCGGCCCGATCCGCTGGCGCGGGGAGACGCACGAGTTCCCGACCGAGCGGATCGTCCACGAGCCGTTCGACCTCCGCTACACGCCGCGGCACGCGCTGATCATCGACCGGCTCGCCTGGTGGTACGAGGTTCCGCGCGAGTGGCTGAAGAAGCTGGCGCTGATGGACGAGGTCTACCTCCTCAACAACCCGTTCACCTTCCAGGCGATGGAGAAGCACTCGGCCTACTGCGCGATGATGCGGCTCGGGCTCCACGTGCCGGCCACGTGGCTGATCCCGCACAAGCTCCCGCCCGAGAACCCGCGCTACGTGCCGATGGCGGAGCGCTACAGCCCCGATTTCGACCTGGACTACGTCGCCGAGCAGGTCGGCTACCCGCTCTACATGAAGCCGTTCGACGGGGGCATGTGGGTCGGCGTGACCAGGATCGAGTCGAGCGAGGAGCTGCACCGGGCCTACGAGCAGTCGGGCGAGCGGCTGATGCACCTCCAGGCGGCGGTGGAGGACTTCGACGTCTTCACGCGCAGCCTCTCGATCGGGCCGCAGACGAAGGTCATGGAGTACGACCCCGCGGCCGACGGTCACTACCGCTACAAGGTCGGGGACGACTTCCTGCCGGCCGAGCAGCTCCGCGAGGTCGAGACGATCGGCAGGCTCGTCAACGCCTTCTTCCGGTGGGAGTTCAACTCGTGCGAGGTGATCGTGAAGGAGGGCCGGACCTACCCGATCGACTACGCGAACGCCTCGCCGGACATGGCCCTCGTCAGCCTGCACTACTACTTCCCGTGGGCGATCCAGGCGCTCGTCGCCTGGTGCGTCTTCTGCGCGGCCACGGACCGGCGGGTCGGCGTCTACCAGCCGACCCGGGCCTACTTCGAGGTCGGCGACCGGACCGACCTGTCGTACGAGGAGAAGGTGGAGCGCTACCGGGAGCTCGCCGACGAGTACTTCCAGACGGCGCTCTTCGAGACCTTCTGCGCCGAGGCGCTACCCCACCTCGACGAGGCTACCGTCGACTATGTCGAGAGCCCCGAGTTCGATCGGCTGATCGTCGAGGTGATCGAAACCGAGGAGCCCGAGGAGAAGCAGGAGCGGCTGATCGAGCGGTCGCGGACAGCCGTGGCGGCATGGGCAGCGGATCGACGTGCAGCCCCGGCGCGTAGATGATCGCGAGCACCTCGGGAGCATAGGGCGGATCCGCCCTAAATCTAGGGCCGATCGGCCCTACTTAATCCCGGCTTAACAGCGCGCGGTTCGCCTTGCGCAGCCGCTCGAGCGGGCCCCGGTACTCCTCAAGCGAGACGCCGAGCTCCTCCTCGATCGCGCGCTCGGCGGCCTTGACCACGGGCTCCATCGCCTTCAGGAACTCCCGCCCCTTGGGCGTGACCTCGAGGAAGTGCGACCGGCGATCCGCCTCGTTCGGCAGGCGGCGGACGAGGCCCGCACGGTGGAGGCCCTGGACCCTGCCGCGCAGCGTCGTCTTCGGGACCCCCGTCTCCGCCTCCAGGTCGCTCGGCGTGATCGGTCCGTGGATGTCGATCAGCGTGAGCATTCCGACCTGGGTCGGCGGGTAGCCGGCGCGGAGCAACTCGCGGACGAAGACCTGGCTCGCGAGGGAGTTGGCCACGGCGAGCTCGAGGAGGACGGGCCTCCTGGATTCGCTCGCCATGGCTGCGAATCATAGGAAGTTGCGGGGATTTCTCTAGCGGTCGGCGGTCTCCGCCGTCTCCCGCCCTCGGCGCTTGAGACGCCGAAGCGACCTCACCGCCTCCTCCGCCGTCCGCCCGCCGAACGCGGCCCCGCCCCGCTCCACCCGGATGCCCGGGTGGTCATGCTCGAGCCGGTCGAGCTCCCGGCCCGCCTCGGCGCTCGGCCCCTCCATCGTCCCGCTGACGGCGAGCACGCGCGCGCTCGACTCGGCGGCGAGCTCGAAGGCCCCCGCGAGCGGCGTGTCCTGGCCGAGGTAGAGCACGCGCCAGCCGTCGGCCTGGAGCAGCGCCGCGAGCGAGAGCAGGCCGATCTCGTGGCGCTCGCCGGGGACGCAGGCGAGCACGGCGACGCCGGCGGCGCCGCTCGCGGTCGTGTCGACGAGCGCGCGGAGCTTGGTCGCGAGCAGCTGGGCGACGAAGTGCTCGTCGGCGACGGAGATCTCGTCCCGCTCCCAGAGCTCGCCGGCGTGCTCGAGCACCGGCGCCGCGACCTCGGCAATCGCGGCCCTCGGCTCACAGACCGAGAACGTCTGGTTGACGAACGCCTCGATCCGGGAGGGCTCGCGCGCCTCGAGGGCGGCGACGATCGCCGCTCGCAGATCGTGCGGGCTCTCGAGCGGCTCGTCGACGCGCTTGAGCAGCTCCGCGGCCTGGCCGATGCGAAGCCCCTCGCGGAGGCGGTCGCGCAGCCATTCGATCTGCCGCAGCTCGCGGTCGCCGTAGCGCCGCTGCGCGCCGCCGGTTCTCGACGGCGCCGGAACGCCGTAGCGCTCCTCCCATTTCCGCAGCGTCGCGGCCGGCACGCCCGTGCG
>DASSSO010000172.1:0-4602 GCA_035776735.1 Gaiellaceae bacterium | reverse complement strand
CTCGCCCAGGTGCGCCGAAACGGCCGGCGCTGACGTCTAGCCCGGTCGCTCGCAAGGCCTCCGGGCGCAGCGCCTGCAAACGAGCGATTCCCGTCCGCAGGCGGCCCCATCGTAGCCCGCTCGGTACGTGGTTTTCCGGTGCCGGATCGGGCTCGGCACCGATGGCGCGGCGGCCGTCGTCCGCGAGCATCGAAGCCGAGATGGAGACCGAACACGCGATCCACGTCGAGTTCGCTCGGGTGGCGGACCGCAGCGCGGCGCTCCGGATGCTTGCTGCCCGCGGCTTCGGCGCGGTCGCGCACGAGCGGCGGGCCGTCGTCGAGATCGGCTGCCGCCCGGGTGAGGAGCAGCTCGTCCTCGACGAGGTCTCGCACGCCCTGGACGACTGGCTCCGCACGCGCGGTCTCCCCTTCACGACCGCTCGAACGGGTGCTTCGACGCTCTTCGTGCGGCCTCCGTCGGACTGAGGACATGTACCGCTTCACGTCGCACACGGGCGAGGCCGAGGTCGAGTTCGAGGCGCCGACCGAGGCTGGTGTCTTCGCCGAGGCCGTCCACGCGTTTGCCGAGCTCCTCGACGCCGGCCCGGGGAAGGCGGCGACCCGCGAGCTGCACGTCGACGCCGCCGACCGGACGACGCTGCTCGCCGAGTGGCTCGGCGAGCTCGTCTTCCTCGCCGAGACCGATGGGTTCGTCCCCGAGCACGTCGTCGAGCTCGACCTCGCCGACCGGTCGCTGCATGCGGTCGTGACCGGCCGGGTCGCGAGGCCCCGGCACCTCGTCAAGGCCGTCACCTACCACGACCTCTCGCTGGAGGAGCGCGACGGCGGCTGGTTCGCACGGGTCGTGCTCGACGTCTAGCGGTCGACCCGGATGCAGGGGTTTTTCGGCCTCGCTGCTACGGTGTGACTACCAGAGCGGGTTGGGCCAGGCGTGATGTCGCCTCTCATGCGTTCGCGAAGGAGAGGTTCTCGATGGCCGGTAGACCCGCAGGTGGCGACAGGTCCGGTGCGGTGGCGAGCATCGCGATCTCGGAGGCCGAGCTGAAGCTCATGAGCACCCCGGCGCTCGTCGCCCGCCTCGTGGCCGACGGCGTGTCTCGCCTCACGGCCGAGCGGCTCATCGCGATCAGGCGTGGCGCAGCCGAGCCGGGACGGGCGCGGCGGCGGCCGCTCGCGCGGCACTGACCGCCTCGTCGGCGGCGGAGCGGTTCTCCGCTACTGTGTGCGCAGGGACGGCATTCGGCCGCGCCCGTGAGGTGAGCTTCTCGTTTCTTCTTCGGCGGTTTCGAGGCAGGCGAATCTCGAACCGAACTGAAGGAGAACTTCTTGTCAAACCAATCATTCTCGGGCCTCGGCGTGGCCGAACCGATCGTCGCCGCCCTCGCGCGGCGCTCGATCCACACGCCGTTCTCGATCCAGTCGCTCGTCCTGCCGGACGCCCTGGCGGGGAACGACGTCCTCGCCAGGTCGCCGACGGGATCGGGCAAGACACTGGCGTTCGCGCTGCCGATCGCGCAGCGGCTGAACCCGGGTGACGCGCGCCCCTCGGCGCTCGTCCTCGTCCCGACCCGCGAGCTCGCGACCCAGGTCGCCGAGGAGTTCGAGGACGTCGCGCGCACGCAGGGTCTGCGCGTCGCCGCCGTCTACGGCGGGACCTCGGTCTCCGCACAGGCGAAGGCGGCCAAGAGCGCGCAGATCCTCGTCGCGACGCCGGGACGCCTCCAGGATCTCGCCAAGCGGGGACTGGTCAAGCTCGACGGGATCCGGATCCTCGTCCTCGACGAGGCCGACCGGATGCTCGACATGGGCTTCCAGCCGCAGGTCGACGCAATCGTCAGGCGGCTGCCCCGAACGCGGCAGACGATGTTCTTCTCCGCCACGCTCGACGGCGAGGTCGCCGAGCTGGCCCGTGCGTACACGCACAATCCGAGCCGCTTCGACGCACAACTTCCCGGCCAGCTCGAGCTTGGCGAGACCGATCACCGCTTCGTCGGGGTCACGGCCGACAACAAGGTCGAGACGCTCGTGGGGATGCTCGGACACGACGAGGGACTGACGCTCGTCTTCGTCCGCACCAAGCGCGGCGCCGACCGGCTCGTCCAGAGACTTCGACGGCACGGCGTCAATGCAGTCGCCATGCACGGCGACATGAACCAGAGCGCGCGCGAGCGGGCGCTGGCGCAGTTCGAGGAGGGCACGGTCTCGACGCTCGTCGCGACCGACGTCGCCGCGCGCGGGCTCGACCTCGACGACATCTCGCACGTGATCAACTTCGATCCTCCTGCGGACAACACGGGCTACACGCACAGGGTCGGGCGCACGGCCCGCGCCGGTCGCGACGGGACCGGGATCACCCTCGTCCTGCCCGACCAGCAGGCCGAGGTGAGCCACGTCGCGCGGAGCGTCGGCGAGCACGAGCAATTCGAGCGGCAGGGCATGCGGGTCGCGCCCAAGCGCCTCGTCTACTCGGGCCGGGGGCGGCGCTCGAAGTGGAGCGCTCCGCGGCCGCGCCGCAAGATCTAGCCTCCTAGTCGAGGACGAACATCGCGACCGCCGCGTACTGGCACGCGGCGGCAGCGATCACGAGCGTGTGGAAGATCTCGTGGTACCCGAAGACGGCGGGAACCGGATCCGGTCGGCCTCGTGCGTACACGAGCGCTCCCCCGGTGTAGAGAACGCCTCCGGCCGCGAGCAGCAGGACGCCGGTGATGCCTGCGTGGTCCCAGAGCTGCGGAAGCGCGAGGATCCCCGCCCACCCGAGTGCGATCCCGATCGACGCCGCCACCCATTTCGGCGCGTCCAGCCACGCGAGCTTGAGGATGATCGCCACGAGCGCGCCGCCCCAGACGACGGGGAGGACGGTCCAGCGCCAGGCGCCAGAGAGTGCGAGCAGGCAGAACGGCGTGTACGTGCCGGCGATCAGCAGGTAGATCGCGGCGTGGTCGAGGCGGCGCATCCACCGCCTGGCGCCCGGGCCCCACATGACCCGGTGGTAGAGGGCGCTGACGCCGAACATCGTGGCGAGCGCGGTGCCGAAGACGGCGGCGCCCACCTGCTCCGACGCACCCGAGGCGCCGGAGACGAGCGGGAGGGCGAGGATGAGAGAGGCGAAGAAGGCGTACTGGTGGAAGACGCCGCGGAGCCGCGGCCGCGTCGGCACATCCATTGGCCCAGGATAGACCTCGCGCGGGCGCGCGCCCAGGGCAGCGTCGGATAGAGCTTTCTCGCCTCCTGGCTCGCCGGGATCGCGGGCCCGCAGGATCGCGTGTAGCGACGGGAGTACGCTCCGCCCGTGGACGCCGACGCCGTCGAGATCCGGGTTCTCGGTTGCCTGATCGAGAAGCAGCGGACGACGCCGGACGTCTACCCGCTGTCACTGAACTCGCTCAGGCTGGCGTGCAACCAGGCGACGAATCGCGAGCCGGTCGTCGACTACGACGTGGAGACGATCCGCGCAGCGCTGAAACAGCTCGCCTCGCGTGGGTGGGCCCGGCTCGCCAGCGGCGCCGGGAGCCGCGCCGTCAAGTACCGGCACCTGCTCGACGACGCGCTCGACCTCGGCGACGCCGAGCTGGCCCTCCTCTGCGTGCTCATGCTGCGCGGAGCGCAGACGTCCGGCGAGCTGAAGGGACGGACCGAGCGCCTGCACCCGTTCGGGTCGCTCGAGGCGATCCACGAGACGCTGGACGGGTTGATCGAGCGTGAGCTGGTCGCGCGGCTCCCACGCCGTCCCGGGCAGAAGGAGGAGCGCTACACGCAGCTCCTGGGCGGCGACGGCGCCGGCGACCGACCCGCGGTGGAAGTCTCGCCGGGCGACGACGTCGAGGCACGCCTGCGCCGGCTCGAGGACGACGTGGAGTCCCTGCGTCAGGCCCTCGAGTCGCTCCGGGCCGAGGTCGCGCGACCCGGGCCTTCTTAGAGACCGTTTACCCTCCCGAGGCACACTGAGCGCATGAAAGTCCTGGTCGTCGACGACGAACGCGCCGTGCGCGACTCGCTCCGCCGTGCTCTCGAGCTCGAGGGCTACGAGGTCGACCTCGCAGTGGACGGCGCCGACGCGCTCCACCGCCTGGAAGCGAACGGACAGCCCGACGCGATCATCCTCGACGTTCTCATGCCGGGAGTCGACGGCCTCGACGTGTGCCGCCAGCTCCGCCACAAGGGCAACGGCGTCCCCGTGCTGATGCTCACCGCCCGCGCCGAGGTCGAGAACCGGGTCGCCGGCCTGGACGCCGGAGCCGACGACTACCTCCCGAAGCCGTTCGCACTCGAGGAGCTCCTCGCTCGGCTCCGGGCCCTCCTGCGCCGGGTCTCACCTGGGGCGGAGGAGATCCTGCGCTTCGCCGACGTCGAGCTGAACCCGGCCACCCGCGAGGTCCGGCGCGGCGGCGAGCTGATCGAACTGACCCGCACCGAGTTCAACCTGCTCGAGCTCTTCCTCCGGAACCCGCGGCAGGTGCTCACCCGCTCGGTGATCTTCGAGCGAGTGTGGGGCTACGACTTCGGCTTCGCGTCGAACTCGCTCGACGTGTACATCGGCTACCTGCGGCGCAAGACCGAGGTCGGCGGGCGGCCGCGCCTGATCCGGACCGTCCGCGGC
>DASSSO010000030.1:0-5655 GCA_035776735.1 Gaiellaceae bacterium | reverse complement strand
GCGATGCGCCGGGCGATGGCCGACGCCCCCGTCGGCGACGACCAGTTCGCGGAGGATCCGAGCGTCAACCGCCTGCAAGATCAAGTTGCGGCGCTGCTCGGGAAGGAGGCCGCGCTCTTCGTCCCGACGGGGCACATGGCGAACCAGCTCGCCCTGAAGCTCTACACGCGCCCCGGGGACGACGTCGTCGTCAGCCGTGAGAGCCACGCGGTCTGGCACGAGACCGGGGCCGGGGCGGCGAACGCCGGCGTCCAGTTCACCGAGATCGGGGACGGCGGCGTCTTCACGGCCGAGGACTTCCTCGCCGCGCGCAAGCCGCGCGGGCACATCATCTACCCGCCGACGACGCTCGTCGAGGTCGAGGACACCCACAACCGCGCAGGCGGGGTGGTCTTCCCGACCGCCGAGCTGGAGCGGATCGGGGCCGCCGCGCGCGAGCACGGCGTCGCCTCGTATCTGGACGGTGCCCGCCTCCTCAACGCGGCGGTCGCCCGGGGCGACGACCCGGCCGCGCTGGCGGCGCCGTTCGACCTGGTCGCGATCAGCCTCTCGAAAGGGCTCGGAGCGCCGGGCGGGTCGGTGCTCGCCGGCCGGCGGACGGATGTGGACGTGCTCGTCCGCTACCGGCGGATGCTCGGCGGCGCGATGCGCCAGGTCGGCATTCTCGCGGCGGCCGGCAGCTTCGCGCTCGAGCGGAACGTCGAGCGCCTCGCCGAGGATCACGCCAATGCACGGCTGATCGGCGAGCGGCTCGCCCGCTCGCCCCGCATCGAGGTGGACCTCGACCGGGTCGAGACGAACATCGTCCTCTTCCGGCTTGCGGACGGCGCACCGGATGCGGAGACCGTGGTCGCGGCCGCACGTGAGCGGGGCGTTCTCGTCTTCGCGTTCGGGCCGCGGACGATCCGGGCGGTCACGCATCTCGACGTCGATCGCGAGGCGTGCAGGCACGGAGCGGAGATTCTTGTCGACCTCGTCGAGAGCCCGCAGGGCCGAGCAGCGGATTAGGCTCGTCCGGTGCAGTCGCGCATCCTTGTCCTGGGCGCGGGCTTCGGCGGCCTCGAGCTCGCGACCGTCCTGTCCGAGCGGCTCGGCGACGACGCCGGCGTCTCGCTGATCGACAGGAGCGACGCCTTCGTCTTCGGCTACTCGAAGCTCGACGTGATGTTCGGGCGGGCGGCGCCCGACGAGGTTCGCCTGCCGTACACCGATCTCGCCAAGCCGGGCGTCCGCTTCCTGCGCGAGACGATCACCGCGATCGACCCCGAGACGCGGCGGGTGACGACGGACAGCGCCGTGCACGAGGCGGACGTCCTCGTCGTCGCCCTCGGCGCCGACTACGACTACGACGCGACGCCCGGGCTCGCCGCGGGCGAGAACGAGTTCTACTCCGTCGCCGGCGCAGAGCGGCTGCGAGAAGTCCTGCCCTCCTTCACCCGCGGCCGCGCGATCGTCGGCGTGTGTGGGGCGCCGTTCAAGTGCCCGCCCGCGCCGAGCGAGGCGGCGCTGCTGCTGCATGACCATCTCTTGGAGCGCGGCGTCCGCGGGGACTGCGAGATCTCCCTCGTCATGCCGTTCGCGATCCCGGTTCCTCCCTCGCCGGACACCTCGGCCGCGCTGCTCGCGGCGTTTGCCGAACGCGGGATCGAATTTGTCCCCGACCGGCGGATGAGCTCGCTCGACCCGGCACGCAGCGTCGCGGTGCTCGACGACGGCTCGGAACTGCCCTACGACCTCTTCCTGGGCGTGCCGAGGCACCGCGCTCCCGCCGTGGTTCTCGAGAGCGGGCTGGCCGAGGAGGGGTACGTGCCCGTCGATTCCCGAACGCTCGAGACGCGCTTCCCGGGCGTGTACGCCGTGGGCGACGTCGCGACCGTCGGGAGCGGCGTGCCGAAGGCGGGCGTCTTCTCGGAAGGGGCAGCGCGGGTCGTCGCCGCGTCGATCGTCGCGAAGCTGCAGGGAGGCGAGCCGCCGCCGGCCTATGACGGGCGCGGCGCCTGCTACGTCGAGTTCGGAGCGGGCCGCGTCGGCAAGGTCGAGGTCGACTTCCTCTCGGGGCCGAAGCCGACCGGCACCTTTCAGGAGCCGTCGGCCGAGCTCGTCGCCGACAAGCAGCAGTTCGGCGCGAGCCGCCGGGCCCGCTGGTTCAACCGCTGATCCTTCAGCGAGCCGCACGCGGTCGGTGTCCGCAGAACTGCCCACCTCTTGGCTCGGTCGAGCCGATGCACGCCGGCCGCGGCTCGCCACCTGAGCCGTAGTACCCTCTTGACGTCGAGTTCGCCGACTGGGGCGCGGTCAGCGACATTCCATGAGCCCCGCTCCAGGGGAGAAGGAGGGCATGATGTCGAAGGGACGTTCTGCCGCATTGGCGGCACTCGCTTTGCTGCTTGCGACCGTCCTCGTCGCCTGCGGAGGGGACGACAACGGCGGGGGCGACCTGCTCGCGGCGATCGAAGACAAAGAGGCGCTCACGGTCTCCACCGACCCGGCCTATCCGCCACAGTCCAAGCTGAACGAGGAGACCGGGGAGTACGAGGGCTTCGACATCGACGTTGCCACCGAGATCGCAGAGCGTCTCGGCGTGGAAGTCGCCTGGGAGGCCCCCGCCTGGGACACGATCATCGCCGGGAACTGGAACGGCCGCTGGGACGTCTCCGTGGGTTCGATGACGATCACTCCGGAGCGCGCGGAGGTGTTGCACTTCACACCGCCCTACTACTACACGCCCGCCGCGTTCGCGGTGCACGAGGACAACTCCACGATCACCGACGCGAACGGCCTCGCCGGCAAGAAGATCGGCGTGTGCGGTGGCTGCACGTATGACCTGTACCTCCAGAACAAGCTCGAGATCGCCAGAGACGAGTCGGCCGAGCCGGAGAAGGTCGAGTCAGCCGTGGCCAACCCGAAGATCCGTACCTACGACACGGACTCGACCGCGATTCAGGATCTGGGGCTCGGCGACGGGCGGCGGCTCGACGCGGTCATCTCGGCGCTGCCGACGCTGCAGGCCGCGATCAAGGCGGGCTCGCCGATCAAGATCGTCGGAGAGCCTCTGTACTACGAGCCGCTGTCGGTGGCAGTCGACCGCAAGTCGGAGCTCGATCCGACGAGCCTCGTCGATCGGCTCTCGGAGATCGTCGACGAGATGCACGAGGACGGGACGCTGTCAGAGCTGTCGCAGAAGTGGTACGCCACCGACCTCACTGTCGCCGAGACGTCGTCTTGAGCTGAGCAGGGCGGTCTCGTGACGATTGGGAGCGAAAGCGGCGGCGAGCGAGTCGCGCCGCCGCTTCCCCCTGCCGGCGAGAAGCGAAGTCGCCGCGAAGGCCTCGAGCTCTATTCGGCCCGCATCCCGTTCACGCTCAAGCTTGCCGCGGTCTGGGCGACGATCCTCGGACTGCTCGTCGTCCTCTTCGCTGCCGCCGATTTCGACACGGCCTGGATGCGCGAGCACACGGGCTTCATCGCGAAAGGGATCACGTGGACGATCGTGATCGCGGTCCTCGCGATCATCCTCGCGTGTCTGCTGGCGCTCCTGGGCGCGCTCGGCCGCCTCAGCCACAACGCAATCGCGGTCGGCCTCACCGGCTTCTACACGTCGTTCTTCCGCGGCACGCCCCTCATCGTCCAGCTCTTCCTCATCTACCTCGCGCTTCCTCAGATCGGGCTGGCGCTCGGCGACCCGTGGGCGGACCTGCTGACGCTCGACGTCCTCACCGCGGGCGTCCTGGCTCTCGCGCTGAACTACGGCGCGTACATGACCGAGATCTTTCGGGCGGGTATCCAATCCGTCGGGCACGGGCAGTCGGAAGCCGCCGAGGCGCTCGGGATGACGTATAGCCAGAAGATGCGCCGGGTCGTTCTCCCTCAGGCGCTTCGCGTCATCATCCCGCCCACCGGCAACGAGTTCATCGCCATGATGAAGGACACCGCTCTGGTCAGCTTCCTCGGCACGAGCATCGAGCAGATGGAGATCTTCCGCCGTGCCCAACTCGTCGGGAAGGCGGACTTCCGCAACCTCGAGGCGCTGCTCGTCGCGGCACTCATGTACTGGGGCCTGACGACGATCTTCCAGTACTTCCAGCTCCGGCTCGAACGGCGGTTGAGCAAAGCCTACGTCCGCGGCACCGCGGGGGTCGCCGTTGCGGGCCAGCGCGTACCGACAGGGCCGTCGCAGACGTGAGCCCGACCTCGGACGGCATGCTGGACGTGCGCGTCGAGGGCCTGCGCAAGTCCTTCGGCACCCATGAGGTGCTGAAGGGCATCGACCTGGCGATCGACCGGGGCGAGGTCGTGGTCCTCTTCGGCCGCTCCGGCTCCGGGAAGAGCACGCTCCTGCGCTGTATCAACTTCCTCGAGGAGCCCACGGAGGGGACGATCGAGGTCGCGGGCATCCGTGTCGAGGGGGGAGGTTTTCGGACACGGGCGAAGCGCGACCGGATCCGCCAGCTCCGCATCCGAACGGGGATGGTGTTCCAGGACTTCAACCTCTTCTCGCACCGGACGGCGCTCGAGAACGTGATCGAGGGACCCGTGGTCGTCCTCGGAAAGCCCCGGCGAGCTGCCGAGGCTTCCGGGCGCGAGCTGCTCTCGATGGTGGGGCTTCCGGAAAAGGCCGACCACTACCCGATCCAGCTCTCCGGCGGGCAGCAGCAGCGGGTGGCGATCGCCCGCGCGCTCGCGATGGATCCCGCGGTGATGCTCTTCGACGAGCCCACGTCCGCGCTCGACCCCGAGCTGATCGGCGAGGTCCTCGGCGTCATGCGTCGCCTCGCGACCGAGTTACGGATGACGATGCTCGTTGTCAGCCACGAGATGGGGTTCGCGCGTGAAGTCGCGTCGCGAATGGCCTTCGTCCACGACGGGCAGATCATCGAGGAGGGTCCGCCGGAGCAGGTCCTCAAGGATGCCAAGCGTCCCGAGACGCGCAGGTTCCTCGAGGCCGTCCTCTAGCCCCCGCGGGCGGGTGAGGCGCCCGCGCCGCTCGTGCGGCGGGACAGCGCCGGGCTGAACTAGGGGACAGTGACGCCCGTGAGCACGACGGGCCCGAGCGTGTAGTCGAGCTCGGTCGACTGCTCGACGCCTGGGCCGGTGATCACGTCGACGGCCTTCGGCACGAGGCTCGGGTCGAAGGTGCAATGCGGATCGGGGCTGGCCGCCGCGCAGACGCCGAACTGGAACTCCTGGGGCGTGGGGGCGAAACCACGGGCCTGGTCCGGGCTGAAGCCGTCCTGGCCGGTGAGGACCACGGTGAAACCCCAGCCGGGACCCGGCGTGCCGAGTGACGCTTTGGGAACGTTGAACGTGATGAAGCGGGAGATTGCGTTCGCGGCGATCGACACCGTCCCGAGCGTGTTCCCGCTCGCGTCGACGTAGCGCTGGCCGAAGCCCTGCACCTGGATCAGCCGGCTCCACGCGAAGCTGGGCGCGATGGCGAAGTTGCGCAGCGGGTGCGCGGGGGCGGTCGACGTCGGCAACGCACCCGGGACGCGCACGTAGACGTCGACGAGCTGCGCGCCCAGCGGGCTGCCGAACGTCTCCGAGAGGTCGCGGGTCCTCAGCCGGAACGTCACGTCGGCGCCGGAGTCGTAGACTTGGAACTGCTGGATGTCGAAGGCGCCGGGGTGGAAGCCGGCGAAGGTCGGGTAGGCGTAG
>DASSSO010000027.1:0-27126 GCA_035776735.1 Gaiellaceae bacterium | reverse complement strand
ATCGGCCCCTGCACGGCTCCGCTCATGCCGCGTTTGGGGGATCGCCTCACCCGTCGTGGGTGAGTTACTCACCCACGGCCTCGTGCGCGTAAAGAAAGCGCCCGCCGCTGCCGATACGCGTGAGGTATGTCGCTGCGGCTGCCGACTCGCACGCTCGTGCCCGTGATCGTCCTCGCCGTGCTCGGTGGGATCGTCTCGACCTTCGTGATCGCGAGGCCGCCGTCCTCGGCACTTGACGAGGCGCCGAGCCTCGTCCGGCCCAAGCTCGCCAAGCCCGCCCCGGCGCCGGCGAAGAAGGCAGCCCCGGTCAAGGCGAAGGCGAAGACGCCGGTCAAGCAGCCGGCGGCGAAGCCGGCCGCAAAGCCGAAGCCGGCCCCTGTGCGCGTGCCCGCGCCGGTCGCGAAGCCTGCGGCCGAGCCGGTCGACGACGGCCTGCCGAAAGTCCTCTCGGCGGCGCTCGCCGACCACAGGGTCGTCGTCGTCGGCCTCTACGACCCCGAGTCGGCGGTCGACCGGATCTCGCTCGACGAGGCCCGCGCCGGCGCCACGGCCGCCGGGGTCGGGTTCGTCGCCATCAACGTGCACGCGGAGTCGCAATCCCGTCCGCTCGTCGAGCTCCTCGGCGCCCTCGAGAACCCCGGCGTCCTCGTCTACCGCAGGCCGAACACCCTGTCTGCGCGGTTCGGCGGCTTCGCCGACAGCGAGACGGTCGCGCAGGCGGCGGCGAACGCGCTCCGATGAGCGGCCCGCAACGTCTCAAGACTGCGCGGAAGGACGGCCGCCAGGTCGTCACCCTCCGCAGGGAGCAGTCGGACGGCCAGGTGATCGTCCAGTGCGAGGTCTACCCGGTGAACAGCCTGCGGGTGGAGCCGATCCGTCCTGGCCCGTACGTCTTCCACTCCGAGGAGGAGGCGAAGACGTTCGTCGAGGAGACTTCGCGCGCGCTCGAGTACCTGGGCTGCACGGTTTCGTAGCGGGCCCGGCGTAGTCCCGAAGATACGTCCTTCGGTGAATAGTCACCTCAGTGCGCCGTTGTTAGCGTCGGCGGGATGCAGGAGGCACTCACGAGGATCTCGCCGAGCATCACGGAGCGGCAGTTGCAGGTGATCGAGCTGATCGCCGCGGGATGCTCGAACGAGGAGGTCGGCGAGCGGCTGGGCATCTCGCCGCGAACCGCCAAGGCGCACTGCGACGTGCTGCGGCAGAAGCTCGGCGTCGCCCGGCGGCGGCAGATCCCCGTCGCGTACCGGCTCCTGACCGGGCGGGACCCGCTCTCGAGGAGCCTCGGGCCGGTCGCATCGGCCGGCCCGGGGGACTGACGGCACCGCGCCTGCGACCGCGGCGCAGGCGCGGATCCCCGGTTCCGGAGAGTCGAGTCTTCGCCGGCCGCCGTTAGCCTCTCGCTGGCGGGATGGCAGCGACGGCCGTAACACCCCGGCGCAGAATCATCGAGCGCCCACGCCTGACCAGGCTTCTCGACGAGAACCCTGCGCGGATCAAGCTGCTCGTCGCGCCGGCCGGCTACGGCAAGACCACGCTGGCCCAGCAATGGCTTGCGGATCCCAGGCGTCGTGACGTCTGGTACCGCGCCGGCGCGGCAGCGGCCGACATCGCTGCCCTTGCAGCCGGAATCGCGGCGGCGGCGGCGGAGATCGTCCCCGGCGCAGGGCAGCGGATGCGCGAGCGGCTCCGCGCCGCTGGTCACGCGGAAGATGTCGAAGCTCTCGCCGAGCTGTTCGCCGAGGACGTCCAGGCGTGGCCGGCGGACGCGTGGCTGGCGATCGACGATTACCACTTCGCGATGGACTCCGCTGCTTCGGAGCGCTTCATCGACCGGGTCGTCCAAGACACAGCGCTTCAGATGTTGGTGACGAGCCGTCGCCGCCCCACATGGGCAACGGCACGCCGAATCCTCTACGGAGAGATTCAAGAGATCGAACGACGCCAGCTCGCGATGGAGGTCGATGAAGCGAAGAGCGTCATCGGTAGGGACGATGCCGACGTTGCCGCGCTCCTCGAAGGCGCACAGGGTTGGCCGGCAGTCATCGGCCTTGCCGCAAGCGCGCCACAGGTCGCGCCGCCGAACGAGGGGCTCCCACCGGCGTTGTACGACTACTTCGCCGAGGAGCTCTATCAGCGACTTGCTCCCGAGCTTCAGACTGCTCTCTGCAAGCTCTGCGTTGCACCCGTCATCACCCCCGAGCTCCAACTTCTCCTGCTCGGTAGTGATCCGGCACAAGTCGAGGCCGCACTCGGGCTCGGCTTCCTCCACGAGCAGGACGGAACGTATGCGGTTCACCCACTCCTTCGAGCTTTCCTGGAGCCCAAGCTCGCCGCCCTTGGGCGTTACCAACTCGTAGCGCTTGGCGAGCTCGTGATCGATCACTTGATCTCAACCGGCGCCTGGGACGACGCATACGACGTCATCGATCGACTCCGCCTGCCCGGCCGGCTCGAGCCACTCGTTTCCTCGGCGATCGAGGACATCATCGACAGTGGGCGGATCACAACTCTTGCTCAGTGGCTCGACTTCGCGGCGCGACATCACGTGACCGCGCCCGTTCTCGATCTCGCGGAAGCCGAGCTCGCGTTCCGGCAGGGGCGCTATGGAACAGCCGCCGCCCTGGCATCGAATGCCGCCCGGAACGCCGAACAGGCCCCAGACTATGGAGCGCCGCTAAGGGCTCGGATACTCCTGCGCGCCGGACAGAGCGCCTTGCTGGACAGCCGCGAGGCCGAGGCGCTGGATCACTTCCGCGCCGCGCGAGCGATGGCACCTACGGGCTCACTGGCTCGGGAGGCGCTCGTCGGGGAATTCTTCTCCTTGGTTGACCTGGGGCTGGACGAAGCAGACAGCCTGCTCGCCGAACTTGATGTCGTCGCCACCCACGGGCCTGAAGATCTCGTGCGAATGAGCATTGCTCGGCTGCTCTATGCCGAGCGCCGCGGCGGCCTCGTGGATGCGCTGGAGCGTGCGCACGACGTCTATCCGCTGCTCTACAAAATCACCGATCCGATCATCAAGACCTCATTTCAGAACTCGTATGGCCAGTCGTTGGCATTGACCGGCCATTACGAACGGGCACTTCGGATAGCCGACGAGGCGGCGTCAGAAGCAAAGGAATATCGACTGGATTTCGTACTCTCGCATGCTGCGATTCTTCGTGCCCTTGCAGCAGTTGGCCTCCGAGATACCGCGACAGCGCTGAGCGGAATTGCAGAAGCTGAGCAGAGTTCAGCTGACCCACACATATGTACCGCAGCCGCGATCCTGCGAGCTAGACTGTCTCTACTTCGAGGAGACGCAGAGACGGCTCTCGGAATCCTCCGCAGACCGCTGGATCGCCTTCCCTCCGACGCCATGCATGCGGAGTACCTGGCGAGCCGCGGGCTGGCCGCGGCGGCGGCCGGCGATCATCGCCTTTCGGCGGCGGCATGTGAGCATGTTCTCCTCAATCCGCGGTTCGCCCGTGGTGGAACAACCACAGCGATGCTGGTCATGGCGGCCACAGGTTTTCGTGAAACTTCGTCCCGCTCGCGCGGTCGTGCTGACGACGCAATCACGTTCGCATTTCAGGGCGGACGCCTTGACGAATTCGTCGCCGTCTACCGCTCATTCCCACAGCTTCTCGGTCTCGCATTAGCGAGTTCCGATCATAGGGACGCGGTGATCGCACTCATTGGTCGTGCAAACGACTCGAAACTTGGCCGGCGGTTCGGGCTCGAGCTCACGACTCCACTGGCGGGACCTCTCGGCCGGCTCACCGCGCGAGAGCAAGAAGTCCTAGCTCTGATCGCGCAAGGATTGACGAACAAGGAGATTGCGCGGAACCTCGTAATCAGCGAGGCGACCGTGAAGGTTCACGTTAGGCATGTCCTCGAGAAGCTCGGTGCGGCAACACGCACGGAGGCCGCATCACGACTTGCCGGCCTTCCCGTCTAGGCGACCGAAGCGACCAGTTCTTCGTGCACCTCGGCCTCGCGATCGAAGTGTAGGCTGAGACCTGTGCGGTAGTCCTCGTTAGCCGCTGCGAGAATCGCCTCGAACGCGGCAACGACGTCGGTATCGAACTGGGTTTCAACCGCCTGAGCAAGGCGCAGACGAGCTACACGGCTTGGCATCGCGTCGCGATAGGGACGATCGGAAGTCATTGCGTTGTACGCGTCGGCCACCGCGATGATCCTTGAGAGTTGAGGAATGTCCGAGCCCGCGATGCGGTCAGGATAGCCCTCTCCGTCTATTCGTTCGTGGTGATGGCGGACGATTCTTGCGATCTCAGCGTAGTCCTCGACGTTTGCGAGAATCCGCTCCCCGATCTCGGAGTGCTGCTCCATCTGCCGACGCTCGTCGAGAGTAAGAGCTCCGGGCTTCTCCAGGAGTCCGGGTGGTAGACCGATCTTGCCGATGTCGTGCACAAGCCCGCAGAGATGAGCGAGGCGTTGATCCTCCTCGTCCAGTCCGAGCCGCTCCGCAATATCGCGAGCGTAGACCGCAACGGCTGCCGAATGGCCTGCCGTGTACCGGTCTCGCGCGTCAAGCGTCGCTACGAGCGCCGTTGCGAAGGACAGGTTCGCTCGTTGCAGCCTCGCATTGACTTCATCGAGTTCTTGGCGGGCATCTCGTTCCTCCCGGTACAGCGAGTAGAACCGGTGTGCAGCGAATGCCGGGACGACGAAGAAGACAACGCTCCACTCCGAGATCTCGCGGCAGGCGTAAATCAGGACCACAACGACGGGCGTATAGAGTGGAACAGTCCCGAGTAGAACTGGCCGCACGAGCTGAAGCGTCGCACGAATCGACGCGATACCACGAAGCGCACCCGTTACCGCTCCCAGTGCAGCGTCTACAAGGGCCTCCGCAATCGCGGCGGCGGTGACCGCCGCAAAGAGGTTCGCAAACGACGGTTGATCTACGGCGACTGCCGACGCGGCAATAGCCGCGGAAGCGCCGGCAAGAGCACGAATAGATGTCCATGTCACCCAACGCGCATACGGACGCCGAAAGTCAGCCGACAGCGTGATGACGGCGACGAGCATAGCCTCAATAGGCCCGTACAGAGTGGCGGCGAGAAGGAGTGGCAGCACGGAGACCGAGATCTGCGCATTCGCGCTTATCTGCACCACTTGGCGCTCAGCGAGAAGGCCCATCAGCCCTAGCGCAATTACGAAGAAGGGGGACGCTTCGAGGGCAACCCCGGAGGCGATCAACGTTCCGGCGAGCAGCAGCGCAGTCGATGCCAGTAAGCCGGCGTACGCAAGGACGAGACGGTCCCCGAGAGAAGCGTCACGGAACTTGTGGAGTCCCCCTTGTATCTCCCCCAGAAGGGGGATAACATCGCGGGTGCCGTTGGTTCCCCTCAAGGGAGGATTCATGAAGCTCCGTCTGCTCTCACTGCTGGCGTCGTGCACGTCGGTAGCGGCAGTCGCGGGTGCTCTTCGCATCTGGTAGTTGCCGCTCGCGGAGTCTCCGCTTTTCCACATACCTGGGCATCCCCCTGTTGAGGGATCTATCCACAGGGTGTGGAAAGCGGGTGCGGTGCTCCTGAAAACCGACCTTCGCGGTTTCGCCGACTAGGCGATCAGGCCGCGCCGGAAGCCCACTGCGACTGCATGGGCGCGTGAGCGTGCCTGCAGCTTGGCCAGCAGGTGTCGCACGTGGGACTTCACGGTCTCTTCCGACAGGAAGAGGCGGTGGCCGATCTCCCGATTGACGAGGCCCTCCGAGATCAGCTGGAGAACTTCGATCTCCCGGGCGGTCGGCTCCTGCTCCAGCTCCTTGAGAGGAGCCGTGAACGGGATGACCTCCCCCGCGCCGCTCGTCGTCCGCCGCTGGGCGACGGCCTCGAAGCGCCGCGAGTGGTCCATGTAACGACTGAGGATCTCCTTGCGCTCAGCAGCGTCCACGACCCACGTATCGGCGCCCTGTGGACAACGCATTACTCCCCCTTTCGAGGGATGCCCATCCGAGCCGCCTCGCGGAGCCCTCGGGCCACGATCGGCCGGATGTCCGCGTCGGCCGGCGTCCACTCCTCCATGAGGCGATCGAGCTCGTCGAGCCCGACCCAGGCGACTTCGACGTGGCGCGGCGACTCGAGCCGAGGGGAGGCGAGGTCGCCGTCGACCTCGACGAGGTAGTTGAGCTCCCGGCGCCGGATGCCGTCGTTCCCGACCCATGTCGCCTCTCCCAGCTCGGCAAGGACACGGCGCACGCGCCACCCGGTCTCCTCGTGAACCTCACGACGGAGCGCGTCGAGCGACGGCTCGCCCTCCTCTACGTGCCCGCCGGGGAGATCCCAGCAGTTCGGGAACAGCCGGCGACCGGGCCCGCGCCGGTGGACGAACGCGCGCCCGTCGTCATCCACGATCACCGCAGCAACGACCCGCCGTTCCACCAGCCTCTCCTAGACGAGCGGGGCCTCCTCGACGTGCGGCCTCAGCGTCTGATCCTCCACGATTACCTCGCGCTCCTGCGGCTGGATGCGCCCGGCCTGGATGTCCTCCGCCCAGTGGCAGGCGACGATGTGCCCGTCCGAGAGCTTGCGCAGCGGCGGGGCGTCCTCGGTGCAACGCGTCGGCTGGATGTAGGGGCAGCGCGTGTGGAACCGGCAGGCGTGCGGCGGGTTGGCCGGGCTCGGCAGGTCGCCGGCGAGCAGGATCGTCTCCCGTTTCGCCTCGACCTCTGGATCGGGGATCGGCACCGCCGAGAGGAGCGAGATCGTGTACGGGTGAAGCGGGTTCGAGTAGAGCTCCTCCGCGGGCGAGATCTCGACGATCGAGCCCAGGTACATGACCGCGATCCGGTCGGAGATGTGGCGCACCACGGCGAGATCGTGGGCGATGAAGAGGTACGTGAGCTCGAACTCGCGCTGGAGGTTCTCGAGCAGGTTGATGATCTGCGCCTGGATCGAGACGTCCAGCGCGGAGACCGGCTCGTCGGCGACGATGAAGTCCGGGTTGACCGCGAGCGCACGGGCAACGCCGATGCGCTGGCGCTGCCCGCCGGAGAACTCGTGCGGGTAGCGCGAGGCAGCGTCGGCCGGGAGGCCGACGGTCTCGAGCAGCTCTCGCACTCGGCGGCCGGTGGCGCGCCGCCCGGCGAGACCGTGCACCCGGATCGGCTCACCGACCATCCGCCCGACGGAGTGGCGCGGGTTCAGCGAGGCGTACGGATCCTGGAAGACCATCTGCATCCGCCGCCTGAGCGGGCGCAGCTCGGCCTGGCCGAGGCGCGTGATGTCCTGGCCGTCGAAGACGATCCGGCCGTCGGTCGGCTCGTACAGGCGGAGGATCGCGCGGCCGACTGTGGACTTCCCGCAGCCCGACTCTCCGACCAGGCCGAGCGTCTCGCCACGCTGGATCTCCAGCGAAACGCCGTCGACGGCCTTGATGTCGCCGACATGGCGATCGAGCATGACGCCGCTCTTGATCGGGAACCAGACCTTCAGGTCCTCGAGGCTGACCAGGGTGCCGTTTTGGCTCACCCGGAGACCACCGCCCGGCGGGTCTGCTCCCACTCCTCGACCGGCACCGGATTGAAGCAGGCGACCTTGTGCCCGGGCTCGACCTGCTCGAGCTGCGGCACCTCCAGGCGCGACTGCTCGACCTCGTAGCGGCAGCGCGGCGCAAACGGACAGGCCTGCGGCGGGTAGAGCATGTCGCGCGGGGCGCCCTCGATCGGATGCAGCGCCGTCTTACGAGCGGCGTCGAGGCGCGGGATGCTCTGCAGGAGGCCGAGCGTGTACGGGTGCCGGGGCCGCGCGAAGACCTGCCGCGCCGAGCCGGTCTCGACGAACATTCCCGCGTACATGACGTTCACGCGCTCGCACATCCCGGCGACGACGCCGAGATCGTGCGTGATCAGGACCAGCGCCGTGTCCTGCTCGGCGACAAGCTCGCGGAGCAGGTTGAGGATCTGCGCCTGGATCGTCACGTCGAGCGCCGTCGTCGGCTCGTCGGCGATCAGGACTTTCGGCTCGCAGGCGAGCGCCATCGCGATCATCGCCCGCTGCCGCATCCCGCCGGAGAACTGGTGCGGATAGTCCTTCAGGCGCGCGTCCGCGCTCGGGATCCCGACGCGGTCGAGCAGCTCGGCGGCGCGGCGCTCGGCCTCGTCGTGGTTCATGTCGAAGTGCGTCTGGAGCGTCTCGCGAAGCTGCTTCCCGATCGTCAGCACCGGGTTCAGGCTCGTCATCGGGTCCTGGAAGATCATCGCGATCTCCTTGCCGCGGATCGTCCGCAGCTCCTCGTCCGAGAGCCCGATCAGCTCGCGACCCTGGAAGCGGGCCGAGCCGGCGGTCACACGGCCGGCGCGCGCCAGGATCCCGAGGATCGCGAGCGACGTCACGCTCTTCCCGCAGCCCGACTCGCCGACGATGCCGAGCGTCTCGCCGGGCGCGATGTCGAACGAGACGCCGTTGACGGCGTGGATGATCCCGCGGCCGGTCCAGAACCGGACCTCGAGGTCCTTAACCGAGAGGAGCGGCTCGTTCACGCCCGTCCTCTGAAACGCGGGTCGAGTGCCTCGCGCATGCCGTCCCCGATCAGGTTGAAGCCGAGCACGGAGATGACGATCGCGGCGCCGGGGATCAGCGCGAGGTGCGGCGCCGACTGGAGGTAGCGCGTCGTGTCGGTCAGCATCGTCCCCCATTCGGGCGTCGCCGGGTCCTGCGGCCCGAGCCCGAGGAAGCCGAGACCGGCGACGTCGATGATCGCGGTCGCCAGCGCGAGGGTTCCCTGCACGATCACCGGCGACATTGCGTTGGGCATGATGTGGGACGCGAGGATCGACCGACCCCGGACGCCGACCGACCGGGCTGCGAGCACGTAGTCGGACTCCCGCGCGGCGAGGATCGACCCTCGTAAGAGCCTGGCGAAGATCGGAATCTGCGTGACCCCGACGGCGATCATGATCTGCCAGATCCCCTGCCCGAGGATCGCGACGAGCCCGATCGCGAGCAGGAGGCCCGGGATCGAGAGCATGATGTCGCACATCCGCATGATCGCGGAGTCGACCCACCCGCCGAGGTAGCCGGCGGCGGCTCCGAGCACGAGCCCGACCGAGAGGCCGACGGCGACGGAGACGATCCCGATCAGCAGCGAGAAGCGCGCGCCGTAGACGACCCGCGAGAACACGTCCCGGCCCTGCTGGTCGACGCCGAACCAGTAGTCGGCCGACGGGCCCGGACAGCACACGCCGCCCAGGCGGTCGAGGTCGCCCGACCGCGGATCCTCCGGCGCGATCAGCGGCGCGAAGAGCGCAGCGAACAGGAAGACGGTGACGATCACGAAGCCGACGATCGCGCCCGGGTTGCTCCGGAGCCGGCGCCAGGCCTCGCTCCAGAGGCCGCTCGGCGCCTCGAGCTGAATCTCCCTGGCTTCTGCCTGCGCGACGCTCACGAGACCCGGATCCTCGGGTTGATGAGCGCGTAGGAGACGTCGACGATCAGGTTGACGAGCACGAAGACGAGCGAGACGAACAGGATCCCGCCCTGGAGGATCGGGTAGTCGCGCTGCCGGATCGCCTCGACGAGCCAGCTGCCCATGCCCGGGAACGCGAACACGGTCTCGGTCAGCACCGCGCCGGAGAGGAGCAGGCCCGCCTGGAGCCCGATGATCGTCATGATCGGGAGCAGGGCGTTCCGGAAGATGTGCCGCGCGTCCACGGTCCGCGGGGCGAGCCCCTTCGCGCGCGCGGTCCGGACGTAGTCCTCGTTCTGCACGTCGAGCACCGACGCACGCGTGATCCGCGCGATGATCGCGAGCGGGATCGAACCGAGCGCAATCGCCGGCAGGATCAGGTGCTTGATCACGTCCCAGAACGCCGCGAGGTCACCGGCCAGCAGCGCATCGATCGTGTAGAAGTTCGTCGGGTGCTCGATGTCGATCAGGACGTCGATCCGGCCCACGGTGGGTAAGAGCCCGAGCTCGACCGCGAAGATGTACTTGAGCAGGATCGCGAGGAAGAAGACCGGGATCGAGATCCCGAGCAGGGATAAGACGAGGCTCGAGTGGTCGACCCAGGTGCCGTAGCGCTTCGCCGCGGCGAATCCGAGCGGAATGCCGAGCGTGACCGCGAAGAGCAGGGCCGCGAAGGTGAGCTCGATCGTGGCCGGGAACCGCTCCCTCAGCTCGTCCGTCACCGGGCGGCGTGACCTGATCGTCGTCCCGAGGTCGCCCTGCGCGACCGTCTTCAGATAGCTCCAGTACTGGACGTGGATCGGCTCGTCGAGGCCGTACTGCTCCTCGATCTGCGCGATCGACTCCGGCGTCGCCCGCTCGCCGAGGAGCGAGACCGCCGGGCTCGCCGGCAGCGCCCTGATCCAGAGGAAGACGAGGATCGAGAGCCCGAGCAGGATCGGGACGAGCAGCATCAGCCGGCGGACGACGAAGCGCAGCACGCTTCAGCTCCCCCGCCGGCTGGCTGCTAGGTGACTCCGACTACTCGCCTCCCCCGCCGATCGTGACGGTGGAGAAGAGCTCGTTCGTGGTCGGGCTCGGCACGAAGCCTTCGACGTCCTGCCGGAAGGCGAGCGCCGGCTTGGTGTGCGCGTACGGGACCGCAGGCAGCTGCTCCATGATCAGCTCGTTCGCCTGCTTGTACATGTCGATCCGCGTCTGCCGGTCGGACTCGATCTCGGCGTCGTCCAGGAGCTTGAACAGCTCGGGGTTCCTGAAGCCGAACTGCGGGCTGAAGTCCTGGAAGAACGTCCCGATGAAGTTGTCCGCGTCCGCGAAGTCGCCCGTCCACCCGATCAGGTGCAGGTGGCCGGCGTTGCCCTCGTCGACCCGGCCCAGGTAGTCCGGATCCCACGGCGCCGTCTTCGGGACGACCTTGAAGCCGGACTTGTTCAGGCTGGCCGCCATCGCCTCGAAGTTGTTCTTCGGGTTGGGCATGTACGGCCGCGAGACGTCGCTCGGATACCAGAACTCGATCTCGACGGGCAGCGTCAGCCCTGCCTCCTGCAGGAGCTGCTTCGCCCGGTCCGGGTCGTACGGGTACTCGGTCACGGAGTCGGCATAGCCCTCGACCTCGGGCGGCATCATCTGCTTGGCGACGACGCCGCGGCCGCCGTAGAAGTTGTCCACCACGGCCTGCCGGTCGAGCCCGTAGGCGACCGCCTGCCGGACCTTGAGGTTGTCCATCGGCTTCTTCGCCTGGTTGATCCCGACGTAGGCGACGTTGAACGCCGGCCGGTCGAGGATCTTCAGGTTCTCGTCGCCCTCGATGGTCGGGATGTCCTGAGGCTCGACGAGGTCGTAGCCCTGGATCTCGTCGTTCTGGAGCGCCTGGAGCCGCGCCGCGTTGTCGGCGATCGGCCGGATGATCAGCTCGTCGAGCTTCGCCTTCTCGCCCCAGTAGTCCTCGAAGCGCTTGAGGACGAGGCGGTCCTCCCGCGTCCACGAGACGAACTCGAACGGCCCGGTGCCGACCGGATGCTCGGTGCCGAACGTGCCGGTCGGGCGGAAGCCGGTCTCCTCGTCGAGCGTGCCCGCGTCCGCGTTGAACTCCTCGAGCGCCTGCGGGCTGGCGATCGAGAATGCCTGCTGGACGAGGGCGCCGAGGAGCGAAGCCGACGGGCGGGTGAGCGTGAGCACCGCGGTCGTCGGGTTTCGGGCCTCGCAGCTCTTGTACAGCGGATCGGAGAGATCCTCGCTCTCGTTCTTCGCGAAGCCTCCGAAGAACGCGCCGTAGTAATAGCTCGCGCTCGGGCTCTGGAGCGGGCCCGAGAAGTTGTACCAGCGGTCGAAGTTGAAGCAGACCGCCTCGGCGTTGAAGTCCGTTCCGTCGTGGAACTTGACGCCCTCGCGGAGGGCGAACGTGTACGTCATCGCGTCCGGGCTGACCTCCCACTCGGTCGCGAGACCCGGAGCGAGCTCGGTCGTCCCGGGCTTCAGGTTGATCAATGTCTCGTAGATCTGGGTGATGACGCGGATCGACTCGCCGTCGGACACGAGCGCGCCGTCGAGGACGACGGGATCCGCCGCACCCGCGAACACGAGCGTGCCGCCCGACTCACCTTCCGCACCGCCGTCGCCGTCGTCGTCGTCGCCTCCGCAGCCCGCCGCACCCACGACGAGCAGCGCCGCAGCAAGGAGAATCACGATCCTCCTGAACACCACCACCTGGCCTCCTATCTCTCGCTCCGTGCCGGTATTGCGCGGCAAGTATAGGAATCGACGTCAGTGGGTCGGTTTCGATGGCGTTAAGCGGAGGAATGACCAGGCGATGCGCCGGATACCACTCCTCTTCGTCGTCTACGCCGTCGTCGGGGTCGTCGTCGCCTACGCGGAGAACTACTTCGACACCGTCGAGCGGACGACGCAGCTCCTGTCGGCGATCCTCGCGGTGGCCCTCTGGCCGCTGGTGCTCGTCGGCTTCGACGTCAAGATCACCTAGGAGAGGCCGCCGCCCGCGAAGACGGCGCGACGGCCCTGAATCCCGAGGTGTTCCTGCGTTAGTTGGCCGAGACGGCGGCGAGATCGCGCAGCGCTGCCAGCCGGGCCAGCGCCTGCGCCTCGAGCTGCCTCACGCGCTCGCGCGTCAGGTCGAGCTCGTGGCCGATCGCCTCGAGCGTCCACGGCTCGCCCTCGAACCCGAAACGGAGCTCGAGGATCCGACGCTCGCGCTCAGGCAGGGCGTCCAGCGCGCGCCGGACGCCCTGCTTGCGCAGCGACTCCTCGGCCTCGTCGAACGGGTCCGCGGCCTCGCGGTCGGCGAAGAGATCGCCGAGCTCGCCCTCGTCGTCCGCGCCGACCGTCTGGTTCAGCGAGACGGACGCATGGGCGGCGCCGAGCGCCTCGTCGACGTGCTGCATCGGCAGCCCGGTCGCCTCGGCGAGCTCTTCCTTGGTCGCCTCCCGGCCCAGCTCGACCTCGAGCCGGCGTGCGGCGCGCGACAGCTTCTGCTGGCGCTCGACGACGTGGACCGGCACGCGGATCGTCCGCGCGTGGTTCGCCACGGCGCGCTGCACCGACTGGCGGATCCACCAGGTCGCGTAGGTCGAGAACTTGAAGCCGCGCCGCCAGTCGAACTTCTCGACCGCGCGGTTGAGGCCGAGCGTGCCCTCCTGGATCAGGTCCAGGAAGGGGACGCCAAGGCCCCGGTAGCCCTTCGCAATGGAGACGACGAGCCGGAGGTTCGACTCGATCATGTGGCGCTTCGCGATCAGGTCGCCGCGCTCGATGCGCTTGGCGAGCGCGATCTCCTCGGCGGCGGTGAGCAGCTTGTGGCGGCCCACGTCGGCAAGGAAGAGCTGAAGGCTGTCGGCCGACCCGACGACGGCGTCGAAGTCCGGCTGCTTCGGCTTCTGCTCGACCTTCACCGGCCCGGCGGCCTCCTCGGTCTTCTCGTCGCGCACCTCGAGCCCGATCGCCTCGAGCTCGCGCGTGAGCTGCTCGATCTCCTCCTCTCCGAGATCGTGCTCGACCGCGAACGCCTCGAGCTCGACGGGCTCGATGTGACCGCGCTCCTCGCCCTGCTCGATGAACGGGCGAGCCTGTTCGCTTTCCAGAAGTTCCTGCAGCTGATGCGGTGTCAAAGCGGCTCTCTACGTCCTTTCGTGCTGTCGCGGCAACCTACTGACTCTAAGAGGCTGGTCGGACCTCAGACCTTCTGACTGTATGGCGAACTTCCTCGTTTTTCCAGGCCGACGGGGCCGGTGGCCGGCCCCTCGCTTCCTGGAACGTGACCTCTGCTCTTGGTATTCCGGACGAACGCGCTTTTCGGTTCTCCAGGCGCGTGGTTAGTGCCCCCTAATCTAGGGAGACTCCGGCCGAATTAAAAGGTTTGTCGCAGTCGATTAACCGAATGTTCACTCGGCGGCGGCCGGCTGCTCCTCGCGCTGGTCCTGGCCCTCCTCGGCCTCCTGCTCCTGCTGCCGCCGCTTGCTGACCGGGAACTCGAACTCGACCTTGCCGTCCTCCTTGAGCAGCAGCCGGGCGCGGAACGGCTTCCCGGCGCGGGAGCGGAATCCGGAGAGCACGTCGCGCGTCTTGCCCTCCTCGAGCAGCTGCCGCGCCACCTCGGGTGTCAGGGTCCGGCCGGCGACGCGCTTCCAGATCACGAACCCGCACCCCGGCTCCTCGCGGCTCTTCCAGCTCGTGCAGCCGTACGCGCGTGAGTTCTCCTTGATGATCTCGCCGGTCTCGGCGCCGCACTTGGGGCAGAGGCCGAGCTCGACGCGCTCGACCCTGATCTTCTCGTCCGGGAGGCTCGCGATCTGCTCGACCGTCGTCCTGGCGAAGCCGGCGATCCCGTCCATGAACGCCGAGCGGTCGCCGTTGCCGTGCTCGATGTCCATCAACTGCTTCTCCCAGTCGCCCGTCAACTCGGCAGAGGTGATCGGATGCTCCTCGAGCATCGTGACGACGCTCATGCCCTTCGGCGTCGGCTGGAGGTCCTTGCCGGCCCGCTCGATGTACTCGCGGCGGATCAGGGTCTCGATGATCTCCGCGCGCGTCGCAGGCGTCCCGAGGCCACGCTCCTTCATCGCCTCGCGGAGCTCCTCGTCGTCGACGAGCTTGCCGGCGGTCTCCATCCCGGAGAGCAGCGTCGCCTCCGTGTAGCGCGGCGGCGGCTTCGTCTCCTTCGCCTCGGCCTCGGCGCATTTGACCTCCTGGCCCTGCTGGAGCGCGGGCAGCTCGCCCTCGCCCTCGGCGTCCTCGTCCTGCCTCGCCTGCTGGTCGACCGCCTCGACGCCGTAGACGCCGCGCCAGCCGGCCTCGAGGGTGACCTTGCCGCGGGTGCGGAAGCGCTCGCCCTCCACCTCGGTGATCACGGTCGTGCGGGCGTACCGGGCCGGCGGGTGGAAGACGGCGAGGAACCGGCGCGCGACGAGGTCGAAGATCCGCCGCTCGTCGGGCGTGAAGCTCGAGACGTCGTGCGCGATGTCCGTCGGGATGATCGCGTGGTGGTCGTCGACCTTCGCGTCGTTGACGACGCGCTGGAGCGGCAGCTGGTCCAGGCCGAGGACGTAGCGGGCGCCGGCCGCGTAGTCCGGGATCGGCACCAGCGTCCCTGCGGTCGGCTTCAGCTGCGGGACGAGGTCGCCCGAGAGCCAGCGCGAGTTCGTCCGCGGGTAGGTGATCGCCTTCTTGCCCTCGTAGAGGGACTGGGCGGCGCTGAGCGTCCGCCGGGCCGAGAACCCGAACCGGCGGTTCGCGTCCCGCTGCAGCGCGGTGAGGTCGTAGAGGAGCGGCGCGCGCTCGGACTGCTCCTTGCGCTCGACCGACTCGACGCGGCCGGTCTTGCCGGTGACCTTCTCGACGATCTCGTCCGCGCGCTTCCCGTCCTTGAGCCGGTTCTCCTCGCCCTCGAACCAGAGACCCTCGTAGCGCGGGTCGAAGGTCGCGTGCACGAGCCAGTAGGGCTCGGGCGTGAAGGCCTGGATCTCCCGCTCGCGCTTGACGAGCATCGCCAGCGTCGGGGTCTGCACGCGGCCGAGCGAGACGACGCCGGCACCCCAGCCGCGGCGGGTCGTCGCCGCGCGGGTCGCGTTCATGCCGACGAGCCAGTCCGCCTCCGAGCGGGAGCGGGCCGCGTCGCGGAGCGGCTCCAGCTGGTCGCCCGGGCGGAGCCGTTCGAAACCGTCACGGATCGCCGCCTTCGTCATCGAGTTGATCCAGAGGCGGTCGACCGGCTTGTCGACCCCGGCGGTCTCGTAGATGTGCGTGAAGATCAGCTCGCCCTCCCGCCCGGCGTCGCATGCGTTGACGACGCGGTCGACGTCGGTCCGCTTCAGCAGCTTGTGGATCAGGTTGAGCTGCGTCGCCGACTTCTTGTCGCGCGGGCGGACCTTGAACTCCGTCGGGATGATCGGGAGGTTGTCCAGCTTCCACGACTTCCACGCAGCGTCGTAGTCCTCCGGATCGGAGAGCTCGAGGAGGTGCCCGACGGCGAACGTGACGACGTACTCGTCGGACTCGTAGAAGTTCTTGTGCTCGTCGAACGAGCCCGGCAGTGCGCCGACGATGTCACGCGCAACCGAGGGCTTTTCGGCGATGACCAGGGTCTTCATCGCGGGACACCGTAGCGGAGGGTGTCAACCACAACCTCGCCGGGGCAGGGATACTCCCGAGCCGTGAAATCTCGCGTGTACCACATCGTCGGGGCGCTCTCGGCGGGCCCGATTCGCCGGCTTTTTCGCTTTCGGAGCAAAGGTGAGGAGAACCTTCCACGCGAGGGCGGGTTCGTCCTCTCCGCCAACCACAGCTCGAATCTCGACCCCTGGCCGCTGGGGATCCCGCTCTACCCCGAGCGGCAGCTCCGCTTCATGGCCAAGTCGGAGATGTACGTCCCGCCGCTCAAGTGGCTCCTCAAGCCGGCCGGCGCGTTTCCGGTCCGCCGCGGGATGGGCGACGAGGAGGCGATCCGGAAGGCGGTCGAGCTCGCGAAGGCCGGCGAGATCGTCGTGATCTTCCCGGAGGGCACCCGGCGGCACAAGGGGCGGCTCAAGAAGCGCTTCAAGAAGAACCTCCGCGCGAGACCGCGCACGGGTGCCGCTCGCGTCGCGCTGCAGGCGGACGTCCCATTGGTCCCTGCCGCGATCGGCGGGACGGAGAGCCTGATGAAGCTCGGCCCGCTGCGGGTCGCCTACGGCCCGCCGATCGAGCTCGACGACCTCAAGGACATGGACATGCGCAGGGCGTCCAAGGTCGCCACCGAGCGATTGATGGAGTCGATCTACGAGCTCGAAAAGACCCTCTAAGTCGCTCCTCGTCGTCGACGGGGACTCGCTGGCGCACCGCGCGTACCACGCGCTCCCGAAGTCGATCAACCAGAACGCGGTCGTCGGGTTCACGAACATGTTGCTCCGGCTCTGGGAGATGGAGGAGCCGCGCGCCGTCTTCGTCGGCTGGGACACCCTCACCGCGCCGACCTACCGGCACGAGGCGCTCGACGCGTACCAGTCGGGGCGCGAGTTCGACGACTCCCTCCTCGAGCAGCTCGACAAGCTTCCGCAGCTGGTCGAGGCCTTCGGCTTCGCGACCGCGAAGGCTCCGGGCTACGAGGCGGACGACTTCGTCGCCGCCGCGGTCAAGGACGAGGAGGGGCGCGGCGGCACGTGCGTCGTCATCACCTCGGACCGCGACCTCTTCCAGCTCGCCAGCGGGCAAACCGTGATCGTGACGCCGTTGCGCGGGGTCTCGGAGCTGGCGAGGATCGGGCCCGAGGAGGTGCGCGAGCGCTACGGCGTCGAGCCCGAGCAGGTTCCCGACTTCATCGCGCTGCGCGGGGACCCCTCCGACCGGATCCCCGGCGCGCCGGGCGTCGGGCCGAAGACCGCCGCTTCGATCCTCAAGCAGTACGGCACGCTGGATGCCGCCCTCGAGGCCGGGCGCTTTCCGAACCTCCGGAAGGAGTTGGACCTCTACAGGCGAATTGCGACACTCGACGCCTCCGCTCCCCTCCCTCCCCTGAACGATCAGTCCCCAGCGTGGGCGGAGGCGTCTTCCCTCCTCGACTCCTGGGGCCTGGGCAACCTCGCCGGCCGCGTTGCTGCTCGTTCGGCATAGCGTCCCGGTGCTCGACCCGTCCGTCCCGTCGGAGGAGTGGACGCTGAGCGACGAGGGGCGCCGGCGCTGCCGCGCGCTGGCCGAGCGCCTGGCCGCGTACGAGCCGGCCGTACTGCTCTCCAGCACCGAGCCGAAGGCGCGTGAGACGGCGGAGCTCGTCGCACCCTCGCTCGGGCTCGACGTCCGGCTCTCCGACGGGCTCCGGGAGACGGCGCGGCGGACGGTGGGCTGGCTCAGCCCCGAGGGCCTCGACGGCGGGATCCGGGCGCTCTTCGATCGGCCGGACGAGGTGGTCTTCGGCGAGGAGAGCGCCGCCTCGGCCCTCTCCCGGTTCGAGGCGGCTGTCGAGAGCCTCCCCGAGGCCTCCGTCGCCGTCACGCACGGGACCGTGCTGAGCCTCTTCGTGGCGGCGAGAACCGGCCGGGATCCCTACGAGCTGTGGCGGAGCCTCGAGCTCCCCGATGTGGTCGAGGTGTAGTGGAGCTCGTCAGCCACGCCGACATGGCGCGCCTGCACCCGACGGGCGACCATCCCGAGCGGCAGGAGCGGCTGCTCCTCCTGCACGAGCGGTTCGCGTACCGCGAGGCGCCGCCGGCCACGGAGACGGATCTGCTCCGCTGCCACACGCTCGACCTCGTCGAGGTCGTCCGCGCCATCGACCGGCCGATCCTGATCGGCTACGACACGGTGGCGAGCGAGACGACCTACGAGGCGGCGATCCTGGCCGCCGGCGCCGCGATCGAGGCGGCCCGGACCGAGGACTTCGCGCTCGTGCGGCCGCCCGGCCACCACGCCACGCCGGACGCGGTCATGGGCTTCTGCTTCTTCAACAACGTCGCGGTCGCCGCGCGCAACGCGCAGGCCGAGCTCGGCATCGAGCGCGTGGCGATCGTCGACTGGGACGTCCATCACGGCAACGGGACTGAGGACATCTTCCGGGACGACCCGACCGTGCTCTACGCGTCCATGCACGAATGGCCCTTCTATCCGGGCACCGGCAGCCCGAGCGACCAGGGCGAGACGCTCGTGAACGTGGCGCTCCCGGCCGGCTCCACGGACGAGGACTACCTCGGCGCCTGGGACGAGCTCGTCGAGCCCGCGCTGCGGCGGTTCGAGCCCGGGCTGCTGCTCGTCTCCGCCGGGTTCGACGCCCACGAGCAGGATCCGCTGGCCGAGATGCTCGTGACCGAGGCGGGGTTCCGGGAGCTCGCCCGACGGGCGAAGGCCGCGGCACCCCGGGTTGCCGCCGTGCTCGAGGGCGGCTACGAGCTCGAGACCCTGCCCGCGCTCGTGCAGGCGGCGCTGGACGGATTCGAGTCCTGAACGCCCGACGGCCGACGGATCGCCGGCCGGTCGGTGAGGAAGGAAGAGCCACCGCCCTCTGCGCGATTCTCGCCGCGATCCCTCGCGAAGAGAGAGGAGTCCTCTCAGTATCGGCGCGCAGGCGTCCGGCGTCGTCGCCCGAGTCGAGCGAACCGGCTCACCCGGGATGGGTGATCAGGCGGCCTGGGCGCGGGCGGAGGCGAGACACTCGAGCGCCTCGCGCCGCGAGGACACCTGCAGCTTGCGCAGCAGGCTCTTCACGTGCGAGCGGACGGTGTGCTCGGAGATGAAGAGCCGCTTCGCGATCTGGTCGGTGCCGAGATGCTCGTCCAGGAGCAGCAGCACCTCCAGCTCGCGCGCGCTGAGCCGCCGCGCGACCGAGTCGGGAACGCCGGCGTCTGTCGGGCCGCCGTTCCTCACCTGGTCGAGCAGGCGGCGGGCGACTGCGCCGGAGAGGGCGGCCTCGCCGCGCGCCGCTCCGTGGAGGAAGTCGACGAGCCGCTCGGGCGGCTCGGTCTTCAGCAGGTAGCCGGCGGCGCCGCCGCGGATCGCGGCCAGCAGGTTCGCCTCGTCGCCGGACGCGGTCAGCACGACGACTTCGCAGTTCGGCGCAGCCGTCCGCAGGAGCGGCAGGGCGCTCAGCCCGTCGAGATCGGGCATCGAGAGGTCGAGGAGGACGACGTCGGGCTGGAGCTCCCGCGCCTGCTCGATCGCCTCGTGGCCTCCGGCCGCCTCGCCCACGATCTCGAACCCGTGGCCCGCGAGCAGCGCGGCGAGCCCGTCCCGGGTCAGCGGATGGTCGTCCACGATCAGCACGCGGGGCTGCATCTCGCCCCTTATCGGCAGCTGCGCTCCTGCCGACAAGAGGGAAATGCGGCGGGATGACCGTGACGCCTACCAGGCGTGGCTCGTCGGCGAGCTGCTGCTCGTCGGCCTGCTCGGCGCTGCGCTCGCGCTCTTCCTCGCCTATCCCGACCTTCGCTCGACCTACGAGCTGCCGAACCTGCGGCTGGCGCTGGACACCGGGATGGTCCTGGCGGCGACGATCGTCGCAGTCCTGGCGGGCGTCCGGTTCTCGGTCGAGGGACGCCTCCTCGACCTCCTCCTCTGCGCCGGGTTCGCGACGGCCGCGGCGACCGGGCTCTTCTTCGCCGTCTGCCCGGTGCTCGGCGGGGATCCGGTCGGTACGCCGGAGGCGTGGGCCGGCGTGGCCGGACGCACGCTCGCCCTCGGCCTGATTGCCGCCGCGTCGTTCGCGCGGGGCCGGACCGCCGAGGGCCGCTGGGCGCTCCGTCTCGGCCTCGTTCTCGCCGCCATCGCGCTCGGCGGAGTCTGGCTCGCCGCGCGAAGCCTCGGAGCGAGCCTTCCGAGCCTCGAGTCGGGCGGCGACCTCCCGGGGCCGATGATCGTGGCGCTCGCGCTCCAGGGCGTCCTCAGCCTCGTGGCCGTGTGCGGGTTCGGGCTCCGCTACCGCCGGTACGGCGAGGACCTGGACAGCTGGCTCGCCCTCGCGGCGACGCTGATGCTCTCGGCCGACCTCCACTACATCTTCACGCCGGTCGTGGCCAGCAGCGTCGTGTCGCAGGGGGACTTCCTGCGCCTCCTGTCGTACGGGCTCCTGCTCGCCGGCGTCTGGCGCGCGATCCGGTTCGCCGAGTTCGGCCGTGCCGTCGCCGAGGAGCGAGCCCGCGTCGCCCGTGAGATCCACGACGGCCTCGCGCAGTACCTGTTCACGATCTCGACGCACGCGGCGATGCTCGAGCGCGGCTCGGCGCCGGAGGGAACCGTCGGCAGGCTCAAGGCCGCCGCCCAGCTCGCCCAGCAGGAAGCCCGGTTCGCGATCCTCGCGCTCTCGTCCGCGAGCGGGAATGCGCCGTTCGACATCGCGTTGCGCCGCTATCTCGACGTCCTGACCGCCGACGGGGAGCTCGCCGTCGAGCTCGAGGTCGACCCGGGCGTCGTGCTCGCGCCCGACGAGCAGATCGAGGTCTTCCGCATCGTCCAGGAAGGGCTCGCGAACGTCCGCAGGCACGCTGGCGCGACGCAGGCCGAGGTGTGGATCGGCCGGGACGGGGCGAAGCGGCTCGTCCGGATCCACGACGACGGCGCCGGGTTCGAGCCGGCCGAGAACGGCGCCGGTCAGGGCCTGAAGAACATGAGGACCCGCGCCGCCTCGATCGGCGGCGCGTTCGGATTCGTCTCGGCGCCCGGACGAGGAACGGCGCTCGAGGTCGTGCTGCGGGCCTAGTCCGTGTCGCCCGCTTCGTCCTCGCTGTCGCCCTCGACGCCGACGACCTCGTAGTCCTCGTCGAGGTGGACGTCGACGGTGTTGCCGTCCTTCGTCACCTCGACCTCCCACGCTGCCTCTTCGTCGTCGCGCTCGACGGCATTCGCCGTGCCGCCGCCGAGATGGGCGAGCGCGGCAGCGCGGGCGCGGTCGGCGCCCGGCCCGGTCGCGTTGTTCTCTCCGTCGTCGCCGCCGCCGGCGTAGGCGTACGCCCCACCGCCGGCCGCCACCGCCACGACCGCGATCCCGACTGCGAGTGCTCTCTTGTTGGCGATCATGGCCCGACCGTAGCGAGGCCAGGTGAAACGGCGATGAGAGCCGTCTCTCATCTCGCTCTCATCTTCCGCTTGCGACCATTCGCCCCATGCGGGTGCTGATCGTGGAGGACGAGCCCAAGATGGCCGGGCTGATCCGCCGCGGCCTCGCCGACGAGGGCTACAGCGCAGACGTGGCCGCAAACGGCGCCGAGGCGGTCTGGATGGCGCAGGCGACGGACTACGACGCGATCATCCTCGACGTCCTCCTCCCCGGCCGGAACGGCTTCGAGGTCTGCCGCGAGCTCCGGAAGGGCGGCACGTGGTCTCCGGTGCTCATGCTCACCGCCCGCGACTCGGTCGAGGACCGGGTCGCCGGCCTGGACGCCGGGGCAGACGACTACCTGACGAAGCCGTTCTCGTTCGCCGAGCTTCTCGCCCGGCTTCGCGCGCTGGCACGCCGGCCGCCGCTCGAGCGCCCGGCCGTGCTCGAGGTCGGAGACCTGCGCCTCGACCCGGCGACGCAGCAGGCCTGGCGGGGCGAGACCGAGCTCAAGCTCTCCACGAAGGAGTTCCGGATGCTCGAGGTCTTCATGCGCCGCCCGGGCCACGTCGTCTCGCGCCTGTACCTGCTCGAGCACTGCTGGGACTACGGGTACGAGAACCGCTCGAACGTCGTGGACGTCTACGTCCGTTACCTCCGCGAGAAGGTCGACCGGCCGTTCGGGCGGAAGTCGATCGAGACGGTTCGCGGCGCCGGCTACCGGCTGCGGGACGAATGAGCGGGCTCCCGATCCGCGTGCGGCTGACGATCGCCTTCGCGGCGGCGATGGCGATCGTCCTGGCCGCGACCGGCGGGTTCGTCTACTTCCGGCTCGAGTCCTCGCTCGACGAGAGCATCGCCGAGACGCTCGAAGCCCGCCTCGCCGACGCCACCGCGCTTGCACGCGCCGGGGAGACCGGGCGCCGGGCAGACGATGAAGGATTCACCACGATCGTGGGCGGACGCGGCAGCGCGATCCCGCGCGGCCGCGTCGAGGGTGGCATGCGGATCACCGGTGCGGTCGTGGAGACGGACCTCGGCGCCAGGACCGTCCTCGTGGGCGCGTCGCTCGAGGACCGCGACGAAGCCCTCGACGAGCTGCTCGCACAGCTCCTCGTCGTCGCGCCGGTGGCGCTCCTCCTCGCCTCCCTCCTCGGCTACTGGGTCGCAGGCGCGGCGCTCCGCCCCGTCGAGGCGATGCGCAGTGAGGCCGCGGCGATCTCCGCGTCCGAGCCCGGGCGCCGGCTGCCCTCCGGCCGCGCGCGCGACGAGATCAGCCGCCTTGCCCAGACGCTGAACGAGATGCTCGAGCGCCTCGAACGCGCAATCGCGCGAGAGCGGAGCTTCGTCGCGGACGCGAGCCATGAGCTGCGCACGCCGCTCGCCTTGCTGAAGGCGGAGCTCGAGCTCGCCCTGCGGAAGCCGCGCACCGAGCCGGAGCTCGAGTCCGCGGTCCGCTCGGCCGCCGCCGAGACCGACCGGCTCGTGCGCCTCGCGGAGGACCTGCTCGTCCTGGCGCAGGCCGACGACGGACGCCTCCCGCTCCGGCGCGAGCGCCTGCGGGCCGACGACGTCCTCGCCGCCGTGCGTGAGGCGTTCCGGCCCCGTGTGGAGGCTGCCGGCCGCTCGATCGAGGCCGAGGAGGCGGACGGCATCGTGCTCAACGCCGACCGGCTGCGGCTCGAGCAGGCACTCGGCAACCTCGTCGACAACGCCCTGCGCCACGGCGACGGGACGATCACGCTGTCGGCATCCGAGAACGACGACTGCGTCGAGCTGCACGTCCGCGACGAGGGCCGCGGGTTCCCGCCCGACCTTCGCGGCCACGCGTTCGAGCGGTTCACGCGCGGAGACGAGGCGCGGACGGGCGGCGGCACCGGCCTCGGGCTCGCGCTCGTCGCCGCGATCGCCGAGGCGCACGGCGGCGAGGCCCGTGCCGGCGACGGCGGCGGCGGCGACGTCTGGCTCTCGATCCCCCGCGCCTAGGCCGGTCAGGAAGTCTCGCTGAAGCGGACGAGCTCCTCTCGTCCGCCGCCTCCGGAGAGGGCGAGCGCGAGGACCGGGCCGACGCCCTTCGCGTAGAACTTGTGCTCGTTCACGTCGGGCTCGAGCGGCGTCGTGTCCCTCGTCATGAGCACACCGTCGAAGGAGCCGAACGGCACGTCGACCTGCTCGTCCAGGCTCAGAATCTCGCCCCGGTCCTCAGCCTCGCCGGCGTAGTGCTCCTGCCGGTAGGTCAGGCCGACCTCGGGCTCCGGAGGGATGATCAGGCCGGCCTGGGCGCCGTCGACGCCCGCCTCCCACGAGCCCTCCTTGCTCACGGGCTTCCGGTTCTGGTACTCGGTCGTGTCCTCGCCGAGGTACCAGAGCCCGCCCCACTTGTCCTGCGCGTACCAGTCCTCGGTGTCCTCGACCAGCTCGCCGTCCTCGGTCACCCGGTCGTGGACGACGGTGGCGGCGATGCCGAGGATCGTCCTCGTGCGGTCGGTGACCGTCACCTCGACGCGCAGGACCGTTCCGTCGGCATCGGTCTCGCGATAAACCCACCGGTTCCCAGGGGCCATCGGCCAGTACGCGTTGTCGATCGTACGGACGAAATCGGCCGGATCCAGCTCGACAGGCTCGCTTCCCTCCGGCAGGTCGTACGGCCCGGACGCCTCCTCCGACTCGCCTCCCCCGCAGGCGGCGAGTACGAGGGAGGCCACTGCGGCGGTGACGATGAGGAGCCGAGTGGGCATGGGCGCACCGTAGGCAGGGCCGGATGAGAAGCGCGTGAGAGCGGGCATAAACCCCCGCTCAGAAGGAGTTTTACAACCGTCAAGGCTGTGGATAACTACGCAGCCGCCCTCGGTGCTCGCGCTGATGTGCCGTGCCGCGCCGCCGTCAAATAGTGGCAGTTGTGATTCAGCCAGGGCAGGAGGTGTTGCGCATGGACTAGTCGGCCAAGCCACTGCCGACGTCCGCGATGCCGCCTGCGATGCGGTTCTTAGCAGGGGCGTCGAGTCCAAATCGGCTCTTTGGGACGAGCGGCATCTACTGCGGAGGAGAAAGATGAACCCCAACAAGACAGCCAACGCTCGCGGCCTTTCTCGTTTCAGATTGGCTGCGACGCGCTCGCAGACCGCAAAGCGGTCGACGTTGGGACACCGAGCCTTGGTCCTCCCCGTCATGGCGCTGACCATCGCCATGGTCGGGCTGTTGACCGGCGGCACCGCTTCGGCCGTGCCGTCCGCGCCGACAGACGAGTCGAAAGTCCCGCATTACTTCGGGCCGTATCCGAACTGGGCGAACAGCCCGTTCGCGCTGCCCGATGCACAAGTGGTCATCAACGGCAACTTCACGACCCAAGCCAAAGCAGAGGCGACGGTCGGCGCGAACGGCGCCATCACCGCCATCACCGTGACGGACGGCGGGAGCGGCTACACCCAGGCCTCCGTCGTCATCACCGGCTCCGGCACAGGGGCAACGGCGAAGGCGAACATCGTCAAGAAGGGAGCCATCGTCGACATCACGGTCGGCAACGGCGGGAGCGGCTACACGGCACCGACCGTGAGCTTCTCCGGTGGTGGGGCCGGCAGCGGTGCCGCCGCCACCGCCTACGGCGGCGTCGAGCAGGTCGTCGTCGCCAACGGAGGGAGCGGCTACACGTTCCCGACGGTGGACTTCGACCTGCCGGACGGGCCGAACGGCGTCCAAGCACGAGGCCACGCCGACATGGACGCGAACGGGACGATCACGGCCGTCGTGATCGACGACCCCGGATCGGGATACTCATCCGCTCCGGGAGTCGCTGTCCGCAACGGAACGGTGTTCGACCCGATTCCGCTGAACCCCGGCGGCTCGTTCGCCACGACCTCGGCGACGCTGGCCATCAGCTCGATCACGATCGACAGCCCGGGCACGGGCTACACGCAGACCCCGACGGTGGTCATCTCGGATCCGACCGGAACGGGAGCCACAGCGACGGCGACGTTGGACAACGGCGTCATCGCTTCCATCGACGTCACGAAGCCCGGGTCCGGCTACATCGCCCCGGGCGGCATCCGCAAGTTCGTCGACACCCTGCCGGGCCTCGGCCCGACGGCGGCGAACAATCTCGGACAGTACATCCCGGTCGCCAAGTCCGACACGACCACGTTCCCGGGCTCTGACTACTACGAGATCGCGGTCGTGCAGTACCAGGAGCAGATGCACACCGATCTGCCTCCGACCACACAGCGCGGCTACGTCCAGCTGGAGACGTCGGTCGTCACCGGCAGCCACTACCCCCTGCCGGGCGGCAAGTTCGGCGTGGACAAGCCGCACTTCCTCGGACCGACGATCGTCGCCCAGAAGGACCGGCCGGTCAGGATCAAGTTCACCAACCTGCTTCCGACCGGTGCGGCGGGCGATCTGTTCCTCCCGACCGACTCCACGATCCCGGGCTCGGGCATGGGCCCGACCGGGGCGCCGGCGGCTGTCGACGAGGGCACCGTCATGGACGGCGTCCGCAACCCGGCATGCGGCGAGTACCCGAAGGCCGACGCCAGCTGCTTCAAGGACAACCGGGCGACCCTCCACCTGCACGGCGGCAACACGCCGTGGATCTCGGACGGCACGACCCACCAGTGGATCACTCCGGCCGGGGAGAACACCCCCTGGCCCGAGGGAGTCAGCGTGGAGAACGTCCCCGACATGCCGGACCCCGAGCCTGGTTCGCAGACTTTCTTCTACACGAACCAGCAGAGCGCCCGGCTGATGTTCTACCACGACCACTCGTTCGGCATCACCCGGCTCAACGTGTACGCCGGTGAAGCAGCCGGTTACGTGCTCCGGGATGCCGTCGAGCAGAAGCTGATCGCGAACGGGACCATCCCCGCCAACGGGGCCGAGATCCCGCTCGTGATCCAGGACCGCACGTTCGTGCCGCAGGACGAGCAGCTCGCCTGGCAGGACCCGACCTGGGACAAGACCCGGTGGGGCGGCTACGGCAGCCTGTGGTACCACCACGTGTACATGCCGGCTCAGAACCCCGGCGACCCGAGTGGCATGAGCGCGTTCGGGCGCTGGATGTACGGGCCATGGTTCTGGCCGCCTGCGGGCGACACCGAGCACGGGCCGATCGCGAACCCGTACTACAACAAGGATCCGGAGGGGCCGGACGGCATCCGAGGTAACGCGGATGACTGGACGACCGATCTCGCGGTTGCCTGCAACCTCGACGACCCGACGACCTGGCAGTACCAGGCCGAGCCGTTCTGCGAGCCGGAACGGATCCCCGGCACGCCGAACATCTCGGTCGGCATGGAGCAGTTCAACGACACGCCGATCGTGAATGGAACGGCGTATCCGACCGTGACGCTCGACCCGAAGTCGTACCGCCTGCGGATCCTGAACGCGGCGAATGACCGCTTCTGGAACCTGCAGTGGTACGTGGCCGACGCCACGGGAACCGAGGTCGCGCTCAAGGCCGACGAAGTCGCGGCCGCGCAGCTCGACCCGGTCGTCTTCCCGACGCCCGACACGACCAAGAGCCCGGTGGGCCCGAGCTGGATCCAGATCGGCACCGAGGGGGGCTTCCTGCCCGCTCCGGTGGTGGTTCCCAACCAGCCGACCACCTGGATCACCGATCCGACCAGGTTCGACGTCGGAAACGTCGACCAGCACTCCCTCCTGCTGGCTCCTGCCGAGCGGGCGGACACGGTTGTCGACTTCTCGAAGTACGC
>DASSSO010000232.1:0-19519 GCA_035776735.1 Gaiellaceae bacterium | reverse complement strand
GCTCCCCGTCACCGCCGGCGCCGATCGCCCCGACCGGCTCGCCCTCCGCCACTCCGTCCCCGGCCGAGACCGCGATCGACCCCAGATGCGTGAGCGTCACCGCCCATCCGTCCGAGGTCCGGATCGAAACCGTCCTGCCGTTCGTGGGCAGCGAGCCGGCGAACCACACCCGTCCCGCGGCCGGCGCACGCACCGCAGAGCCCACGGCTCCGCCGATGTCGACGCCGCGGTGCCCCGACGCCGTGTACGCGCCGCCGCGGTAGTCGAATCCGCGCAGGATCTCGCCGTCAGCGGGCCAGGTCCAGGCGAGCCCCACCGGTGGGACGGCAAGGGCCGCGATCGCGAGTGCCGTTGTCAGTCGTGCGAACATCGCCGGCCAAGGTAGCAAGGCGGTCGGCTGTTGTCAAAGACGGCTACAGCGACGCGTCGTAAAGCCGCTTGCGCGGCACGCCGGTCAGCCGCGAGACGACGTCGGCGGCCGTCTTCCGCGAGCTTCCCCCGCGCACGAGCGTCGCGACCGCCGCCAGCGCCTCGTCCGGCTCGGGCTCGGCCGGGACGGAGGCGGGCCCGACCACGAGCGTGATCTCGCCCTTTGCGCCGGCCGCAAAGCGCTCGGCGACCTCAGTCGCCGGCCCTCGAGCGATCTCCTCGAACCGCTTCGTCAGCTCGCGGCAGACGGCGACCGGACGGTCGGGATGCGCCTCGGCGAGGCTCGCCAGCGTCCGGGCGAGCCGGTTCGGCGACTCGAATGCGACGAGAGCGTGCCGCCAGTGCGCCAACTCTCGCCAGAGGGCGGAGAGCTCGCCTGCGCGGCGCGGCAGGAAGCCGACGAACTGGTACCGCTCCGCCTCGAACCCGCTGGCGACGAGCGCCGTCTCCACCGCGGAGGGGCCGGGGAGCACCGTGACCTCCACGCCGGCCTCGAGCGCTGCGGCGACCAGACGGGCGCCCGGATCGCTGATCCCCGGCAGGCCGGCGTCGGAAACCAGCGCCACGCGCTCACCCGCTTTGAGGCGCGGAAGCAGCTCGGCCGTGCGCTTCGCCTCGTTGTGCTCGTGGTAGCTGAGCAGCCTGGTGCGAATGCCGTGCCGTTCGAGCAGCCCGCGCGTGTGGCGAGTGTCCTCACAGAGGACGAGGTCCGCGTCGCGAAGCTCCTGGAGGACTCGCAGCGTGACGTCGTCGAGGTTGCCGATCGGCGTCGCGCAGACGGCGAGCGGCACGGGCTAGACCGATCCGTCGAGCGCCTCGAAGCCCACGAGGGCCGCCCCGACCATCCCCGCCTCGGCGCCCAGCTCGGCGAAGACCACGCGCACCATCTCTCCGGGGAGGGGAAGCGCCTCGACCGCGAGCGTCTCGCGGGCAGGCCCGAGGATCAGCTCTCCCGCGACGGCGAAGCCCCCGCCGAGGACCACGACCTCCGGGTTGAAGATGTTCACGAGCGACCCGATCCCGGCCCCGAGCCGGTGTCCGAGCTCGGCAAGGTCGGCGACGGCCCCCTCGTCGCCGCCCTCGGCCTCGTCGACCAGGCGGCGGGCGTCGGCGCCGGGCCCGTACCGTCGCTCGGCGAGCTCGTCCGCCACCGAGCCGGCGGCGAGCGCCTCGAAGTGGCCGTGGCCCGTGCAGGCGCCGGGGCACGGCGGGCCGCCGTACTGAAGCACCAGGTGCCCGAGCTCGGCGCCGGCGCCGACGGCGCCGCGAAACGGCTTGCCGTCGAGGATCAGCCCGCCGCCGATCCCGGTGCCCAGCGTCAGCAGGACGACGTTCGAGGCTCCCCGTCCCGCGCCGAGCTTCCACTCGGCGATCGCGGCGGCGTTGCCGTCGTTGTCGATTCCGACGGGGAGGCCGAACCGACCCGCCATCCGGGCGCGGATGTCCACGTCCGCGAGCGGGACGTGCACCGACGCGACCGCATGTCCCGTCCGCTGGTCGATCTGCGATGGGATCCCGAATCCGAGCGCGGCGACGTCGTCGCCGAGCAGCGCTTCCACGGCGTCGTCGAGCTCCGCGAGCAGCTCCTCCTCCGAGGAGACCGGCGTCGGACGCCCCTCCCGCCTGTGCACGACGCCGTCGCGGCCGACGACGCCGCCGAGGATCTTCGTCCCGCCGAGATCGACGCCGATGGCACGCGGGGCGCTCACGAGCGGCGGCTACGATACCCCGCCGGATGGCCCGAGATGACAAGCCGTACCGCGTCTACCGCGGGGGCCGTGCCACCGGCGGCGTGCCGACCCTCTCGAGGCCCCCCAAGCCGGAACGGCGCAAGAAGCCGCCCCGCGAGGCGCCACAGCCGCAGCGTTACGCCGGTCCGGGGCCGGCCAAGCGGCCGCGTCGCTTCAGCACGGGGCGGATCGTCTTCCTCGTCGTCCTCGCCCTCCTCGTGTTCCTGATCGGCTGGACCGTCGCGGGCTATCTCTCCGTCCGGAGCGGCATGAAGGAGGCGAACGACCGCCTGGGCGAGCCCGCGAAGGCGCAGCTCGTCCCGCAGGACGGCTGGATGCTCTCGCAGCCCAGCACGACGCTGATCGTCGGCAGCGACCACTCGTCGCACCCCACCCGGCGGGGCAACCGGCTCGCCGACTCGATCATGCTGCTGCGGACCGACCCCGACCACCACGCGATCACGTACCTGTCCGTGCCTCGTGACCTCGAGGTCGAGGTGCCGGGCTTCGGGCACGAGAAGATCAACTCCACGCTTCCGCTCGGCGGCCCGCAGCTCACGATCCAGACGATCAAGGAGGCCCTGGGCGTCGAGGTGAACCACGTCATCATCCTCGACATGACGGCCTTCCGGAAGGTCGTCGACGCTCTCGACGGCGTCGAGGTGGACGTGCGGAAACCGGCGGTGACCAAGGTGGAGTGCCCGTACCCGAGCGCCGAGCGCTGCCAGCGCTGGGGCGGATGGCGTTTCGGCCGCGGGCGCCAGGAGATGGACGGGCGGCGCGCGCAGATCTACTCGCGGATCCGGACGAACCTCCTGGACCCGGGCGAGAGCGACCTGAACCGCGTCGGCCGTCAGCAGCAGGTGCTTCAGGCCACGCTGGACGAGATGGTCAGCGCCGGCACCTACGCCCGACTCCCGTTCATCGGCAAGGACCTCGTCAGCCCGCTGACCACCGACCTCTCGACGAACGAGCTCTTCCAGCTCGCCTGGCTGCGCTTCCGGTCGTCCGACGACCGGACCGTCTACTGCCGGCTCGGCCTCACGGGCGACGGGGACGACAACGCGGCCGTGCTGACGATGTTCACCGGGCGCTCGGCGATCCAGCCGCCGAGCCCGATCTCCGGCGCCGGCTGCCTGCGCGGGACGCCGCTGACCTAGGAGGCTTCGGCCGCCGGGGCCTTCTTCTCAGGCTCCTTCTTGTCGCCGGAGTCGCTCTTGTCCGGCTTGTCGCCGTCGCGGGAGGGCTTGCGGCTCCCCCGTCCGTAGTCCGTCGAGTAGAAGCCGGAGCCCTTGAAGTGGACGGCTACCGGATAAAGGACCCGTGTGACCGGGCCCTCGGCGCAGGTGGGGCAGACCTCGGGCGCCGGCTCGTTGATGCCGTGAAAAAGCTCGAAAACATGCCCGTTCGGGCACTTGTACTCATAGATCGGCACCCTGTCAGAGGATAGCGACGGCCTAGGTCGCCGCCCCTTCGCGCTCCTCCAGCGTCTCCTGGTAGCAGGGGGCTCCCTCGAAGGCGGCGAGGCCGACCGGCCGCCGGTTCCGCCTCCGCCGGCGGCGCCGCGCGGCCGCCATCGCGGCCGACGCGCCGACCACCCCGCCGATCAGGAAGGATCGCAGGCGCCGCACCTGGGTCTGGCCGTCCATGGGACGATTCTACGGTGGCGGTCATCTGTGCCCTGGGCGACCTCCTGCTCGACGTCGTCGTCAAGCTCAGCCGCCCGATCGCCGAGGGCGACGACACGCACGGCCGGACGCGAGCGGGCGCGGGCGGCCAGGCGGCGAACGTCGCCGCCTGGGCCGCGGCCCTCGGCGCCCAGGCGCGCTTCATCGGCAAGCGCGGGGCGGATACGCCGGGCGAGCTCGTGGAGGCGGACCTGCTGCGGCGCGCGGTGGACGTGCTCGGCCCGCCGCCCGTCGGCCGCAACGGCGTCGTCGTGTCGCTCGTCGAGCTGGACGGAAGCCGGACGATGATCTCCGACCGCGGCGTCGCGCCCGAGCTCGCGCCCGACGAGATCCGATCGGAATGGCTCGAGGGCGCCGACTGGCTCCATGTCTCCGGGTACGCGCTCATGAGCGAGCCGATCGGCTCGGCCGCCGAGCGGGCGGCAGAGCTCGCGCGGTCGACGAGCGCGCGGATCAGCGTCGACCTCTCCTCCGCCAACCTGATCGGCGAGTTCGGGCCGAGGCGGCTCTCCGAGCGATTGGAGCGGATCCGGCCCGACCTCGTCTTCGGAAACGAGGCGGAGCATGCGGCGTTGCCGGTACCGAATGAGATCCAGGTCGTGAAGCGCGGCGCCCGCGGAGCGACGATCGAGGGGCGCGACCTGCCGGTCGTCCCCGGCGAGGTCGTGGACACGACTGGGGCGGGCGACGCGCTCGCCGCCGGGTACCTGGTCGGCGGCGCAGATCTCGCGATGGAGGCGGCCGCCCGCTGCGTCGCCAAACTCGGGACGATGCCGTGATCCGGATCAACGACGAGGTCCGCGAGGCGGGCGCGGTCGTCGCGCTCGAAACGACGATCGTCGCGCACGGATTCCCACCGGACGAGGGAGTCGCGGTCGGCCTGGAGAGCGAGCGGCGCGTTCGGACGGCCGGCGCGGTGCCGGCGACGATCGGCGTGCTCGACGGCGAGATCCGGGTCGGGCTGACGGAGGCCGAGCTCTCCCGGTTCACCGCCGAGGTGCGCAAGGTCGGGCCCCGCGACCTCGCCGCCTGCGTCGCCGCCGGCGAGACCGGGGCGACGACCGTCGGCGGGACGCTCGCGGTCTGCAGAAACGCAGGGATCAGGTTCATGGGCACCGGCGGCATCGGCGGCGTCCACCGCGGGGAGCGGATGGACGTCTCGGCCGACCTGCCGCAGCTCGCGACGACGCCGGCGCTCGTCGTCGCCTCGGGCGCGAAGTCGCTGCTCGACGTCGAGGCGACGGCCGAGCTGCTCGAGACCCTGGGCGTGCCCGTCCTCGGCTTCAGGACCGACACGCTCCCGCGGTTCTACGACGCCGCGGGAGGGCCGCCGGTCTCGCAGCGGGTCGAGTCGAGCGACGAGGCGGCCCGGATCGCGCGCACACACTGGGAGCTCGGCGGCGGCGGCGTGCTCCTCGCGAACCCGCCGCCCAGAAGCCTGGACGTCGACGACCTGATCGACTCGGCGCTCACGGAGGCCGTCGAGCTCGGTGCGAGCGGGCAGGGCCTGACGCCGTTCGTGCTCTCCCGCCTCCACGACGTGAGCGGGGGACAGACGCTCTCCCTGAACCGCGAGCTCGCGGCCGCGAACGCGCAGCTCGCCGCTGAGGTCGCGGTGGCCGCCGCGTGAGCCGCGAGCTTCGCTTCGACTTCCCGGGCCTGCGCATCGGGGTCGCCGAGTACGACGAGGGCCCGACGGGCTGCACCGTCTTCCACCTGCCGCCGGGCGGCGCGGCCTGCTCGGTCGACATCCGCGGAGGCTCGCCCGGGACGATCGGCAACTACGAGTGGGCGCACGCGGTCTGCTTCGCCGGCGGCTCCCTCTACGGGCTCGAGGCGGCCTGCGGCGTCGCGGCCGAGCTGATGGCGATGCGCGGCTACACCGTCGGCTGGACGGACGTGGAGCTCGTCCTCGGCGCGATCGTCTACGACTTCGGGCGGCGCGACAACGCCGTGTACCCGGACGCGGATCTGGGTCGGGCAGCGCTCGGTGCCGCGCAGGAAGGCGTGTTCCCGCTCGGCCGGCGCGGCGCCGGCCGCTCGGTCACGGTCGGCAAGACGTTCGGCCTCGACGGTGGCGAGTTCTCCGGCCAGGGAGGCGCGTTCCGGGAGCTCGGCCCGACGAAGGTCGCGGTCTTCACGGTCGTGAACGCGTTCGGGGCGATCGTCGACCGCGAGGGAAACGTCGTCCGCGGCCACTACGACCTGGACCGCGGGACGCGGACCAGGCTGGTGGAGGGGCTCGAGGCCCAGCTCCCGCAGGCGGCGCCTGGAAACACGACCCTCACCCTCGTCGTCACCAACCAGCAGCTGAGCCGGCGCGAGCTCCGCCAGCTCGGGGTGCAGGTGCACGGATCGATGGGTCGCGCGATCGAGCCGTTCCACGCCCTCGTCGACGGCGACGTCCTCTACACGGTCACGACAGGCGAGGTCGAGAACGAGTCGCTGCCGAGCATGAGCCTGGGCGTCGTCGCCTCGGAGCTCGCCTGGGACGCGGTCCTCAGCTGCTTCGACGACGAGTCCTGAACCAGTGTCGGATGAAGTAGAGCGGCACGGCGATCCCGGCGGCCAGGAAGGTCGCGATCCCCCACGCCGTCGCATGCCGGTTCCCGTGCCGATCGGCATGCGCGAACACGGCAAGTGACGCCCCCGCCGCGATCGCGGTGACGATCAGGAACTCACCGAAGCTCAGCCGGTACACCCGGCAGACATTAGGCGACTAGCCGAGCGCCCCCAGGAACTCGTCGATCGAGAGCGCCGTCAGCGTCTGCAGCTTGGCGCTCCCTCGCGCGCCGAGCGCGACGGAGACCTTGGCAACCGTGGCCGGGTCGGGCGCCTCGACGACGTTGACGAAGTCGAACGGCCCCAGCGTCGCCCACTGGTGCAGGACCTTGGCGCCGAGCTCCTCGACGTCCCGGTTCACCTCCCGGAGCCGTTCGGGGTTGGCCTTGAGCGTCTGGACCCCCTGGGCCGTCAGGGTCGTGAGGAGGATGTAGGTCGGCATGCGGCTCCTTTCGACGAGTGCTGCCGTGACTCTAAGTCCGGTTGGCCAGTCGCGCCGACTGATCGAAGTACAGGAGCGCGGAGCCGAGGAACAGCAGAGGCGAGACCAGCAGCAGCGGGATGACGGCGGCAAGCATCCGGCTCTGCTCGCCGAACTGGCCGAGCAGGAACGCGAGGGTGATCGCGCTGATGAAGCCGACGATCACGAGCGCGGCCAGCGAGCCCAGCGCGTGGACGAAGTCGGCTCGCGCGAGGACGATCGACCGCCGCACCGACTGGCGGATCCCTTGCTCCTCGTTGAGCGCGACCGGCACGGCGAGCCCGAAGAACGCAAGCCAGATCAGGCCCGGAAAGAGAAGCGAGACGGTCAGGAACGGCACGGGGGCGAAGACGAGGACGCCGATGGTCAAGGCCGTGACGATCGAGCGCCTCGCCGGCCGCGCGTCGCCCGCGAGCAGGGTCGCGACCACGTAACAGACGGTGAACACGACGGCTCCTCCGGTCGCCAGGAAGACCAGACCGGTACGCCCGGGCAGGGCGTTCACGGTCAGCGCGACGGCGAGCGGGCCCACGCCCAGGGCGAGTGCGGCCCAGAACCGGCGCCCGTAGAGGCGCATCGCCTCGGCGACCAGCTGGCCGGAGGTTCGCGTCTCGGGCGGGGAAGGCGGGGGCAGCTCGGGCACCGGGCCAACGCTAGCGCCCTTCGGCCCGAGCGGGGCTAGATCCGCGCGTCGCGCACGGCGCGCGTGACGGCGGGATCGACGGAGGAGACCGGCGTCTCGCGGCCGACCCACGGCGCGATGCCGAAGTAGAGCGCGGCGATCCTCTCCGCGGTGCGGGTGGCGAGGGCCTGCGTCGTCAGCGTCGGGTTCGGGCCGCCGAGAGAGTTCGCGAGCGCCGAGTTGTCGGCTACGAAGAGCCGCTTGACCCAGCGCGCCTCGGCGTTCGCGTCCAGCACCGAGTCCGACTCGCTCTCGCCCATCCGCGTCGTCGAGTGGATGTGCAGGAGCACCGGCGCCCAGTTCAGGCGGACGACGTCTCTCGCTCCGGCGGCGCGCAGGAGCTCCATCGCCTTCCGGACGAGGAACTCCCGGTTGCGCACCGTGCGCGGCGTCCGGTTCCGATACGGCAGCTCGATCCGCGCAACCGCCCCGTGCGGGTCCGGCGTGACCGTCTGCGAGAGGCGGACGCGGTAGTCCGGCTGCACGTCGTCGTCGGTCAGGACGGCGACCGCCAGCAGGCGGTCGATGTCGGACAGGTAGCTCTTGAGGCGGGTTCCGACCATCCCAGTGGAGCCGCTCGCGAGCGTCTGCGCCAGGAGCGCGGGCGGCAGCCCGACCTGCTCGAAGCTGCCGTAGCCGGGGAAGTCGGCGCGCGCCGCGGACGACGGCCCCTTGCTCGTGCCGGTATAGCTGCGCATCCGGCCGACGACGACGTCGTGCCAGTGGTCGGTCAGCCCGCGTCCGACCCAGTCGTTCGGGTTCGGGAGGCCGCTGTTCAGCCAGAGCCTCGGCGTCTCGACCGAGCCCGCCGCGAGCACGACGACCTGCGCCTCCTCCGTCGCGGTCGCCCCCGTGCGCGTGACGCGCCAGGAGACGCCGCTCGCGCGCGGCCTCCCGCCCTCCTCCCGCGTGTGGATCCGGGTGACGAAGGCGTCGGTCACGAGCGTGACCGCGCGGCCGCGGGCCCAGCGGTTCGCGGTCAGGGCCATCGGGAGGTAGCTCGCGTCCACGGAGCGCTTCGCACGGAGGTTCCGCGGCGACCCCGGCGGCTCCACACACCCGAGCGGGCAGTAGCCGCAGAAGGTGCAGCCCTGCGCCTTCGGGTACACGAGCCGCCTGCGCACGTTCGTCCGGCCGGCGGCCCCGCGCGGCTGGAGGATCGCGTTCTCCTGCGGCCGGAACGCGTCGCGCGTGATGTCCTTGGCCGTCTGGTGGGCGAGCCCGATCCGCTGGGCGCCGCGGAAGAAGTGCTGTTCCTTGCTGCCCATCGCCGCCGTCTGGACGGGCAGGACGTGCTCGACCCACTCGTAGTACGGCACGAGCTCGCGGTAGCCGAACGGGAAGCGGTGGGCGTCGTACGGCGTGCGGTCGCCGGCGTAGTCGGAGAAGACGCCCGGCATCGCCCGAGGGGAGTTCCCGAAGTAGTGGAGGGTGGAGCCGCCGCACCCGGCCGTCTGCCAGATGTACGAGTACTGCGGCAGGTCCCGCTGCCACGGCGGGCCGGCGCGGGAGCCGCGGCCGAACCGGAAGCTCCCGGTGGCCGGGTTCGCGGCCTCGTTCTCGAGGTGGCTCCACTCGCGCTCCGGGCGCGGGAACCGGGTGCCGGCCTCGAGGAGCAGGACGTCGAGCCCGCGCTCCGCGAGCTCCTTCGCGACCACGGCGCCTCCGCCGCCGGCGCCGACGACGATCACGTCACGCATCGGCCTTCCTCCGACCGCGGAAGTACCCCTTGAGGTCCGCCCTGCCCTCGGCCAGGCCGTCGTACCGGGAGAGCCGCCAGCCGACCGGCCGCCGGCGGAGCCTGCGACGCCGCCGGTCGAAGGCGTTCGCCTCCGAGTAGCACGCGAACGCGGCGAGGCCGGGCAGGTTGCCGCCGAGGAACCGGATCCCCTCCTCGGAGCTGTTGACGAGTGCGTCCAGCACCGCGCGCTTCTGCCGGACGGACAGGTTGGCGAAGCGCGACCGGAACGGGCCGCGCCGCTGCGGCGAGAGCCCGTTCAGGAATGCGGCCACGGTGACCGAGAACGGCGGGCGCGAGGCGATGAAGGCGTCGAGCGTCCGGATCAGGACGTCGGCGCCGCCCGCCGCCACCCCGCCGGGCGTCCGGCTCCGCTGCCCTTGCTGCCGCGAGTAGCGGTCCGGCCCCGGGACGACGTAGGCGACGAGGCCTTCGAACGTCTGCTGGACGTCTGTCGGCGTCGCCGCGTGGGCGTCGTCCAGCCAGCCCTCGAGCCTTGCGAGGTCGGGCAGCTGCGCGAGCATCGCCGCCGCGCCCAGGAAGCCGGCGCGCTCGAGCAGATCCCCGCGGGTGAGGTCGGACGGCGGTATGCGCTCGATGCTTGCATAGGATCGAGACCGTGGGCTACCGCGTGATCCGGCCGGAGGAGCTCGAGTGGACGACCCGGCCCCCCGATCCCGGCGAGGCCGAGCGTCACATCGCGGGACTGAGCGATCTCGCCGGCTTCCGGCAGTCGCGGGCCAACCTCTGGCGCTACGAGCCGGGCGCGAAGGGGCGCCGCCACAAGGACATGGTGCAGGAGGAGACGTTCGTGGTCGTCCGAGGAACGCTGACGATGTACCTCGGCGAGCCGCCCGAACGGCAGGAGGTCGGCCAGGGCGGGCTGATTCACGTCGAGTCCGGCACGCCGCTCCAGGTCGTGAACGAGGGTGACGAGGAGCTGCTGCTCTACATCTACGGCGCGCCCCCGGAGCGGGGGCAGGCCGAGTTCCTGGACTCCGCCGTCTGAAGTCGGCCGCCGGACTCCGAAGTCCGGGTTCGGGCCGGGAGGACTAGAAGCGAGCGAGCAGCCTCGCGGAGGGCTGGAAGACGATCCTGCCCCCCGGACTCGGCCGGCGGACGTTGTAGGCGTAGAAGAGCCCGGTCTCGCTCAGCCTGGCATCGACGATGCTCGAGGCCAGGCTCGAGGTGATCGGAAGCGAGATCAGCTTGCCGTCGCGCAGGCGGAGCAGCACGACCCGGCGCGGGCCGCGCAGCAGCACGAGCGTCGAGTTGACGCCCCCGAGCTGGAGCGAGGCGGCGGGCCCGAGTGGAATCGACTTCACCGCGGTGCCGGTTGCGGGATCGAAGAGATCGAGCGTGAAGGTTCTCAGGACGGCGAGACGCGTCCTGCTGAGCGCGATCCCGCGCGGCGGGTTCGCCGGGACGGCGGGAATCGTCGCGACCCGCTCCCCGCGAGCCGAGAGGACGGTCACGACGCCGTCGGACTCGACCGCGGCGCGTCCACCGCCGACGGCGCGCAAGGGGCGCGAACCCGCGCCGCGTCTCACGACGACGCGGCGGCCGCCGGCGATACGCACGATCCGCTCGTTGGTGACACGCAACCTCGCCTCCCCTAGGTCGCATGCGCTGACGTCAGGCACTTCGCAGATCACCCTCCAGCCGTTGTACGCCAGCAGCGAACCGCCGCCGAGGAGTCCTCCCACCCACTCCCCCTTCGGATCGCCGCCGGCGCCCGCGCCGTTGAACGCGTGCTCGATCCTCTTCGGCGCTCCTCCGGAGAGCCTCGCGGTGATGACCATGAGCTCGAGATCGTTCCCGCCCGAGCGGGAGATCCAGGCGACCTGCCCGTCGCCGAGCGCCAGCTCGTCGACGCACCCCGTTCCGGGCCGGCAGAGGATCGAGCCGCACCCGGGGTTGCTCGTGGAGAAGCTCTTCGACTTGCGGCCGGGTGCCGTCCAGACGACGATCCGGCCGCAACTGCGGCTGCTCTTGACGGTCGTCTTCACCGCAACACGGCTCGCGTCCGCCGCGAGCTTGGTGATCAACCCGGAAGTCGTGAAGACGACGTTCGGCCGCCCGCGAAGCAGCCGCCCTCGGGCGATCGCCGGGGCCGACGGTGTCCGGAACAAGACCCTGAACCCCTCCGTGCCTGCCAGGGCGAAATCGGGCCTGCCGTCGCCGTTCAGCTCGGCGACCTCGATCTGGGTCGGAGAAGGGACGGCGAAGGGAGAGTCGAGGGCCGGGCGGAACCTCCCCGTGCCGTTCCCGATGTGGACGGTGACGCTGTCATGCTCGGCGAAGTTGTTCGCGACCGCGATGTCGAGCCTGCTGTCGGCGTTGAGGTCGGCAGCCGCCACCGACTGCGGCATCCCGGGGACGGCGATCGGGGAGCCGGCGGCGCGTCGGAATCCGCCCGAGCCGTTGCCGAGCATGATCGTGAGCTTGCTCTGCGACCGGCCGCGGTCGGAGAAGAGGCTGCCGACGGCGAGGTCCAACCTTCCGTCCCTGTTCAGATCTGCGACCGCGACCGCCGAGGGACCGTATCCGGCTGCGACGGACGTCGCGGCCCCAAATCGGCCGGCGCCGTCTCCAAGCCGGATCGACAGCATTCGCTCCTCGCTCCTGGCCACGACGAGATCCCGGTTCCCGTCGCGGTTCAGATCAGCGATCTCGAGCTTGGTCGTCCCGTAACGGCCGCCGACCGCGAAGGGCGTTCCCGGAGCCGGGGAGAAACGACCCGCTCCGTCGCCAATGAGGATCGCCACCCGCCAGTTTGTCTGCCAGACGCTCACTGCGAGATCGACGTTGCCGTCACCGTTCAGGTCCGCGGCGGCCACATCTTCCGGACTGCCGCCGACCGAGACGGGAGAGCCCACACCGAAGCCGCCCGCGCCGTCCCCCAGGAGAACCGTGAGGCTGTTCGTGCGGTGGTTCGCGGCAACGAGATCCGCTCTTCCGTCCCTGTTGACGTCTGCCGCTCCAAGAGCGTCTGGCCCGTCGCCGGCGTCGAGCGGAGATCCGGAAGCTGCAGCAAAACCGCCGGTGCCGTCACCGAGCAGAATCGTGACGTCGTCCGAGCCCTCGTTTGCCACGGCGAGATCGCGGTTCCCGTCTCCGTTGACGTCGGCGATCGCGAAGGAGACGGGGTTCTGGCCGACCGGTAGCCCGCCGCCGGGCGCGAAGGACGGATCCGCGGCTCCGGCCGCACCCACGAGGACGAGGGAGGCCATTCCGGCCTGCGCTGCGAAGGTGGCGGTGCGGCGAAGCCTCATGACGAGCTCTCCCTTGGTTGTTGTCCTCGACGGTACGCCCCTGTTGTGATGAATCCATCAGCGCGCGGTGAGGGAAGCACTCACGCGGGCTCGGCCACCCAGCGCATCGGATCGCCGGCGCCGAGGTCGGTGACGCCGGCATCGATCAGCGCTCCACAGACCAGCGTCCGACGGTGGGCGGCGAAGGTCAGCACGTGGGCGATCATCCCGCCGTAGGTGAAGACCTCCGGCGGGTCGCAGATCGCGTCGACGAAGGTCTCGTCGAGCCGGCCTTCGTCCACGATCGTGCGCACCTGGGTGAGGAAGGCAGGACCGGCCTCGGCCAGCCTCGCACGCATGCCGGCGACCGCCTCGCCTTGCTCGACCTCGAAGTCGTACGGCCGGTCGTCTACCGCGGCGTCCCACATCGCCAGCTGCCCGACCAGGCGAGACAGGAGTGACCGGAGCGTGGGGTCGTCGTCGAGGCCCTCGACCGAGGTCTCGACCGGTGCGTCGAGGACGTCGTCGGGCAGGCGTTCCGCTCGGGTGAGCATCTCGCCGATCAGCCAGACGTGGTGTTCGACCATGCGAACGAGCAAGTCCATCGTGGTCACCTTTCTGTCGGCCGGGAGGTGAAGGCCACCCGGCGGATGGAAGTGCACCCTGGCCGCCGCCTCGATCTGGAACCGCGTCGGCTTCCGCCGCCATCGAGACGGCGACTGCCCGTAGGCGCGGGCGAAGGCGCGCGTGAACGCCTCGTGCGACGAGTAGCCGGCGTCGAGGGCGACCTGGAGCACGTCTTCATCTGACGTGATCAGCCGGTAAGCGGCCCGCTCAAGGAGGATGCGACGGCGGAGCTTGGCTGGCGGCTCGCCGGCGGCGGCCGACACGAGCCGGTCGAAGTGGAACCGGGACAGATGCACGCGCGACGCCAGCGCCTCGCCCGACAGCTCATGGTCGTCGAGGGTGGACGCCAGCACGTCGATGAAGCGGGCGAAGGTGTCGGTCGTCGTGCTCATGTCACAGAACCTGCCATTACGCGCGACGCGGCGCTTGATCACGCTTGCTGACTCGAGTGAGAGCTAGGGCCGACGGCCGCGGCTGACGACCAGCGCGACCTTCGTGAGCTCGGCGAGCCGCGTCCGCGCACGTGGCCGCTGGGAGATCACGCGGCCCCGCTCGACCGTGCGGGAGTACGCCCGCTTCACGGTTCCGACGCGGCAGCCCGCGCGAACGAGACGCGCGCGCGCCGTCGCCAGCGCCTGCCGTCGGACGTTCGGGACGACGCAGAACCGGATCGCCACGTAGCGCGCGACGGCGAAGTCCCAAGGCCCCCACGTCCCGGCCTGCGGTCTCGGGTTGCTCATGCCCGAGACGACGAGCTTGCCGTCCGGTAGCAGCACGCCGTCGTTGGCCTGATCGTCGGAGCCTGGCGAGAATCCGGTCGCGACGCTTCCTCGGCGGCCGTACGTCGTATCGACCCTGCCGGCGGCGGTCAGCCTCGTGACGCCGAAGTCCCCGACGGCAGCGCCACCTCTGGCCACGGTGCCGATCACGAGGATCTTGCCGTCCGGCTGGAGCGCCGCCGTCCATGCGGCGACGCTGCCCGAGCCTGCACGTCCGCCCTGGCCGAAGCTCCGGTCGAGGCTGCCGTCGGCGTTGAAGCGCGCGACCCCGCCGATTCCGGCCACGAGCAGCCTCCCGTTCCGCAGCACGTCGAGGTGCTCGCCGACCATGCCGGGCGGAAGCGACGTCGCGACCACGATGCCGTCGCCGTCGAAACTGGAGTCGAGGCTGCCGTCCGGGTGGTAGCGGGCGAGGGCGATGTGCCCCCGGCTGAGAGCCTGGTAGCTATAGCCGGCGGCAACGAGCTTGCCGTCGGGCTGGACGGCCAGGGCAAGGAGCCAGTCGGTGACGCTCGAGATCGGCGAGACGACGCGTCCGCCGTCTCCGAAGCTCGGGTCGAGCTCCCCGTCGGGCAGGTACCTCACGAGGGCGAAGTCCGACTCGGGCCCGCCGCCGGTGCTTCCGCCGGCGACGATCTTCCCGTCGCCCTGGATCAGAACCGCGGACGCCCCGGCGATCCCGCTGGGCTCGAACGTCGTCAGAACCCTGCCGCCGTCGCCGAAAGTCGGATCGAGGCCCCCATCCGTGTTGTAACGGGCGAGAGCGACATCGGCCCCATCGGCCTCCTCTTCGCCCAGGAAGCTCCGGCCCGCGGCCACGAGCTTGCCGTCGCGCTGAACCTGGACGTCGGATGCCCAGTCGGAACCGCCGTCGAAGTCGGTCGCCACCCTGCCGTCGCCGTCGAAGCTCCGGTCGAGGGCGCCGCTCGCCGTGTAGCGCGCCAGCACGAAGTCGTCGGATGCCGACTCGTACCGGCCGCCGGCCACGACGATTCGCCGGTCCCGCTGGGCCGCGACGGCCCAGCCGATCTCGGATCCGCCGAAGTCGGTCGTCACCTTGCCCCCGGCGCCGAAGGTCGGGTCGAGGTCACCTCGCGCCGCCGGGAGCAGCGCCGGAAACAGCAGCGCCCCCATGCCGCAGAGGACGACGAGCCAAGTTCGCCTCACGGCATCGAGCTTAGGAGCGTGCGCGCGGGACTACAACAAGTCTTTAGGCGACGGGCTCGGCCGCAAGGGCCTTCTCGAACACGAGCTCGCCGTCCCGGGCGTCCACGCGCACCGTGTCGCCCTCCGCGAACTCACCCTCGAGCAGCCGCAGCGCGAGCGGGTTCTCGACCAGACGCTGGAGCGCCCGCTTCAGCGGCCGGGCTCCGTAGGTCGGATCCCAGCCCGCGTCGGCGATCAGCTCCTTCGCGGCATCGGTCAGCTCCAGGCCCAGGCCGCGCTCGGCGAGCCGGTCGCGCAGCCGCCGGAGCTGGAGCTCGACGATCTCGCCGAGCTGCTCCCGGCTGAGCGCGTGGAACTCGACGACCTCGTCGATCCGGTTCAGGAACTCGGGCCGGAAGAAGTCCCGCATCGCCTCGGCCGAGCGGAGGTTCGAGGTCATGATGATCACGGTGTTGCGGAAGTCGACCGTCCGGCCCTGGCCGTCGGTGAGGCGCCCGTCGTCGAGGATCTGGAGGAGCACGTCGAAGACCTCGGTGTGCGCCTTCTCGATCTCGTCGAGGAGGAGCACCGAGTACGGTCGGCGGCGCACGGCCTCCGTGAGCTGCCCGCCCTCCTCGTAGCCGACATAGCCGGGCGGCGCGCCGACCAGCCGCGCGACCGTGTGCCGCTCCTGGTACTCGGACATGTCCAGCCGGACCATGGCCCGCTCGTCATCGAACATGAACTCGGCGAGGGCGCGGGCGAGCTCGGTCTTGCCGACCCCGGTCGGGCCGAGGAAGACGAACGAGCCGATCGGGCGGTCGGGATCCTGGAGCCCCGAGCGGGCCCTGCGAAGCGCATTGGCCACGGCCGAGACGGCCTCGTCCTGGCCGACGACGCGCTCGTGCAGCCGCTCCTCCATGTGAATCAGCTTCTCGGTCTCGCCCTCGAGCAGCCGATCGACCGGGATCCCCGTCCAGCGGGCGACGACGGCCGCGACGTCGTCCTCGTCCACCTCCTCCTTGACCATCGGGTTCTCGACGACGGCGCCGTCGCGCTCGGCCAGCTCCTTCTCGAGCTGCGGGAGCTCGCCGTACCGGATCTCGGCCACGCGCTGGAGGTCGCCGGCCCGCTCGGCCCGGTCGGCCTCGAGCCGGAGCTCCTCGATCCGGGACATGACCTCCTTGACGCGCTCGAGCGCCTCCTTCTCGGTCGACCAGCGCGCGGCGAGCTCGTTGCGCCGCTCCTGCGCCTCGGCGAGCTCGCGCTCGACGGGCTCGCGAATCTCGTCGGACTCCTTGGCCATCGCGGCCAGCTCGATCTCGAGCTGGCGCACCCGCCGGTCGGCCTCGTCGAGCTCGATCGGCGAGGAGTCGATCTCCATCCGCAGGCGGGAGGCGGCCTCGTCGACGAGGTCGATCGCCTTGTCCGGAAGCTGCCGGTCGGAGATGTAGCGGTCGGAGAGCACGGCGGCAGCGACGAGCGCGGCGTCGCGGATGCGGACTCCGTGGTGCGCCTCGTAGCGCTCCTTCAGCCCGCGCAGGATCGCGATCGTGTCGGCGACGGAAGGCTCGCCGACGAAGATCGGCTGGAAGCGCCGCTCGAGCGCCGCGTCCTTCTCGATGTGCTTGCGGTACTCGTCGAGGGTCGTCGCGCCGATGGCGCGCAGCTCGCCCCGGGAGAGCATCGGCTTGAGCATGTTCGCGGCGTCGACGGCGCCCTCGGCCGCGCCGGCGCCGACGATCGTGTGCAGCTCGTCGATGAAGAGGACGATCTGGCCCTCGGAGCGCTGGATCTCGGTCAGGACCGCCTTCAGCCGCTCCTCGAACTCGCCGCGGTACTTCGAGCCCGCGAGCAGCGAGCCGATGTCGAGCGCCCAGACCCGCTTGCCTTTCAGCCCCTCGGGCACGTCGCCGGCGACGATGCGCTGCGCGAGCCCCTCGGCGATCGCCGTCTTGCCGACGCCGGGGTCGCCGATCAGTACCGGGTTGTTCTTCGTCCGCCGGGACAGGACCTGGATCACGCGGCGGATCTCCTCGTCCCGCCCGACGACCGGGTCGAGCTTGCCCTGCTCCGCCAGCTCGGTCAGGTCTCGGCCGAACTTCTCGAGCGCCTGATAGCTGCCCTCCGGGTCCGGGGACGTGACCCGCTGGCCGCCGCGGACCTGCTGCAGCTTGGCGAGGAGGTCCTCGCGCGCGACGACGTCGAGCGCCAGCAGCAGGTGCTCGGTCGAGACGTACTCGTCCTCGAGCTTCCGCGCCTCGTCGAAGGCCCGGTCGAGGACGCGCGAGACGGCCGCGGAGACGCGCGGCTGCTGCTCTCCGCCCTGCACGGCCGGCTTGCCGCGCAGCGTCGTCTCGGCCTCCGCGCGGAGGGCCGCCGCGTCGGGGACGAGCTGCTGCGGCAGCTCCTGGTCGAGCAGCGCGAGAACGAGGTGCTCGGGGTAGATCTCCGGGTTGCCCATCCGGCGCGCGAGCTCCTGCGCGGCGCCGACGGCCTCCTGGCTCTTGATCGTCAGCTTGTTGAAGTCCACTACTGGGCCCTCCTCTCCGGGAGCCTGGGCTCCTGCCAGAGGACGAGCTCGCGCTTGTACTGCCGCTCGACGTCCCGCATCTGCTCGCGCAGCTCGCGCTCCATGCGCTCCATGCGGCGCTGCATCCGCTTGAGCTGGTCCTCGAGCCGGAGCACCATCTCGACCCCGGCGAGGTTGAGCCCGAGCTCTGTCGTCAGCTGCTGGATCAGCCGGAGCCGCTCGAGGTCGGACTCGGAGTAGAGGCGCGTGTTGCCCGCCGTGCGGCTCGGACGCACGAGCCCCTTCTGCTCGTACATGCGGAGGGTCTGCGGGTGCATGCCGACAAGCTCGGCGGCGATGCTGATCATGTAGCGGCCCTCGCTCATGTGACCTTCCTCAGCTCCTCGAAGAGCTGGCGCTGCTTCTTGTTCAGCTTCTTCGGCACGTCGAGCTTGAGCCGGGCGAGGACGTCGCCCTTTCCGCCCTTCAGCTTCGGCGCTCCGCGACCCTTGATCCGCAGGAGCTTCCCGTGCTCGGAGCCCGCCGGCACCTTCAGCGAGACGGCGCCCTCGGGGGTCGGCACCTCGACCTCCGTGCCGAGCGCGGCGTCGGCGAGCGAGACCGGCACCTGCACCTCGAGGTCGCTGCCGCGCCGCTTGTACACGGGCGACTCCGCGACCCGCGTGACGACGAAGAGATCGCCGGGCGGCCCGCCGGCCATCCCGGCCTCGCCCTTGCCCTTGAGGCGAATCCGCGTGCCGTCCTTGACACCCGCGGGGATCTTGACCGTGTAGCGCTTCGTCCGCCGCTCGCGGCCCGTGCCTCGGCACGACGGGCACGGATCCTCGATCACCGTTCCGTTCCCGCGGCAGCGCGCGCAGGGCTGCGAGAGCGCGAAGAGGCCCTGGCTCTCGGACGTGACGCCGCGGCCGCGGCACTCCGGGCAGACCTTCGGCGACGTTCCGGGCTTCGCGCCCGAGCCGCCGCAGTCGCGGCAGGCCGTCTCGACCTCGACCGGGATCTTGGTCTCGATCCCCTTGAGCGAGTCTTCGAACGAGAGGCTGACCTGCGCCTCGATGTCGCCCCCGCGCTCGGCGCGAGATCGCTGACGGGCGGCGCCGCGCCCGAAGATCCCGCCGAACAGGTCGCCGAGATCCCCGAGGTCGCCGACGTTGAAGTCCCCGAAGCCGCCGCCGCGGGGGTCGAAGCCGCGCCGGCCGTCCGGGGAGCCGAACCGGTCGTACGCCTTCCGTTTCTCGGGATCCGAGAGGACGTCGTACGCCGTCTGGATCTCCTTGAAGCGCTCCTCGGCGGCCGCGTCGCCCGGGTTGCGGTCCGGGTGGTGCTCGCGGGCGAGCTTACGGTAGGCCTTCTTGATCTCGTCGGCCGCGGCGCCCTTCTTGACGCCGAGGACCGAGTAGAGATCCTTAGGCGTCGTTGCCACTGGAGACCACCACTCTGGCCGGCCTCAGGACGCGGTCCCCCAGCCGGTAGCCCTTCTGGAGCACCTCGATCACGGCGCCCTCGTCGGCCTCGGACGGCTGGGAGAGCAGCGCCTCGTGCACGTGCGGGTCGAACCTGCCGTCCGTCGGGACCTCCTCGAGGCCCTCCTTCCGGAGGACGTCGGCGAGCGACCGAGCGACGAGCGCGACACCCTCCTCGAGCTTCGCCTCCTCGTGCGCCTCGGCGGCCTCGAGCGCCCGCTCGAGGTCGTCGAGCACCGGCAGGAGCTCCTTCACGAGCCGCTCGTGGGCCCGCGCGACCAGGAGCGGCTCGTCGCCCACGCGCACGAGCGGCTCGTCCGCGACCTCCTGCCGGTGCTCGACGACCTCGAGCGGGCGCTCGAGGCGGCCGAGCGTCACGAGGAAGCTGCGCTCGTGGACGGCGTTCG
>DASSSO010000169.1:0-8757 GCA_035776735.1 Gaiellaceae bacterium | reverse complement strand
CTGCTGCTGCTCTGGTGGCGCGGCCCGGACTGGGCACGGGTCGGGGACGCGTTCGAGGCCGTCTACTGGCGCTGGGTCGGCGTCGCCCTCGCGCTCAACCTCCTCTCCGTGCTCGTCCGCGCCGTCTCCTGGAACGTCGTCATCAGGCAAGCGCTGCCGCGGCCGCAGCAGCCGCCGTTCACGCAGGTCTTCTCGGCGTTCGCGATCGGCCTGCTCGCGAACGCCGTGCTCCCCGGCCGGATCGGGGAGCTGGCGCGCGTCGGTGTGCTCGCCAGGCGGACGCCGCGGGGCCAGGGGATCACCGGCCGGCTGCTGGGAACCGTCTTCGCCCACCGGCTCTTCGATCTGATCCCGGCCTTGCTGCTGACGGCCTTCGTGCTCGCGACGACCCGTATCCCGCACTGGGCGGTGACGAGCCTGGAGCTGGTGGCCGTCGTCGGCATCGCGCTGTTCTTGGCCGCGATCCTCGTCGCAGGACGCGAGCTGCGGCCCCTCCCGGAGGGCGCGATGGCCGCCCGGCGCCTGCTGGCGATGGCGCAGCGCGGGCTCCAGGTCCTGCGCGAGCCCCGGGCGGCGGCACTCGCGGCCCTGCTGCAGACGACGGGCTGGCTGATCCAGCTGTTCGCGGTCTGGTCGATGATGAAGGCCTTCGGCATCGACGCGCCGATCTCGGCCGCCGGCGTCGTCCTCCTGCTCATGAACGTCGCGACGATCTTCCCGCTCTGGCCGGGGAACATCGGCCTGCTCCAAGCGGTCGTCGCCCTGCCGCTCGTCTCGTACGGCGTCGCCTATTCCACGGGGCTCGCATTCGGGCTCGGGCTCCAGGTGCTCGAGATGTCGGTCGGCGTCGGCGTCGGGACGATCTTCCTCATGCGCGAGGGACTGTCCCTCGAGACCCTGCGGCGCATGCCCGCGGAGGAGGAATCGGAGGAGTCGGTGGTCACGGACCTCGAGCAGGAGCGCCGTGCCCGCGCTGGCGTCTCCGGCTAGCCTCAAAGGCGTCCTCTCAGCCCCCGACGCTGCGGCCGCGCTCGCCGAGGGCCTCTGCGGCGCCGTGGAGCTGCCGGTCGCGGACGGCGGGGAGGGGACCCTGGACGTCCTCGCGGGGCCCCTCGGGGGCGAGTGGCGCGAGACGGAGGTCTCCGATCCGCTCGGGCGGCCCGTGCGCGCCCGGTGGCTGCTGCTCGCGGACGGGACCGCCCTCGTCGAGTCCGCCCAGGCGATCGGCCTCGGCCTGCTCGCCGAGGAGGAGCGCGACCCGCTCCGGGCCTCGAGCCGCGGGTTGGGCGAGCTCCTGACCGAGGTGCAGGACGTGGATCCCGCCGAGATCGTCGTCTTCCTGGGCGGAAGCGCGACCGTGGACGGGGGCGCCGGACTCATGGAGGTCGTCGGCGGCTTCCGCGTGCCCGTCCGGGCCGCGTGCGACGTCAGCGCGCCGCTGCTCGACGCCGCACGCGTGTTCGCGGCGCAGAAGGGGGCGACGACGGAACAGGCCGTCGAGCTCGAGCGGCGCCTGCTGGCCAGGCGCTCGCTGGCGCCGTTCCGCGAGCTCCCCGGTGCCGGAGCCGCCGGCGGTTTGGGCGCGGCGATGGCGGCGCTCGGCGCCGAGCTCGTGGCGGGCGCGCGGCTCGTCCTCGACCTGGTCGGGTTCCGTGCGCGCCTGGCCGGCGCGGAGCTCGTCGTCACCGGCGAGGGAACCGTCGACCGCACGACCTGGATGGGCAAGGCGCCCGGGGAGGTCGCACGCGTGTGCGCGGAGAGGGCCGTGCGGTGCGCCGTCTTCGGCGGGCGGGTCCTCGATCGCCCGGAGGGCGTCGAGCTCTACGAGCTCAGCGGCGACCCCGCGCGGGCGCGCGAGGATCTCGTCGCGCTGGGCCGGCGCCTCGTGAGCTAGCTCTCGGTCTCGTCCTGGCCGTACGTCTTGGCGAACGCCTGGAGGAGCTTCCAGGCAATCGACGCGTTGCCCTCGACAAGCGGCCGGAAGTCCCAGAACGTCATGCCGAGAGCGGTCAGCTCGCTTTCGGCCGTGACCGTGGCGGTTCGCGCTCCCTGTGCAATCAGGGCGATCTCGCCGAAGTAGTCGCCCGGCCCGAGGCGGCGGCGCTCGTCGCCGTGGACGCTGACCTTCGCGTTCCCGTCCTCGATCACGAAGAAGCCGACGCCGCTCTCGCCTTCGCGGGCGATCTCCTGCCCGGCAGAGAACTGCCGGCGCTTCATCGACTGCGCGACCTGCTCGAGCTCGCGTTTGTCCAGGTCCGAGAAGAGCGGGACCTCTTTCAGGAGCTGTGTCGTTTCTTGATCCACCATGCCGCGATTCTAAGCAGGTTCCGCGGGACGCACCGATTCGACCCTGCGGCCGAGCTCCTCGATCTTCCCCTGCGCGGAGTCGAGCTTGCCCGCGCAGAGGCGGTAGAGGTCCTCGCCGCGCTCCCACAGCGTGATCGCCTCGTCCAGGTCGGCCTGGCCGGTCTCGAGCTGCTGGACGATCCGCTCCAGCTCGCGCTGGGCGTCCTCGAACCTCACTCCCGGGTCCCCTCGACGGTGGCGCCGAAGCCGCCTTGTCCGAGCTCGACCTCGACGTGCGTGCCACGCTCGACGTCGCTGGAGCCCCGGACAATCCTGCCCTCCCGCCGCACGATCGCGTACCCCCGCTCAAGCGTCGCGCTGGGGGAGAGCGCGCGCAGCTGCCCGTGCGTCCCTTCCAGCCGAGCGCGCTTGCGCTCGACGGTGAGGAGGGGCGCGCGCCGCAGGCGCTCGCGCGTCTGCTCGAGGCGCTCGCGCAGCTCGTCGGCGTCCGGGACGACGAGGCGGGCGGCGACGCTCGGCGTCGAGGCCCGGACGTCGGCGGCGAGGTCCGTGAGCGGCGTGTCCTGCTCGTGGCCGACTGCGGAGACGATCGGCACGCGGCAGCCCGCCACGGCGCGGACGAGCCGCTCGTCGCTGAAGGGGAGGAGATCCTCGAAGCTGCCGCCGCCGCGGGCGAGGATCAGAACGTCCACGTCGTCGAGCTCGCAGAGCGCCGCGATCGCGTCGACGATCGCCGGCGCCGCGCGCGGCCCCTGGACGTAGGTCTCGGCCACCACGACCCGTGCCGGCGGGAAGCGGGTGGTGATCGCGGTCAGGACGTCCCGCTTCGCGGCCGCGTCGTTGCCCGTGACGAGCCCGATCCGGCGTGGGAAACGGGGCAGCGGCCGCCGCCGCTCGAAGAGCCCCTCGGCGGCGAGCTTGCGCTTCAGCCGCTCGAGCGCGGCGAGGTGGTCGCCGAGGCCGAAGCGCTCGATCGAGAGCGCCCGGAAGCGGAAGTCGCCGCGCGCCTCGAAGAGCTCCGGCCGGCCGTAGACGTGGACGCGCTCTCCGTCCCCGAGGTCGAGCCGGAGCGCGTCGTACTGCGTCCGCGGTATCGAGACCGAGAGGCAGGCGCCGTCGCCGGGATCCTTGAGCGTGAAGAAGACGCTGGCCCACCGCTGCTGGCGCCGGAGCTCCGTGACCTCGCCCTCGACCCACACGGTCGGCAGGCGCGAGAGCCAGTCGGCGACACCGCGGTTGAACGCGGAGACGCTGTAGACCTTCCGGTCGCCGTACTGCGCGGCCTCGACCTTCGCCATGCCCGAACTGTGCCAGCCGGCCGTCGCGGGAGGTAGAGGCTGCTCCGGACAGCGCCGAGGCGTTCTGGCCGGAGACGCTACTCATGCAGTGCCGCCGCCGGGCCGGGACGCCGGCTGGTGACGTTTGCGCCGTCGCGGCGCTAGTGCCGAGGACGCCCTTCGTCAACCGGCGGCACGTATCCGATTGGAGCCTGGCCTGATCGGTAGCCTCCGCCGGAGTCGGCCATCCCCGGCGGTTCCTTAACGTCCTTCGTGTGTTGCCGTTCGCCTTGGGCGCTAGTGCGGGGTCGCCCACCGAGCCCCAAACGGCTGAGCAGCCGTCTTAGTGATGCCGTCATGTAGCGATTATCGCAACGACGCCGCTGAAGGGCGAACACGACGCGTAGCCACTAGGCCCCGGCGTCTGGCATGGAGAAGACGACTTCGCCAGTCGCGCTGTAGGCGACCACCCTTGTCGCGTTGCCAGCCGGGACCCGTTCGAATCGGTAGATGTTGTCAAGCACCGTGGTTTCGGCGACGACGTGACCGTCCGCGTCCACGAGCGCGATCTTCGCGCGATGCCCTGACTCGTGTGGACCGTCATCGTGTGCGGCTGGGGGCCTTTTTCATCGGGACCGGCCGTGCTGCCGAAAACTGTCGAGTCGAGGACGGGAACTTCGCGGGAAGGAAACGCAGGGACGCAGCTGATCTGTCCAAACACGTGGTTTGTCGGCGAAGCCGGTCCTGAGCCGTAGCAGTGGTCGCTCAGGCGGTAGAACGATCGGTCGCCTCGCGTTCCCAGATCGAGATGCCTTCGACAGAGATGCTCTCGGGAACTCCGACTCCTCCTCGCATCCTCCTTAGCGACTGTTCATCACGCGGCAGCAGGGACGAAGACGGTGTCCCCCCGGTTGCTCACACGGTCGAGCGGCGCTGGTTCGTTCGATTGGTAGCTCGGGTCCGCCTGCTCACTGAAACGCCAGAGCCACAGCCAGTGAAGAGCGCAACCGCGACCAGGGCAACCGTGATTCTTGCACCACCACCTTAGGCATTTCTCCGAACGATCTGTGGGGTGGGAAAGCACGGCCGAGTGCCTAGTCGTTCTGCCTGATTGGTCCCTGCTACTCGGGGACTACAGCGCAGAGGGTTACTTCTTCGGCCGGCCCTCGTCCACGCCGGTCGGAAGATAGTTCGGCGGGATCCCGCCGCCCTCGTTCTGGGTCAACGCCTGCCCCTCGCGAGTCGAAGTCAGCTTGTCGATGCGTGTGCTGTCTGTGTCGACCGTCCGATCCTCGCCGCTGAAGAGGCGCCTGATGCGTTCGACGATTCCCACGTCGGAAGTGTAAGAGCGCAGGCGGCTCGGGCGGGCGGCTGGCTCCGTTCTCCCTCCGCGCCAGGACTGCGCCCAGAAGCGAACGGGCGAACCGGCTACCATCGCGGCGTGGCGAGGAGGGGGGAACGAGCCTGCGCGCTCGCACTCGCAGTCGTCGCCGCCTGCCTCGCCGCCGGCTCCGCGACCGCCAGCCAGGCCGTCGGCGACCGCAACGTGCGGAGCCCGGTCCTGCGCGTGAACGCGAAGGGCGAGGCGCTGATCACCTACGTGCGAGCGAGCGGGAGGGTCCGGCACGTCCTCGCCTGGGGCGCGGTCAATGCACGCCATCCCAACCCCACGATTCCGCCGACCCGCTTCCGGTTCGACCACGCGGGGGGCTGGGGGAAGTACCGGCGCCAGGTCTGGAGGTCCTTTCGCGACACGTGTCGGCCGTACGACGGGCCGCCGCTCGTCTGGCTCGTGGCCGCGTGCAAGGCCCCGGACGGCTCCTACTGGGCGCTCCAGAACTGGCGGAGGGTTCAGCCCATGCGCGGCTTCCCCGCGTTCCAGCCGGCGCACATGAAGTACGAGCTGCACGTGTCCCACTGGACGGGCCCGCTGGCGAAGCTCGAGGTCTCGCCGAACTGGACGTACGGCGGCAGCTGGCAGGGCCTGTTCGGACGGCTCACCTACCTCGGAGAGCCGGTCCACGGCTGGAGGACGCCGTCGCCGACCCGTCGTGCGGCGTACGCGCGGTACGTCTACATCGACACCTTCAACTCCGCCTGGGGCCGCGGCTGGAAGCGCGCCGGCGCGAAGGTGACGCACAGGCCGAACGGCGGGTTCTGCTTCAGCTTCGTGCCGGACCGCCCGCCGCCCGGATACCCGAGCCGCGCCGTGCGCCCGCCGGGGAACGGGGAGCGGCACCGGGTCACGGCGATGGGGCCGGGCGTCACGCCGGTGATCCAGTGGGAGGGCGCGCCCCTCGGGCCCTACGACCGCGCCCAGGACGCGATCTTCAACCGGCTCTTCGACTCGATCCTCGGGGGCGATCGCGCCTGCGCGAAGGAGCGCTGACCGGATCGACACTTCGCCGCGGAACGGGCTGGGCCCGTTCCGCCGGAGCCGCTCTCGGTGAAGGGAAGTCGGCGTGTGTTACTGGGCCGCGCGTCGGCGAAGCCGGCGCCCGGCTTCATACGGTCGCTGAAGTCGTGAGACTTTCAGCGAAGAGCGAGCGCGCTAGAGCAAGATTTCTGCTGCCACCTGCGGCGCGCACCCCTGTCTGACGAGCGCAATAGCGCGATGGAGGTCGGCGTCACTCTGGGCGAGCCGCTCTGCGAGGTGGACGGGATAGCCCGCCTCGATGAGCTGGTGGAGACGCCAGCTCGCCACCTTGTCGCGGTCGCTCTGCTCGTACTCGACGATTTCGGTCATCTCTAGGCCCTCGATCGGGTCTGATTCGTCCTTCTCTAGACGAACCCTCCCCACCGAAGTTGGAAGAGAACCGTCGCCGAGCGTCTAGTTCCGAACGGGCTCGCTCTGCTCGGCGCGGCGTGAGATGTCCTGGAGCCGCCGGTCGAGGACGGCGCGCTCCGCCTCGGCCTCGGCGGCCAGTTTTCGCAGCCTGTCGCGCAGCTCGAGCTCGAGCTCGCCGAGGCGCTGCTGCATGGAGGCGATGAACTCGTCGCGCTGCCGCTCCAGCCCGGCGGTGACCTGCAGCAGCCGTTTCTCGACGCGTGCGGTGCCGGTGTCCGCAACCTGGGCCAGCCGCTCCGCGAGCACCGACTCGGCCTCCCTCGCGAACATGTGCACTGCGCGGTCGAGCTCCCGCGCCAGCCGCCGGGCCGCATCCTCCCGCGCGGACTTGACGGCGGAGTCGAACTGGAGCGCGGCCGCCTCGGCGAAGCGCCCGGCCGCCTGCTTCGTCGTCCGTTCCAGCGCGTCGACCTGGCGGCGCTCGATGTCCACGAACCGCGCCTGGATCCGGCGGACGACGTCGGTCTCCTCGCGGTCGACGCGCTCGGCGAGCTGACGCTCGCGCGCCTTGAGCCGCTGGTTCATCTCTTCGAGCGCGCGCCGGCGCTCCGCGCCGTGCGCGTCCAGCTCCGCGCGCAGATCCTGCGCGGCCACCTCGGCGGCGCGCTGGAGCTCCTCCCGGAGCTTCTGCACCGCGGCGACCTGCAGCTCGCCCGCCTCGTCGATCTTCTCGCGGTCGGCCTGGAGGCGTTCCTCGGCCTGGCGCACGACGACCTTCTGGCGCTCTGCGAGCTTTGCGAGCTCCGCGGTGAGCGCCTGGTGCGTCCGGTCGAGGTCGGCGCTCCAGCTTGCGAACCGTTGCTCCATCCGCTCCTGCGCCTCGGCGAGCTTGCTGTTCAGCTCCGACCCGGCCCGGCGCTCCCGCTCGAGCACGTCGCGGCGCCGTTCCTCGGCGATCTTGCGCTCCTCCTCCTGGAGGCGCGAGAGCAGGTCGGCGCGCTCCCGCGCGAGCAGGCGCTGGATCTCCGCCGTGCTGGAGGCGGTCTCGTCGCGGATGACCCGCTGGAGCTCGTTTCGAGCGCGGTCGAGCTCGGCCTCGACGTCCGCGATGCGCTGCGCCCGTTTTCGCCGTCGGGAGAAGACACCCATCGGCTCACCATCGTAGGGCGAGCAGCGCTGCCGCGAGGGCGACCATCGCCACGGTGAGCGCTCGGAGCGCCCTTTCCGGGCCCACGATCGTGCTCGGCGGGTCGCTGCTCCGGCCCCGGCGCACGGCCCGCACGGGCGTCGAGAGGGCGCGCTGGGCGAGGCTCGTCGCGAGCGCGAACCCGGCGGCGAGCAGCGCTTCGGGCGTGAGCTCCTCGGCGACGGCGAAGTAGCCGGTGAGGAGCGGGAAGGCGCCCCAGGCGAGCCCGAACCAGAGGTCCGTGTGGAAGGCCCCGCCGAAGAGCTCGAGGTTGTACGCGAAGACGAGGAACGAGCCGACGGCCACGAAGGCGAGCAGCCACGGGGTCCAGACGAGGGCTGCAACGACGCCGATCGCGACGGCGCCCGCGATCGAGGCGAGCGCGAGCGCCCAGAGGACCGGGGTGGGGATCTGCGTCCGGAGGGGGCGGCCCTGGAGCTCGTCGAGCGCGTGGGCGCCGATGCCGAGCGCAAGGAAGAACGCGGCGAGCGCGGCGAGCAGTCGGCCGGTCTCGAGCTCCGGCGCGAGCGCTGCTCCGATCGCGACGTAGCTCAGGTGCCAGGCCGTGTACGGGAGGTGGAGGAGCGTGACGTAGTCCCGCCAGCCTCCGGCCTCGAGCGCGTAGAAGGCGGGCCGGCTCAGGCCTTCCGTCCCCAGATCACGAGGCCGCCGCCGAGGCTCATCCGGCGGGAGCCGACGTCGTCGATCCCCGCCGACCGCCAAATCGCCGGAAGATCGTGCGTCCGATGGAAGTCGCGGATGCTCGGGCCGAGGAACGAGCCGACCTCGCGCCAGCCGGGCGAGATCAGCGCGCCGGCAGCCGGCAGGCCGATCCGCACCCAGAGCTCCCAGGCCGGCCGGGCAAGCCCTCGAGGCAGGCCGAACTCGAGCATGGCGATCGTCCCGCCCGGACGGACGACGCGCGCCAGCTCCGTCATCGTCGCCTCCGGATCCTCCACGTAGCGGAGGAGGTAGGTGAACGTCAGCCCGTCGAAGGACGCGTCGTCGAACGGCAGCCGTTCGGCCTCGGCCCGGACGAGCTCGATCCGGTCGCCGAGGCCGGCGTCGGCGACCCGCCGCCGCCCCTCCGCGAGCATCTCGCCGCTCTGGTCGAGCCCGACCACGCGGCAACCCGTGCGCCGCGCCAGCTCGATCGCGACCGCCGCCGTCCCGGTCGCGACGTCGAGCACGGTGTCCGC
>DASSSO010000161.1:0-12380 GCA_035776735.1 Gaiellaceae bacterium | reverse complement strand
CCGTCGCCTCGAACGTGAAGTCGGCGCCGAAGCCGCCCGTCTCCGAGCGGATCCAGTCGACCGTGTCGTCGGCTGCCACGCGCGTGTCGGTGGCGCCGTGGCGGCGCGCCTCCTCGAGCCGGCTCTCCGAGAGGTCGATCGCGACGATCCGGCCGGCGCCGGCGAGCCGGCAGCCGATCACGGCGCCGAGCCCGACGAGGCCGCAGCCGAAGACGACGCAGGTCGATCCGGGGCTCACCTGCGCCGTATAGAGCGCCGCGCCGATCCCGGTCGAGAGCCCGCACGCGAACGGCGCGCAGCCGGCGAGCGGAGCCTCCGGGCTCACCTTCGCGAGCGCGATCTCGGGCATGACCGTGTACCCCGCGAAGGTCGACGTGCCCATGAAGTGCAGCAGCGGCTCGCCGTTCCGGGAGAAGCGGGTCGTCCCGTCCGGGAGGAAGCCCTGCCCCTGCTGGTCGCGAATCGCGACGCACCGGTTGGTGCGGGGATCGCGGCAGTGGACGCACTCGCCGCACTCCGGAGCGAAGAGCGTGACGACGTGGTCGCCGGGAGCCACGAGGGTCACGTCCGGGCCGACCGCCTCGACGACGCCTGCGCCTTCGTGGCCGAGCACGCACGCCGTGTACCCGGTCGGGTCGGCTCCGGAGGCGGTGTAGAGATCGGTGTGACAGACGCCGCAGGCCTCGAGCCGCACGAGCGCCTCGCCCGCCTTCGGCTCGGCGAGCTCGACCTCCTGGACGACGAGCGGCTGCCCGAACTCCTCGAGAACCGCCGCCCTGACCCTCATCGGATGCGATCCTAGTGCCGGCAGTGAGCGGGCGAACCCACCAGTTCCCGGACGACCGGGTGCACTTCACCTGGGACGTCGGCAACGAGCCGGTGCTGACGGCGGCGAGCGGCGACACCGTGGTCGTGCACACGCGCGACGTCAGCGACAACCAGATCACGCCCGAGTCGACGGCCGACGTGATCGCCTCGCTCGACTGGGACCGTGTCTATCCGCTCGCGGGCCCGATCGCCGTCGAGGGCGCGCAGCCCGGGCACACGCTCGCGATCGAGATCCTCGACCTGCGGACGCAGGGCTGGGGCTGGACGGCGATCCTCCCCGGCTTCGGGCTGCTGCCCGACGACTTCCCCGACCCGTATCTGAGGATCTTCGACCTCACCGGCGGCGACGTGACGCATCTCCGGGACGACATCGCGATCCCGATCGCGCCGTTCCTGGGGACGATGGGTGTCTGCCCGGCGGGTGCGCAGGAGCAGGCGGTGATGCCGCCCGGGCCGTTCGGCGGCAACCTGGACACGCGCCAGCTCGTCCGGGGCACGACGCTGTTCTTGCCGGTCCAGGTCGAGGGCGCGCTCTTCAGCTGCGGCGACGCCCACGCCGCGCAGGGCGACGGCGAGGTCTGCGTGACCGGCATCGAGTCCCCGATGTACGCGGAGCTGCGGCTCACGCTCCACGAGGACCGCTCGATCCCGGCGCCCCAGTACCGGACGGCGCCCGGGCCGCTGACGCCGCAGGTCGACGGCGGCGGCTTCTACGGGACGACGGGCGTCGGCCCGGACCTCTATGTCGCTGCGCAGGAGGCGGTGCGCGCGATGATCGACTACCTGGGCGACACCTACGACCTGAGCCGGGAGGACGCGTACGTCCTCTCCAGCCTCTGCGTCGACCTGAAGATCTCGGAGATCGTCGACGCCGGACAGTACGTCGTCAGCGCGGTGCTGCCGCTCGCGGTCTTCCGCGGGTAGCGCCGGTCAGAGCCGGATCAGGGCCGCGGTCAGCGCTCCCAGCGCGATCGCCGCCAGTATCGGCACCCGCAGCACGAACGCCACGCCCGACACGGCCACGCCGACGGTCTGCGCGTCCGCGCTCAGCCGGCCGTCCTCGCTGAAGGTCCCGACCACGACGAGGGCGGCGAGGATCGCGGACGCGAGCAGGGCGATCACGTCGACGGCCAGCCGGGGCAGCTCGCGGGCGCCGAGGAAGACCGGGCCCGCCGCCTTGATCGCGAAGTTCGCGATGGCGAGCACGACGATCGACGTCCAGACCGCCTTCATCGCGACCTCCCTCGGAGGCCGAGCAGCGCACCGGCGCAGGCGGCCACGATCGGGATCCCCGGCGGCGTGAACGGCACGAGCGCGAGCGCCACGGCGACGGCGATCAGCGCGGCGCCGACGTGCTCCCGTCCGTTCCGAAGCTCGTCGATCAGCAGGCCGAGGAAGAACGCAGGGAAGAGAACGTCGAGAGCGAGCGCCTCGGGATCGATCGAATCCCCGGCGAAGACGCCGATCGCGGTGCCGCCGACCCAGGCGAGGTACTGGGGCAGCGTCGCGCCGATGAGGAGCGCGCGGTCGAACCGCCCTCCTCCCCGATTGGCGAGCGCCCACGACGCGTCGACGGTCGACTGAGCCTCGAGCGCGCGCCGGAGCCGGCCTCCCCGGAGCGCCGGTGCGACGGCCACGCCCATCACGGCGAAACGGGCGTTGACGAGGAGGGCGGCCACGATCGCAGCGACGGCGCTCCCGCCCGCGCCCAGCACGTCGGCCACGGCGAACTGCGCCGACCCCGAGAAGACTGTGCCCGAGAAGACGATCGGCGCCACGAGCCCCCAGCCGAGCTCGCGGGCGAGCACGCCGAACGACACGGCCAGTACGAAGGTCGGGAGCGCGAACGCCGTCCCGGCTCTGAGTCCCGCGCGAAAGGTCGGGCCTCCCTCGTCGTGGCTACGGACGCGTCGGCCACGCCTCCATTGTCCGCGAGGAGCACCACCCTGCAGACCGCATCGTGGATAGTGCGGACAGCATGGCCCGGCTCGTGCCGTTCGCAGTCGCACTGGCGCTGCTGGCCGGATGCTCGAGTGAGCGCTTCGAGGGAACCGTGCGCTGCGAGGACTCGGCCGCCGAGGTCGTCTACGACCAGGGCGGCGTCGAGGTCCGCGTGCGAGACGAACGTGTCGGCTGGGCCGACGCCGGCGATCGCGGCTTCGGCGGGGAATGCGAGCGGGTCGCCACACAGGAGAGCTGGGGCACGGAGTTCGAGTACGCGCAGGCGACCGGGCGGGTCACGCTGCGCTGCCGGTTCCCCGCACGATTCTTCGTCCACGTGCATCCGACGTACTCGTCCGAGAGCGGGGAGGCCTTCCCGGACGGAAGCGCGCTCTACCTCGTCGCCGAGGAGGGCCGGAACATCGTCGTCTCCGCGTCGATCCAGGACGACTCGGGCGACAGCACGCTGCAGTTCTCCGAGCGCTACTGCACGCGCAGCTAGGCCGCGTCAGGCGGCTCGGACGGTGACGTCGTGGAGCCTGCGGAGGGCGCCGTTCTCGCTCATGAACGCCTCGACCACGCGCGGGTCGAACTGCCGCCCGCTCTCGGAGGCGATCTCCCGGCTTGCCTCCTCCCAGCTCGCGGGCTCCCGGTACGGACGGTCGCCCGTCATCGCGTCCAGGGCGTCCGCGACCGCGAAGATCCGGGCGCCGAGCGGGATCATCCAGCCCGCGAGGCCGTCCGGATAGCCGGTCCCGTCCCAGCGTTCGTGGTGCGAGCGAATCACCCTGAGGCCCTCGCCCTGCAAGAAGGTGACCTCGGCGAGGATCTCCGCGCCGATGACGGCGTGCTGCCTAATGAGCCCGACCTCGTCGGGCGTGAGCGCGCCTGGCTTCCCCAGCACCTCGTTGGGGATGCCGATCTTGCCGACGTCGTGGAGGAGGAAGCCGTACTCGAGGCTGGGGTCGGCGAGCAGCTCCGGCTCGACGGCGCTCGTCAGCCTGATCGCATAGTCGCGGACCCGATGCGAATGAAGCCGCGTCCCGGTGTCCTTCGCCTCGAGCGCGTTCGCGAGCGCCGTGATCGTCTCGCGGTAGGCGTCCTGGACGACCCGACGCTGCACGCGCTCGACCTCCAGCAGCCGGCCGAGGTCGCGGGCGTACAGGAGGAGCTGGTCTTCGGCCTCCTCGGAGACTTCCGTCCTCGAATCGACCGCCTGGGCGCCGGTCAGGCGGTCGATGACGCCGACGAGCTCGAGCGGGCTGAAGGGCTTGCGCAGGAGCGCGTCGGCACCGGCACGTGCCGCTTCCTCGTCGGCAAGCTCGGTTCCGGTCAGCAGGACCACGGCGGGCGCGTCGAAGACAGGCTTGCGCTTGAGCTCCGAGCAGAACGAGAGGCCGTCCATGCCGGGCATCGCGACATCGAGCAGGACGACGGTCGGGCGCCAGAAGCGCGCAAGATCCGAGGCGCGCCGCGCGTCCTCGGCCTCGGCAACCTCGAGCTCATCGGCCGTGAGCGTCGCGCGCAGGAGCGACCTCAGCCCGGCGTCGTCGTCGACGATGAGGACGCGGCGCGGCGCCGGCCGCCGGGCCTGATGCGACGCAGCCTGCCCGGCGACAACGGCCGGCTGCCCCACGACGACGGCTGCCGATCGTGCGTCGGCATCGGTGCGTGCGGAGACGCGAAGCATTCGACCGAGGAAGAGCGTGACGGGGATCGCCACCGCACCCCAGACGGCCAAGCCGACGAGCGGCCAGGTCACCCAGGCCGGCACTCGCCGAAACCTCTCTCTCGCTGCGACCCGCGTCCCGGCACGATCTCCCTTGCGTTGGACGAGCCGCAGCGCGTTCCTGCACCCAGTATGCGGAAAGCCGGCGGGCGCACACGCTGCCTCGCGGCAAATCCCTCGATCGAGTGATGCCCTGCGTTACTCGAGCGTCAGGTCGCGCCGCGCGGTGCCGGCGCGCTGGTGGCGCGCCTCGACTTGGACGACCGACCCCGCCGCGCCCTCCACCACCCACTCCGCCTTGGCGCGGTCGCTCGTCGCGTCGTCCGAGCCCCACCAGAGCAGCGAGCGCCGGTGGACGCGACCGTCGAGCTGGCCGAGCTCGACCTTCTTCTCGCCGCCGTGGAGGCGGGCGTCGTCCGGCAGGGTGATCTCCGCCTCGAGCGGCCGCACGGCGTTCCGCTCCACCGCCTTCGCCGAGACCGACGTCGGCAGCCAGCCGGTGTTGTGGACGACGAGCCGCACGAGCCAGGCGCCCTCGCCAAGGGCCTCCGCCTCCAGCGACAGGATCTCGAGCTTCGGCGACACGGCCAGATGCCAGATCGCGAGCTCCGAGTGCGGCGCGATCTCCCGCTCGAGGAACTGCGGTGGGACGTTCGCCCACGCGTACATGAGATCCCAGCCGCCGAGCTCGACCTCCCCGAGCTGGTCGTGCTCGAACGGATACCAGTCGACGTAGCCCTTGCCCTCGAGCTGCTCGTCGCTCCAGCGCACGAGCTTGAGGTCGTCCTCGACCGGATGGTCGCGGAGCCAGTCGATGTAGCCGTAGCCCTCGATCCCGGCCTCCCGCTGCGGGCTCCAGAACTCCGTCGTCCACGTGAAGACGCCGAGGTGGTCGTAGAGCCAGTCGTTCGCGCCGCCCTTGACCGTCTGCTTCGGGTCGTACTTGAACTCGTGGTAGATCGAGACCGCCGGGTAGCCGGTCAGCTCCGTCGCCTTCTCGCCGAGCAGCTCGTAGGTGCGGAGATCCTGGGTGGGGAAGTGCTCGTCGGCGTAGCTCGAGTAGGGCCGGAGGTGGACGCCGCTGAAGGTGTGGTAGGCGATGTGGCCGGTGATGTTCGGCCGGTCGACGATCGCCTGCACCATCGCGCGGATCTCCGGCTCCGAGGTCGGGTACGGACCGGCCCCACGCTGTTCGGCCTCGACGGCCCACTCCATCGGGAAGTTCCGGTTCAGGTCGAGCCCCTCCAGCGGGGGCGCGATCTTGATCGTCACGCCGTCGAAGTTGCGGATGCTTCCCTCCCAGAGAACGCGGAAGTACTCGCCGCCGTCCTCGTCCGGGTCGCGGCGGATCATCAGCCGCGGCTCCTCCGGGTGCGGCTTCCAGGAGCCGTGCTCGTCGCGGACGCGCATCATCAGGATCCGCCCGTCCCCGTCGAGATCCTCCTCGTAGAGCCCGTCGAGCTCCTCGTCCAGCGGCCACGGCCTGGTGCTCGAGCGGACGAACTTCGGGCGCTCGGCGAGCGCGAGCTCGGCGCCGTCCGGATTGAGCCGCGGGATGACGTAGAACGCCCGGGTGTCGAGCACGCGGGTGACGCGCTCGTCCTCGCCGTAGCCTGAGAGCAGCCGGTCGATCAAGTGCAGCGCCGCCGTCGCCGCCGTCACCTCGATCGAGTGGATGTTGGCCTCGACGAGGAAGGCCGGCTTCTCGAGCGCCGGTCCAGTCGCCGTGTTCGTGATCGTGGCGAGCCAGATCTCCCGCCCCTCGTGGCTCTCGCCGATCGACTCGAGCGCGAAGAGGTCGGGCCGGTCGTGGGCCCAGCCCGTCAGGATCTCGGTGAGCTCCTCGTACCGGTAGAAGCGGTCGAACGCCGGTCTACGCACCCAGTTCGTGGAGAAGCGGCTTCGTGTCGTGCGGGTCGAAGCCGAGGCGGCCGGCGATCTCCTCGCTGGACGGGCGCGTGCCCTCCGCGAAGAGCGAGCGCAGGTGGTCGCCGGTGGCCTTGTTGCGCCACCAGTCCTCGCCCACCTCCTTCGCCAGCCACTGCCGCAGTTGTGCCGAACGGATCCAGGCGCGGAGGTAGTCCGCCGAGTAGAACCCGGCGTCCATGTCCGCGAGGTACGCGTCCGGCCGGTACGAGATGCCGCTTGCCGCGGTCAGGAGCTCGTGGTACCGCTCCGGGCCCGCGCCTCCGTCGTCGAAGGCGCCCCAGAACTCGAGCTCGAACTGGAGCTTCGCCGTGTAGCGCCGGTAGAGCAGCGCCTCCAGGAAGACCGTGGCCTCCGCGTTCTCCTTCGCCTTCTCGTCGGAGAGCCCGAAGTGCTCGACGTGCCAGCCCGGCTCGCGGGAGATCGCCTCGAAGATGTACGAGTAGATCTCGGTCAGCGCATGGTCGCGCGAGATGTTGCGGAACGTGTACGGCAGCGTGGCATCGCAGTTCCCGTAGTGGAGCGCATGACCGGCCTCGTGGAGGAAGGCCTGGTAGTCGTGGAGCCCGCCCTGCGCCCGGGTGATCAGGTGGACGACCTTCGGGGGGTCGGCGGCGATCACGCAGGCCCGCGGCGACTTCTGCGGCCGGTCGTCGAGGTCCATCCGGATGTTCGGCTCCTCGTCCATGTCGAAGCCGAGATGGCGGAGCGTCTGGAGGCAGACCTCGGTCGCGCGCTCCTTCGTGTAGGTCGACTCGAGCGGCGACAGCCGGCGCAGCCAGGCGACGTGGTACGAGGACGGAATCTCGGGCCTGCCCTCGCCGAGCAGCTCGTCGAACCACTTGGCGGAGAGACGGCCGTAGACCTCGTCGGCGGCGCGGCTCGCGTCGGTCAGGACCCGGGAGAGGTCGTGGAGCGAGATGCCCTTCTCCTCCTCGTTGCGCGCCACCGCGTCGGGCTCTCCCGAGAGCTCGGCGTCGAGCTCCTCGCGCGCGCGGAGCATCTCCATACGCTGGTCGTTGAAGCCGGCCGATGCGTCGCCGTGCAGCACGCCGAGCTCCTCCCGGTCGGCGAACTCCGTCAGCACCGCCAGCTGCGCCTGCGCGGAGCGAAGCGGCAGCTCCTGGCCGCGGAAGTCGACGCGGGCGGCGAGGATCGCGTTCTCGAGCTCGTCCTCCCTCGCACTCAGCTCGACCTCGACGAGACCCGACTCGCACGTCTTCCGGAGCCGGTAGAGCCGCTCGCGCTCCTCCGGGCTCGCCGCCGACTCGGCCTGGTGCAGCGCGTCCAGCTGCTCGCGCGTGAAGAGCTCGCGGTAGCGCGCGACGATCTCGGCGCGCTCGGAGACCTCCTTCTCGCCGACCCGGACGGCGCGCCCTTCCTCGGCGCGCTCGTAGAGGTATCGCTGGAGCTCCGCCTCGAATTCGGCGGGCGTCCTGACTGCGGTCACGCTCATCGGATAGAGGAATCTACCCGAGCGACGACCCTTGTCGACCGACCAGCCGACGCACCGTCTTGCTCAGCTCCTCGATGGAGAACGGCTTCCCGATCACGGTGGCCCCGTCGGGAAGGTGGACGCCCGGGCTGCCCGTCAACAGCGCCACCGCCCGGCCGTCGTCCTCGATCGCCGGAAGCAGCGTCAGGCCGTCCTCGCCCCCGAGGTGCACGTCGAGCAGGATCGCGTCGACGGGCTCCTCGGTCAGCGCGGCGCGCGCCCGCTCGACGCTCTCCGCCTCGACGACGCGATAGCCCTCGAGCTCCAGGTTGACCCGGCAGAGAAGCCTCAGCGACGGATCGTCGTCGACGACGAGCACCGTCGCCGGTTCGCGTCCCATGTTGCCGAGTCTATAGCGGAGGTCGACCCGTACCCCTAGGCGTTCCTCATTCGTTTCCGTGGTTGAAGTGGGAGAGCAACCGGCGTCGGATCGGCCGCCGGCCGTGCGGGAACAGCGTCCGGAGGGCCTGCCGCAACCGACGGCGAGCTTCCGCCGCCGCGCGTGGCTCGAGTTCCAGCGGGCGCTCGACCCGCTCGGGCCGCCTAGGCCGCTCCGGCGCGCGCGGCCGCCAGCCGCCTGAGCGTCTCGTCCTTCCCGAGGAGCTCGATGCTCTCGAAGAGCCCGGGCGAGACCTTCGACCCGGTGACGGCGATCCTGATCGGCTGAAAGGCCTCGCGCGGCTTCAGCTCGAGCCGGTCGGCGAGCGCTCGGAGCTCCCGCTCGATCGGCTCGGCCTCGAACGGCTCGACGGCGGCGAGCGCCGCTTCCGCCTGCTCCAGTACCGGCCCGGCGCCGTCCAGCGGCACGGCCGGCTTGACCTCCTCGAAGAAGAAGCGCGTGTAGTCCGGGAAGTGGTCGAGCCGCTCGATCTTCTCCTGCACGAGCGGGGCGGCACGGCGGACAAGCTCCTCGTCCCACTCGAGGCCGGCCTCGCGGAGGTACTGCACGACGCGGTCGGCGTACTCGTCCGGCGTGAGGTTGCGAAGGTGGACGCCGTTCAGCCACGTGAGCTTCTGGTAGTCGAAGACGGCCGGGCTCGGGGTCACCCGGTCGAGCCGGAAATGCTCCAGCAGCTCGTCGCGCGTGAAGACCTCCGTTTTGTCGTCGTAGGCCCAGCCGAGCCTGGCGAGGAAGTTGACGAGCGCCTCGGGGATGTAGCCCTCGCGGTGGAAGTCTTCGACGGACTGCGCCCCGTGGCGCTTGGACAGCTTTTTCCCGTCCGTGCCCAGCACGTCGGGGGCGTGGGCGTAGACGGGCGCCTCGGCGCCGAGCGCGTGCAGGATCTGGAGCTGCTTGGGGGTGTTCGAGATGTGGTCCTGACCGCGGATCACGTGTGTGATCTCGTCGAGCATGTCGTCGACCGGATTCGCGAAGTTGTAGGTCGGCCGCCCGTCGGCCCGGAGGATCACGAGGTCCTCGATGCTCTCGTTCGGCACCTCGACCCGGCCGCGGATCACGTCGACCCATCCGGTCGTGCCCTCGTCGGGCATCCGGAACCGGATCGCGCCCTCGTCCTCGTACGCCTTCCCCTCGTCGACGAGCTGCCGCGCAAACCGCTGCGCGTCCTCCATCCGGTCGAGCTGGAATCGGACCGGCCCGTCCCAGTCGATGCCGAGCCAGCGGAGCGAGCGCTGGATCTGCTCCGTCGCCTCCTCGACTTCCCGGCTCGTGTCGGTGTTCTCGATCCGCAGCAGGACCTCGCCGCCCTGCTGGCGCGCGAAGAGCCAGTTGAAGAGGAAGGTGCGGACGCTCCCGATGTGGAGCATCCCGGTCGGGCTCGGGGCCATGCGGACGCGGACGGACATGCGCGCTCTATCGTAGGTGCGTGCTCTTCGGCGGCCATGTGGGTGGCGGCGTCAAGGCCGCGCCCGAGCGCGCGGAGGAGATCGGGGCCGAGGCGCTCCAGCTCTTCGTCCAGAGCCCGCGCGCCTGGCGGTTCCCCGACCACGACCCGGAGGTGCTGGCGAGCTTCCCCGGCCGGGCCGAGGCGGCGGGCGTCCGCTCGACGCTCGTCCACGCGATCTACCTCTGCAACTTCGCGAGCCCGGACGACGAGCTCTACGAGAAGTCCGTCTCGACGCTGCGCAAGACCGTCGACACCGCCTGCGCGATCGGCGCGGACGGCGTCGTGTTCCACGTCGGCTCGCACCTCGGGTCCGGCTTCGAGGCCGGCCTCGACCGCGCGGTCCCGGCGATCGAGACCGTCCTCGAGCGTTGCTCGGAGAGGACCTGGCTGCTGATCGAGAACTCGGCCGGCACCGGCGGCACCATGGGCCGCTCGCTCGAGGAGCTGACCGCGCTGGTCGACCGGCTCGGAGCGCATCCGAGGCTGGGCATCTGTCTGGACTCGTGCCACCTCTGGGCCTCCGGCTGCGACGTCACCGACCCGGCGGCGCTCGATGCGCTGCTCGACGAGTTCGACGCGCTGATCGGGCTTGATCGCCTCCGCGCGCTGCACGTCAACGACTCGCAGACGCCGCTCGGCTCGAACCGCGACCGGCACGCGAACCTTCGTGAAGGCCTGATCGGCGAGGGCCTCTCCGTCTTCCTGGGGAATCCGCGCTTCCAGGAGCTGCCGGCGATCGTCGAGACGGAGGGCCGGCAGGGCAAGGGTGCCGACGAGCACGAGATGCGGAAGCTGCGCGAGCTGTGGAAGAAAGGAACTACGCGCTCTGGCTCGGCCGGACCTGCGCGAAGACGCGGAAGCTCGGCTGGCCGACGGGCAGCTCGTGGAACTCGGGGTTGACGCACCCGAGCTCGTCCGACCGGCCGACGTAGGTGCTCTCGACGTCCGCCCGGCACATCGGCAGCGGCTTGCGGCTGGCACGGACGGCGCCGAAGCCCGGGGCTCGGGCCTCGGCCTCCTCCAGCAACTCGAGGTCGATCTCCACGGAGAAGATCCGCTGCATGCACCCGACGTAGGTGCGGCCGACCTCCTCGAACGCGTAGAGGAACGGACACGACCGCGCGAGGCACGCCGCCGGGTAGACGACCTTGTCGCAGTGAACGCCGCACCGCCGGCACTCGACCTCGTCCTGCGGCCGGAGCGGGAGGCTCCGGGGACGGGTCGTGGGCGGTGATTCCATGCACGGATTTTGGGGGACGGTCTTCGCCCTCCGCAAGACTTGACAGGCGGCGCAGGTCGCGCTAGCGACGAGGCGGGAGCTAGTAACAGACTGTTACTTGGAGAGCAGGCGGTCGACCACGTTCAGGACGTCCATCTGCGTGAACGCCTGGAAGTCCGGTTCCACCTCACCCGGGGCGTCGTCCGCACGGAACCAGAGCGCCTGCACCGTCCGCATCCCCGCACGGGACGCGCCGAAGACGTCGGCGCCCACGCGGTCACCGACGAAGAGCGCCTGCTCCGGTCGCACGTCCAGCTCGGCGAGCGCGCGCTCGAAGATCGCCCGGTGCGGCTTGCGCTTCCCGACCTCGGACGAGAGGACGACGACGTCGACCCGCTGGACGAGCCCCTGGCGCTCGAGCACGGGCCGGAGCAGCCACTCCGGGCTCGCCGTGTTCGAGACGAGCCCCAGCTTGAGCCGTCGTGCGCGAAGGGCTTCGAGCAGCGCGTGCGTCGAAGCGGCCAGCCAGTAGTAGGACGCCCAGACCTCGTGGACCGCGCGGAGGAAGAGCCGCAGGTCGTCGTCGTCGAGGTCGACGCCGTGCTGCGCGAACGAGCGGCGCATGACGTCCGCGATGTCGATCTCGTCCTCGCCGGTGAGGAACAGCTCGGCCTCGTGGTCCGAGAGGTACTGCGTGAAGGCCCCGGCGGTCGGAAGCCCGCCCCGTCCGAGCGCCGCCAGGCCTGCCGCGTGGCCCTCCAGCGCGATCTCGTCGCTCCACTCCTCCTGCATGAGCGTCCCGCCCCAGTCGAAGAGCACCGCCTCCAGCACAGGTCGGTAGGGTACGGCCCTCAATGGCGCGCCGGATCCTCTGGGCCTCACTGGCCCTCGCGCCAGTCTCGATCGCCCTCCACTACCTCGCCGATATCGGCGACACGGCGGAGTTCGTCCTTGCGTCGGCGGCGCTGATCCCGCTCGCCTGGCTGATCGGCGAGGCGACCGAGCACGCAGCGCACCACACGGGGCCGGGGATCGGCGGCTTCCTGAACGCGACGTTCGGGAATGCGCCCGAGCTGATCATCGCCCTGCTCGCAGTCCAACAGGGCCTCACGGAGGTCGTCCGGGGCTCGCTCACCGGAAGCGTCGTCGGCAACCTCCTGCTGGTGCTCGGCTTCTCGCTCCTCTTCGGCGGCCGGGGCGAGATCGACCGTCCGTCCTCGTTCGCCTCGATCGGCCTCGTGGCGCTCGCCGTGCTGCTCCTGCTGATCCCGTCGGTGCCGAGCTGGGAGGGCGACCCGGAGCGCGACCTGATCGTGAACATCTCGATTCCAGTCTCGATCGCGCTGCTGCTCGTCTACGTGATCGCGACCTGGATCTCGCTGCGGCGCCACCATC
>DASSSO010000201.1:0-21769 GCA_035776735.1 Gaiellaceae bacterium | reverse complement strand
GAGTTCCGCGTCGCGCCGCTCACCGACGCGGACGCCGAGGAGCTCGTCGGCGGCGGCAAGGCCGGAGAGCTGGTGCGCGGCTTCCGCGGCAAGCCTCCCGCCGACCCGGACGCGCTCGAGGACCTGCTCCACCGGCTCTCGTGCCTCGGGGACGACTTCCACGAGGTCGCCGAGCTCGACCTCAACCCGGTGATCGCGAGCCCTGACGGGTGCGTGGCCGTGGACGCTCGCGTCCGGGTCTGCCGGGTCGCGCCGCAGGCGCGGCCGAAGACCTGGTAGCGCTAGCGGCCGCCGCTCACGTACTGCGCGACGGCTTCGATCTGCTCGGCGGTCAGCCGGTCGCCGAAGGCCGCCATCGCCCTGACGGGGCCGGAGTACGGTGGCCCCGTCGCGCGATCGCGCTCTGGATGCCTTCTACCACCCGAACGCGTGCGCGTGGCTGGAGTGGGGCCGGGGCGCCGCCTAGCTCGTCTCGCAGCGCGCGACGAGCGCGTCCCAGTCGTCGTCGACCTGCTGCTGGATGCGCTCGACGAGCTCGCGGTTCTCGGGCCGGAGCAGGTGCGCGAAGCGCTTCTGCCCTGCGAGCCAGTCCTCGATCGGAGCCCGGCGCTTCGGCTCGTACGTCAAGCGGCACCGGTCGTCGGCGACCTCGTAGAGGGGCCAGAAGCCGGTCTCGACGGCGGCGTTGAGGATCCTCGGGCCGAGCCGGGCCTCGTGGCCCCAGCCGACCGGGCAGTCGGTGAGCACGTTCATGAAGGAGGGGCCCTCGGACGCCACCGCGCGCTCGACCTTCTTGCTGAGGTCGAACCAGTGCGCGCCGCAGGCCTGGGCCACGTAGGGGACGTGGTGGGCGACCGCGATCGCGGTCATGTCCTTGCGCTGTTGGGCCTTGCCGAAGCTCTCGAGGCCGATCGGGCTGGTCGTCGTTCCGGCGCCGAAGGGCGTCGCGCCCGAGCGCTGGATGCCCGTGTTCATGTACGCCTCGTTGTCGTAGCAGACGAACAGGAACCGGTGGCCGCGCTCGAGGGCGCCGGAGAGCGCCTGGAGGCCGATGTCGTACGTCCCGCCGTCGCCCGCGAGCGCGACGAACGTGACCGGCTCGTCCTCCGGGAGCCTGCCGCGGCGCGTGAGGACCTTGTGCGCGGTCTCGACGCCGCTCGCGACCGCGGCCGTGTTCTCGAACGCGACGTGGATCCAGGGGACGTTCCAGGCCGTGGACGGGAAGCGGGTGGTCGCGACCTCGAGGCAGCCGGTCGCGCTGATCACGACCACCGGCGTGTCGATCGAGCCGAGGATCGTGCGGATCACGAGCGGGACGCCGCAGCCCTGGCAGAGCGAGTGCCCGCCGCCGAGCGACGGCGTGGCGGCCTGGCGTCGTGCGATCGTCTTCAGCCTGCTCATTGCTCACTCCTCAGTCCGAGGTAGGTCGTGGCGCCGTCCCTGCGCTCGTGGAGGGAGTCGAAGACGCCTTCGACGTCGTCGGGATGCAGGTCGCGCCCGCCGAGCCCGTAGACGACGCTGCGCAAGCGGGTGCGCTCCCCGTGGAGGGCGGCGGCGACCTCGGCAAAGAGCGGCGGTGCCCCGCCCGGCGAGTCGGCCCGGTCGAGCACGGCGACCTCGGGGACGCCGGCGAGCGCCTCGCAGGCCTGAGCCGCCGCGAACGGCCGGAACGAGCCGACGCGGAGCAGGCCGACCGGATGCGCGCGGCCGCGCAGGTCGTCGACGACGTCCTTGGCCGTCCCGGCCGACGAGCCCATCAGCACGATCGCCCGGGCCGCGTCCTCGAGCCGGTAGCGCTCCAGCGGCTCGTAGCGCCGCCCGGTGAAGCCCTCGAGCTCGTCCACCAGGCTCTCCAGCACGCCGGCGGCGGCCTCCATCGCGGCGACCTGCTGGTGCCGGAGCTCGAAGTAGTAGTCCGGCATCGCGAACGGCCCCTGCGTCGTGGGCTCGGCGCCGAGCAGCGGGTGCGGGAGGCGGTACTCGCCGACGAAGAGCCGCGCCTCGTCGTCCGGCAGGAGCGAGACGGGCTCCGCGGAGTGGGTGATCGTGAACCCGTCGAGACAGACGAAGACGGGGAGGAGGACGTCCGGGTGCTCGGCCAGGCGGACCGCCAGCAGCGTGGCGTCGTAGGCCTCCTGGGCGTTCTCGACGAAGAGCTGGATCGCGCCTGAGTCGCGGATCAGCATCGAGTCCGAGTGGTCGCAATGGATGTTGATCGGGCCCGAGAGCGCGCGGTTGCCGAGGGCGACCACGATCGGGGCGCGCATCGCGGCCGCGATGTAGACGACCTCCGCCATCAGGGCGAGGCCCTGCGAGGAGGTCGCGGTCATCGTCCGTGCGCCGGCGAGCGCCGACCCGACCGCGGCGCTCATCGCGGAGTGCTCGGACTCCACGTCCACGAGCTCTCCGGTCGCGCGGCCGTCGGCCACGAACTTGGCGAAGATCTGGATGATCGGGGTCTGCGGCGTGATCGGGTAGACCGGGACGACGTCGGGGTCGATCTGGCGCATCGCGTGCGCCACGGCCTCGCCGCCCGTGAGGAGCTCGACGGCGGTGGCGGTCTCAGCCGACATGGGTTCCCTCCGGCACCATCTCGATCGCCTCGGTCGGGCACATCTCCGCGCAGAGCTCGCAGCCCTTGCAGAAGTCGTAGTCGAAGCCGGTGAACGTCACGTCCTCGACGAGCACCGCGGCGTCCGGGCAGTAGAGCCAGCAGAGGAGGCAGTTCACGCACTTGTCGAGGTCGACGCGCGGCTCGAGGCCCGTGCGCCAGCCACCGGTGCGCGGGCGCGGCGCGTCCGGGCCGGTGATCCCGCCGGGGGGCAGCTCCTGCCAGCGCTTCAGCTCAGCCATCGGTATCCCTCCTCGACTGCCGCCCGCGCCGCATCGCCGTCCGCCTTCGACCCCAGCACCTCCACGGCGGCCTCCTCGACCGCCTCGACGGAGGGGCCGCCGAGGGCGGCGGCGAGCGCGCCGGCCATGACGAGATTCACGAACCGCGTCCCGGCCTCTTCGGCCAGGCGCGCCGCCGGGACGGAGACGATGCGGCTTCCGTCCAGGCTCGGGGCGTCTTCGTCCGCGTCGGCGAGGACGAGCGTGGCCGGCCCGATGCCCTCGGCCACCGTCGGCTCGGCGAGGAGCGACGGGTCGAGGACGACGACGGCGTCCGGCCTCGTCACCGAGTCGTGGCGGCGGATCGGCCGGTCGTCGATACGGGTGTAGGCCCGGACGGGAGCGCCGCGCCGCTCGGGCCCGTACTCGGGGAAGGCCTGCGCGCTGCGCCCGGTCCGGAGCGTGGCGAGCGCGAACAGGTGGGCGGCGGTCTTCGCGCCCTGCCCGGCCCGCGCGTGCCAGCGCACCTCGATCATGTCGCCCCTCCTCCGAGCCGGGCGTGGATCGCCCGCGCCGCGAGCTTCGCCTCGCGGACCGCCTGGACGACGGTGGAGCCGCCGTTGACGCCGTCTCCGCCTGCGAAGTACTTGTCGTTTCCGGTCCGGCCCGTCTCGGGGTCGACCGCGATGCGCCCGCCCTTCAGCTCCAGCCCGTCGATCCACGCCAGCAGGTCGCGGCGCGGCTGCTGCCCGATCGCGACGATCGCGGTGTCCGCCGGAAGCACGAACGCGCTGCTGGCGACCGGCTCGGGCCGCCGCCGGCCGCTCGCGTCCGGCTTGCCCAGCTGCATGAGCGAGCACTCGACGCCGGTCAGATGGTGCTCGCCGAGGAATCGGGTCGGTGCGGCGAGCCAGTGGAACGCGACGCCCTCCTCGCGCGCCTCGTCGACCTCGTGCGCGTACGCCGGCATCTCGGCCTCGGTGCGCCGGTAGGCGAGCGTCACCACCTCGGCGCCCAGCCTGAGCGCCTCTCGCGCGACGTCGACGGCGGTGTTGCCGCCGCCGATCACGACCGCGCGGCTGCCCACGGCGGGCGGATCGCCGGTCTTCAGCGCCTCGACGAAGTCGAGCGACCGCCAGACGCCGTGGAGGTCGCTGCCGGGAAGCTCCGGGTCGACGTCCTGCCCGAGCCCGACGCCGAGGAAGACGGCGTCCGCCTCGTCTTCGATCCGGCGGAGCGCCTCGGGCGAGTCGATGGGCTCGCCGAGACGGAACTCGACGCCGAGCGACTCGAGCATCTGCGCCTCGCGCGGGAGCGGCTCGCACTGCTGGCGGTAGGGCGCGATGCCGAAGCGGACGAGCCCTCCGACCTCCGGCCGCCCGTCGTAGACGGTGACCCGGTAGCCGAGCGCCGCGAGCTCGCCCGCGCAGACCAGCCCGGCCGGCCCGGCGCCGATCACCGCGATGCGGTGCGGGCGCCGCTCGGCAGGCACGGCGCGGGGGACGAGCCCCTGGGCGTGCGCGACGTCTGTCGCATGCCGTTGGAGCGCGGCGATCGAGACCGGCCGCTGTCCCTCGTGGACGAGGACGCAGGCGCCCTCGCAGAGGAGCTCGACCGGGCAGACGCGGGCGCACGTCCCGCCGAGGAGGTTCTCGGCGAGGATCGTCCGCGCCGCCGCGACCGCGTCGCCCTCGGCGATCGCGGTCACGAAGGCGGGGACGTCGACGTCCGCGGGGCAGGCGGTGACGCACGGCGCCTCGGCATACGGGCCGCCGCACGCCAGGCAGCGATCAGCCTCGACGAGTGCTTCGGACCCCGGGAGGGCCGGGCGCAGCTCCTCGAAGCGATCGACAGAGACAGGCGCCGTGGTCACGCCTCAAGGGTCCGTCCCGTAGGGACGGAGGGCATCCGCGCCGCCGCTGACCCGGCTGCGGGGAATCCACAAGCCGAAGCCGCCGCCGAAATCGGCGACGGCCTCGTGGTTGCCCCGAAGAGGGCTACTTGCGGGCGATCTCGACCTTCTTCGGCGCCAGCATCTTCATCTTCGGCGCGTGGACGGCCAGGATGCCCTCCTTGAACTCCGCCTTCACCTTCTTGGTGTCCGCCTCCGGCGGCAGCTCGAAGCGGCGCTCGAACGTGCGCGCGAGGCGCTCGTGGAGCCAGAAGGTCTTCTCCTTCTCCTCCTTCGCCTCGATGCGCTCGCCCTTCACGGTGAGCACGTGGTCGGTGACCTCGATGTCGAGCTCCTTCTCCTCGAAGCCCGGGACCTCGAGCTCGTACACGTACTCGCCCTTGCGCTCGTACACGTCGGCGGCCGGAATGACGGTCTGGGCGAAGCCCAGCTCGTCGAACAGCTTCCGAGTGCGGCGCTCGAACGCCTCCAGCTCCTGGAACGGAGTCCAGCGGGTAAGGATCATCACACCTCCTTTCCGCGAACCCATACCGACTCAAAGGATCGACGGAGAGCGCGTCCCACGCATCGGTTCCGGCGCCGATCCTGTGTGTGGGGAAGTACCGATGTTCCAGGCTTAGGCTACGGCGCTCGTGGACGCGGAGACGCTTGCCTGGATCCTGGCCGCCGGCCTCGCCACCGCGGTCGGCGGCCTGGCGCTCCTGGCGGTGCGCGACCCGTCCGAGCGGCTCCTCGACGGCCTTCTCGGGTTCACGGCCGGGATCATGCTCGCGGCCACCGCGTTCAGCCTGCTCGTGCCGGCCCTCGACCTGGGGACGGTCACGGAGGTCGTGGCCGGGTTCGCCGTCGGCGGCGCCGTACTCTTCGGCCTCGACCGGCTCGTCCCACACGTGCACGCACGGTTCGCGGAGCCCGGCCACACGCTCGACCCGCAGAAGCGCCAGGCGGGCCTCCTGCTCTCCGCGCTGACGATCCACAACGTGCCCGAAGGGCTCGCGGTCGGCGTCGCGTTCGCGGCCGGCGGGACCGACCTCGGCGTCCCCATCGCGCTTGCGATCGGGATCCAGAACATCCCCGAGGGCTTCGCGGCGGGCGCGCCGCTCGTCCGCGAGAACCGCTACCTCGCCGCCGGCATTGCCGCCCTGACCGGGATCGTCGAGCCGCCGGCGGCGCTGCTCGCGTTCGCCGCCTTCGAGTTCGCCGAGTCGCTGCTGCCGCTCGGTCTCGGCTTCGCGGCCGGCGCGATGCTCTACGTTGTCGTCGACGAGCTGGTGCCGGAGAGCCACCTCCGCGGCCACGACCGGCTGGCGTCCGGCGCGCTGCTCGCCGGCTTCGCCTTGATGATGACGCTCGACAACGCGCTGGGCTAGCGCCTGAACCGGAGCGCCTTCGCGACCTCCAGCAACACCGTGGGCGCGAGCGCGAGGGCCAGGACGAGCGCGAGCTCGGCCGGGCCCAGCACGGCCGTGTCGAGAAGGTCGCGTCCGAGCGGCAGGTAGATCGCCGCGGCGACGACGACCACGGAGCCCGCCACCGCCAGGAAGAGCCAGCGGTTCCGGCCGGCCCGCCAGGCCGGGCCTCGCGGAACGCGGACGGCGAACACGAGCGCGAGCTCGGCAAGCGCGATCGTCGCGAACGCCATCGTCTGCGCCGCGTCCGGGTCGAGCTCGCGGCCGACGAGGAACGCGGCGGTGGCCGCGAGCCCGACCGCCAGGCCGGCGGCGCCGAGCACGAGCGAGAGGTCTCGTCCCAGGATGGTCCCGAGCCCCGCCGGCGGCCGGCGCATCGTGTCGCCCGACGCCGGGTCGCGGGCGAGCGCGACCGCGGGGAGGCCGTCTGTGAGCAGGTTCACGACCAGCACCTGCACGACCGTCATCGGCGCTCCCAGGCCGGCGAGGATCGCGACGGCGAACAGCACGACCTCGCCGAAGTTGGCGGAGAGCAGGAAGGCGACGAACGTGCGGATGTTGTCCGCGATCCGCCGCCCCTCCCGGACGGCGGCCACGATCGTCGAGAAGTCGTCGTCGGTGAGGACGACGTCGGAGGCCTCCCGCGCCGCCTCCGTCCCCGAGAGCCCCATCGAGATCCCGACGTCGGCGCGACGGAGCGCGGGCGAGTCGTTGATCCCGTCACCGGTCACGGCCACGATGTCCCCGCGGCCCTGCAGGCGCTCGACCAGTCGGAGCTTGTCGACGGGCTCGACTCTCGCGAGGACGGCGTCCTCCCGGTCGACCGGGATCCCGACGCGCTCGGCGACCGCCCGCGCCGTGCCGGGGTGGTCGCCCGTGACCATCACCACGTCGATCCCGGCCCCGTGCGCGGTCTTCACGGCCTCCGGGACCGCGGGCCGGACCGGGTCCTCGAGCGCGACGATGCCGAGCGGGACGAGGCGCTCCTCGGCCTGCTCGAGCGGCACGCCCTCGTCGTCGAGGATCCGCTCGGCGACGGCCAGCACGCGCAGGCCGCGGTCGCCCCAGCCGCCCGCCACCTCGTCGAGCCGGGCGCGCTCGGCGCTGTCGAGCTCGCTGAGCTCGAGGACCGACTCGGGCGCGCCCTTGACGACGACGCGGAGCCCGGAGGGGCCGCGGACGAGGACGGTGACGCGCCGCCGGAGCGCGTCGAACGGGATGTCGCCGAGCCGGTCGTGCCCCTCGCCGGGCTCGAGCCCCGCCTCGCGGGCGGCGCGGAGCAGCGCGACGTCGATCGGGTCGCCGACGAGCTCGTCTCCTGAGACCACGGGCTCGGCCGTCGACGCGAGCGCGCCGGCCGCGAGCAGCTCGCCGACGTCCCTCCCGTCCGCGGCCTCCGCCGCGGCGACGCGGAGGCGGTTCGCGGTCAGGGTCCCGGTCTTGTCCGTGGCGATGACGGTCGTCTCGCCGAGGGTCTCGATCGCCGGGAGCCGCCGGACGATCGCGCCCCGCCGGGCCATCGCCGTCGCGCCCTGCGCGAGCGCGATCGTCACGACGGCGCCGAGCCCCTCCGGGACCGCCGCGACCGCCACGGCCACGCCGACGAGGAACGCCTCGTCGAGCGGCTCGCCCTGAAGCAGCATCGCCCCGGCGAGGAGGACGGTGAGCAGCGCGCCGGCCAGCGCGAGCCGGCGCGACAGCCGTCCGAGCCGGCGCTGCAGCGGGGTCGGCGGCGCCTTCGCCGCCTGCGTCAGGTCCGCGATCCGGCCGATCTCCATGGCCGGGCCGGTGCGGGCGACGACGGCAGAGGCGCGCCCGCGGGTGACCGCGGTTCCGGCGAAGACCAGCGACGAGCGCTCGGCGAGCGGCGCGCCGGACGCGACCGGGTCGACGTCCTTGTCGACGGGGATCGACTCGCCGGTCAGCGCCGACTCGTCCACGGCCAGCGAGCCGGAGGAGACGAGCCGCGCGTCCGCCGGGACGCGGTCGCCGGCCCGGAGGAGGACCAGGTCGCCCGGCACGAGCTCGCGCGCCGGAACCGGCGTCTCGCGGCCGTCCCTGACGGCGACCGCCGTCAGCTCGACGGCGTTCCTGAGCGCCATGACCGCCCGCTCGGCGCCCGCCTCCTGGACGAACCCGAGTCCGGCGTTCAGGACGACGATCGCGGCGATCACGCCCGCCTCGAGCTCCTCGCCGATCGCCGCGGAGATGACGGCGGCGGTGACGAGCAGCGCGACCAGGGGATCGACGAGCTGGCGCGCTGCGACGGCCGCGTAGTGTGGGCGCTCGCGGGCGGCGAGCGCGTTCGGCCCCACCTCGCGGAGCCGCCTCGCCGCCTCCTCGGCCGAGAGCCCGCTCTCCGGGTCGGCGCCGAGGCGGTCGGCGACCTCCTCGGCGGGCAGGGCATGCAGCTGCTCGGCGATCACGCGGAGAGCATCACTTGCCGGGGGTCGTCGATGGTCGTGGAAAATCCGCACTCCACGTGGGCCGTGACCCCGATGTCGCCGGGCGGGACAAGAGCCAGCATCTTGGTGAGGTGAACCGTACGCCCGCAGCCTCGGCCGAGCTCGCCGCGGGCGATCCACGCGAGCCGGTCGACCATCTCCTCCGACGCCTGCGGACGACGCAGGAGGGCTTGTCGGAGCGCGAGGCCGCGAGACGTCTCGTGGCGCACGGGCCGAACGAGCTCAAACGCCGGCGGAGCCGGCGCTGGCCCCGAGATCTCGCCCGACAGCTGACCCACCCGCTGGCGCTGCTTCTGTGGGTGGCGGCGGGGCTCGCGTTCATCGGCGTCTCCGCGGTTCTCGCGGCCGCGATCGTCGCGGTCATCCTCCTCAACGCCCTCTTCGCGTTCTTCCAGGAGCGCCAGGCGGAGCGGGCCGTCGAGGCGCTCGCCGAGTACCTCCCGCAGCGTGTGACCGTCCAACGCGACGGACGCCGCCGCGAGGTCGACGCCCGAGAGCTCGTCCCCGGCGATGTGCTGCTGCTCGAGGCCGGCGATCGCATTTCCGCCGACGCCCGCCTGCTCGAGGGCGCGCTCGAGGTCGATCTCTCCACGCTCACCGGCGAGTCGCTCCCGGCGTACCGCGCCGCCGGAACGAGCGGCCCGGGGCCGCTGCTCGAGGCCCGTGACTTCGTCTTCAGCGGCACGAGCGTCACAGGCGGGGACGCCCGGACACTGGTCTTCGCGACCGGGATGGGAACAGAGCTCGGCCGCATTGCCGCACTCTCCGAGCGAGTCGAGCGCGAGGAGAGCCCGCTGGAGACGCAGGTGCGCCGCGTCGCCTGGCTGATCGCCGCCGTCGCCATCGTCGCGGGGCTCGCCTTCGTGCCGCTGGGCCTGGTCGCCGGGCTCGGCCTGGCCGAGGCTGGGAGCTTCGCGATCGGACTGATCGTCGCGAACGTCCCCGAAGGGCTCCTGCCGACGATCACGCTCTCGCTGGCCATCGGCGTCGGCCTGCTCGCGCGGTCCGGCGCGCTGGTGAAGCGGCTCTCGGCGATCGAGACACTCGGCTCGACGACGGTGATTTGCTCGGACAAGACCGGGACGCTGACCGAGAACCGTATGCGCGTTGCCGGGATCGCAACGGCGGAGGGAAAGCTCGAGAACGACGAGATCCGCGCGGCATCGACGCGTGACGCCGCCGTCGCCGGCCTCGTCCGCGCAGCGGCAAGGTGCAATAACGCCGAGCTCGCCGACGGACAGCAGGAGTCGAGCGGCGACCCGACCGAGGTGGCGCTCCTCGAGCTCGCGGCCGCGGCCGGCGAGGACGTGCGCGTCGGCTCTCGTGAGCGCACGCGGCTCGCACAGTTTCACTTCGACCCGGCGCTTCGCCTGATGTCCACCGTGCACGCCGAGAGCGCGGGGCCGACGCTTCACATCAAGGGCGCGCCCGAGGAGGTGCTTGCCCGCTGTGCCCGCGCGGTCGACCCGGGTGGGGAGGACCGGGCCCTCGACGACGACACTCGAGCGACGATCGAACGGCTGGCCGCAGACTACGAGACCCGAGGGCTGCGCGTCCTCGCTCTCTCGCGGAGAGTGCTCCCGCCGGACGAGCCGATCCCTGCAGAGCGTGAGGACGCCGAGCGCGACTTGTCCTTTCTCGGCCTCGCTGCGCTGTTCGACCCGCCGCGTGCGGAGGTCGCCGACGCCGTGTCCCGCTGCGGGGCCGCGGGCATCCGGATCATCGTGATCACGGGCGACGCCGGCCTGACGGCGGCCGAGATCGCCCGGAGGGTGGGCATCGCCGACCGCCCCCGCATCGTCACAGGAGCCGAGCTCGAGGCTCTCAGCGAGGCCGAGCTCGACCGGTTGCTGCGGGAGGAGCCGCAGCTGATCTTCGCGCGGAGCTCACCGGAGGCGAAGCTCCGGATCGCCGACGCGCTGCGCGCGGAGGGTCAGATCGTCGCGATGACCGGCGACGGCGTGAACGACGCGCCCGCGCTGCGCCGCGCGGACATCGGCGTCGCGATGGGCCTATCCGGAACGGACGTCGCACGCGAGGCCTCGACGATGGTGCTGACGGACGACAATTTCGCCTCCATCGTCGCCGCCGTCCGGGCGGGGCGCCGCGTCTACGACAACGTCCGCAAGTTCATCGTCTACATCTTCGCCCACGCTCCGCCGGAGGCGATTCCCTTCGTGGTCTTCGCAGCCTCCGGCGGGCTCGTCCCCCTCCCACTAACCGTGCTCCAGATCCTGGCCATCGACCTCGGGACCGAGACAGTCCCGGCGCTCGCGCTCGGACGGGAGCCGGCTGAGCCGGGCCTGATGGAGCGGCCGCCGCGGCGCCGCACCGAGAACGTTATTCGCAAGGAGATGCTGATCCGTGCGTGGGGGTGGATGGGCCTCGTGTCGACAGCGCTCGTCCTCGCGGGCTTCTTCGTCGTCCTGCTGCTGGCCGGCTGGAGCCCCGGCGACGACGTCGAATCCGGCTCGCCGCTGCACGACGACTACGTCCGTGCCACGACGATGACGTTCGCCGGGATCGTCGCCTGCCAGATCGGGACAGCGTTCGCGTCCCGCACCGAGCGGGCGTCGCTGCGCTCCGTCGGCGTCTTCACGAACCGCCTCCTGCTCTGGGGGATCCTCTTCGAGCTGCTGGTCGCCGCCGCCGTGATCTACCTCCCGGCGCTACAGCCGGTCTTCCACACCGCGCCGCTCGGCCCGGTCGAGCTCGCGATCCTCGTGCCCTTCCCGGTGATCGTCTGGGGCGTGGACGAGCTTCGGCGTGCGTACCGGCGCCGTCAGACCAGCGCCGTGGCGATCGCGAAGTAGACGAGGACCGAGGTCAGGTCCTGGATCACAGTCGCCAGCGGTCCCGAGCCGTAGGCCGGATCGCGCCCGAAACGCGACAGCGCGTACGGAAGCACCATCGCCACGAGGGTCGCGATCGAGCAGCTGACGCCGAGCGCGAGCGCCACGCTCGCGGCGACGCGTGCATCGTCCCAGACGACGAGCGCGAACGGGAAGAAGGCGGCGCCGATCATCACGCCTGTGATCGCCCCCGTCGTCAGCTCGCGCACGACGACCTCCCGGATCGGGACTCCGACCGCCAAGCCCCGGATCACGAGGGTCTCGGTCTGCGTCCCGACGGCGTCCGCCATGTAGACGACCGCCGGGATGAACAGAGCGAGTAGCACGTTCTTGCGCAGCTCGTCTTCGAACCAGCCGACGATCACGGCCGACGCCATCGCGCCCGCGAGGCCGATCGCGAGCCAGGGAAGCCTGTGCCAGAGCCGGCGTGGGAGCGACTCGTCCGCCGCCCGCCGAGCCATCCGTGCCCTGGAGAGGAAGCCGCCGAGCCGCGCCAGGTCCTCCTCGTGCTCGAGCTCAAGGACCGCGAGCAGCCGCTCGGGCGGCACCAAGCCGACGAAGCGGCCTTCCTCGTCGACGACCGCCACGCTCCGCCCTCCCGCGGCGACGGCCTGCCGGGCCGCGCTCTCGAGGTCGGCCTCCGGCCGGATCGTGGGCGGGACGTGGACGAGCTCCTCGACGGGTGTCTCCGCAGGAGCCGCGAGCAGGCGCTCGATCGGCACCAGCCCGACGAGCCGGTCGCCGTCCACGACGGCGAGCTCCGTTGCCGAGTCGAACGTCTTCCCGGCGAGCGACGAGACCACTTCGGCGGCGCGGGCTCCCGGTGGCGCGCGAGGAACGTTCGGGACGGCCATCAGGGACATCCTCGCCGGAGCGCAGGACGGCCGTCCGTAATGACCCGAGGGCGCGATCCGCGGCCCTCCCGATGACGCGGGAGGCGCCGCGCTGGATGCTGAAAGCGGCTCACGAGGAGGTGAATGCCATGCTCATGGAGCCGCAGACGAAGAACGGGCAGGCGCCGGTCGAGGAGCTTCGCCGCGAGATCCCTCGCGAGACGCCCGAGGACTACGCGCTCCGACGGCTTGCGATCAAGCAGGTCGAGCGCGTGCGGAGCTTCAAGCTCCACCTCGCGCTGTTCCTGATCGGGATGCCGGTGCTGACCGGCGTCTGGGCACTGACCGAGTACATGAACGCCGACGGTTGGCCCGACCGGTTCAGCGACAGCGCCGGCCAGGGGAACTGGAACCCGTGGATTCTCTGGGTGATCCTGATCTGGGGCGGCCTGCTGGCCTACGACGCCGTCAAGACGTACCTGGGCGGGCCGCCGACGGAGGCGGACATCGACCGCGAGATCGAACGGATCAAGGCTCACCGCTGACCTGACGTCGACCGTGCCGGCCGCGTCTGCGGCCGGCACCGCCTCCTACTTTTCGGGCGGCGGCACGATCACGACCGGGCAGGGCGCATGGTGCGAGACCTGCTGGCTGACCGAGCCGAGCAGGAGGCCCGCGAAGCCGCCGCGCCCCCGTGTGCCGACGACGAGGAGATCCGCGCCGCGGGCGATGTCCAGCAGCGCGTCCACCGGGGATGCGCTCGGCGCGAGCGGCTCGACCTGGAGCCCGTCGGTGTTCGCCGCCTGGAGCTCGTGCTCGAGCAGGTGCTCCGCCGAGCGGCGGGCCGCCTCGAGCGTCTCTTCGCCGACGGGCGCGGAGGCTCCGAACCGTCCAGGCACGACGAGCGAGGGCGCGTGCCAGGAGTGCACGACGTCCACGGCGGCGCCGCGGAGGCGCGCCTCGTCGAGCGCCCAGTCGAGCGCGGCGCGGGCGCCGTCGGAGCCGTCGACGCCGACGACGATCCGGCCGCTCACGCGACGGAGGCGGGCTCGGCCAGACCGCTCAGCGCGCGTGCGATGTCGAGCGTCGAGAGAACGCCGACCGGCTTCGTCGTGACCGGATCGACCGCGACGAGGTGCGAAACCTCGTGCTCGGCCATCATCTGCGCGGCACGCCGAAGCGGCTCGGTCGTCTCGACCATCAGCACCGGCGTGTTGGCGCTGCCGCCGGCCGTCCGGTCGCGAAGGTTCTCCGAGGCCGCGACGGCCACGAGGTCGAGGTCGGAGACGACGCCCCAGAGCGGCGTCTCGGCCGCCTCGGAGGGCTCGTTCCAGACGACGACGCAGTGGACGCTCTCCTCGGCCATCGTCCTCGCGACCTGAGTCAGCGGCGCGTAGAGGCCGCACGTCAGGACGCCGCGGTGCATCGCGTCTGCGACGGTCATCTCGTCGAGCACAAGCTGCTCGTCCTTCATCGGAACCTCCTTTCCGGGACCGATTGTCGAAGGGGCGTCCGGGCGCGCCATCGGCGGTCGCCCCCAATCGCGCTGCGGAGAACTACCGAGGCGCCGGCACGAGATCGGAGATCGCGCGGGCGACGTCGAGCGTGGAGAGGACCCCGACCGGCCTCGACGCGTGGTCGACCACGACGAGGTGCGTCACCTCGCGCTCCGCCATCAGCTCGGCCGCGCCGCGTACCGGGTCGCCGGCGCCCACCGTGACCGCAGGCGTCACGGCGCTCTGGCCCGCCGTGTGCCCGAGGACGCCCTCGGTGACGAGGATGCGCACGAGGTCGAGGTCGGAGACGACGCCCCAGAGGCCGCCGCCCGGCGTCTCGGCCCAGTCGGACGCGTCGTTCCGGACGACCACGCAGTGGATCCGGTGGGCGGCCATCATGCGGGCGACGGCGCTCAGCGGCGAGTCGACGTCGCAGGTGACGATCCCACGGTGCATCACGTCGGCGACCGTGGAGCGGTCGAGCGCAGCATGCTCGTCGTACATCTGTTCCACCTCCTCGTTTTCGCCCCGATGCTGCGCTGCGGCGACCGCGTCGCCATCGGAGACGGCCACGATCCTGCTTACGGAGAACTACCGACGTAGGCGCAGGACGGCGAAGGGGACGACGGCGGTCACGATCGCGTCGCTGACGACGCACCAGTCGCAGACGGCGTCGATCAGCGCGAGCTGCACGTACAGGAGGTAGGCGCTGAACACGAAGGCGCCGAGCGCCAGCGCCGCCCCCGCCGCGCGCGCGACGTCCTGCACGAAGAACGCCGTCGTCAGCAGCGCGGCGTACCCGAGGAGCCCGAGAACGGGCACCGGCACGCCCCCCAGCGTCGCGTACGACGACTCCTGCACCGTCTCGCAGCCGCCGGTCGAGCACGTGATCGTTGTCCCCGAGTAGCGGGCGTACGTCAGGTAGCCCGCGACGAGGAGCCCCGCCGACGCGAGCGCGCCGACGCAGAAGCGCAGCGTCCGGTCGCTCACCGCCGCGCGAGCGCGGACTCGATCGCCGGGCGGAGGGCGTCGGCGTCGAGCGAGGAGATCTGGACGCGCGTCAGCGGGCCGCCGGTCGGGCCGACCTCGAACGCCGGCGTCCCGTCGATCCCGGAAGCGTTGGCCGCGGCCTGCGCAGCGTCGACATGCTCTGTCATCGCGTCACGCCGGGCGAACATCCGCTCCACGTCGAGACCTTCCACCGAGGTACCGACCTGCCGGAGGGTATCGTCGCTCAGCCAGCCGGAGTTCTCGTGGCCCTGATTGTGGTAGAGGAGGTCGACGACGTGCCAGAGTTTGCCCTGCTCGCCCGCGGCGAGCGCTGCGCGGAGGCCGCTGTCGGAATCGGGGCCGATGAACGTGAGCCCGCGAAACTCGATCCGCAGCTTGCCCTTCCTCACGTAGTCGCGCACGAGCGGCGGAAACGCCTCGTGCGTCCAGGCGGCGCAGTACGGGCACTGCAGGTCGCCGTACTCGACGAGCGTGACCGGCGCGTCGGGACGGCCCAGGACGGTTCCCTTCTGCGGGATGCCGTCCAGGAGCCGCGTGGTCTCGCTCGAGTCCAGGGCGACCGGGATCGGCTCGGGAGGCGCCTCGTCGTCGCGGGTCGCGAGGCTGGCAGCGACCAGCCCTCCGGCCAGCACCATCGCCACGATGCCGGCAAGGGCGACTGCCCGAGGACCCCTGAACCACGACTGCATGGGAAGAGCATCGACACCGCGCCGGCGCGCAACATCCGGCCCCGGTCCGGATCCTTCTGCGGAGAAGTACCGATGACCGACCGGGGCATCGCCCGATGGCGGTGCCTGAGTGGCTGAGGACACTCGGCCCATGGCGTCGATCCTCCAGCCGGTCACCGACCTGGAGATCGCGCGTCGGACGGAGCCGCGGCCGATCGGGGAGGTGGCGGCCGATCTCGGCCTGGGCGAGGACGAGTTCGAGCCCTACGGCCGGGACAAGGCGAAGGTTGCGCTCTCGGCGATCGAGCGCCGGCGGGACGTCTCGCCCGGCAAGCTCGTCGCGGTCACGGCGATCACGCCGACGCCGTTCGGCGAGGGCAAGACGACGACCGCCATCGGGCTGGTCGACGGGCTCGTGCGGAGCGGCCGCAACGCGGTCGTGTGTCTGCGTGAGCCCTCGATGGGGCCGGTCTTCGGGATCAAGGGCGGCGGCGCGGGGGGCGGCCGCTCGCAGGTCGTCCCGATGGAGGACATCAACCTCCACTTCACCGGCGACATCCACGCCGTCGGATCGGCCACGAATTTGCTCGCCGCGATGCTCGACGCCCACCTCTTCCACGGCAACGCGCTCGGGATCGATCCCGAGACGATCACCTGGCGCCGCGCCCTCGACGTCAACGACCGCGCGCTGCGCCGGATCGTCACCGGCCTCGGGCCGACCGGCGGCGTTGCACGCGCGACCGGTTTCGACATCACCGCCGCCTCGGAGACGATGGGGATCCTCGCGGCGGCACGCGATCTCGCCGACCTCCGCGAGCGACTCGGCCGGATCACGGTCGCTCGGACCGTCAAGGGCGAGCCGGTCACGGCGGACGCGCTCGGCGCCGCCGGGTCGATGGCCGTCCTGCTCAGGGAGGCGCTGAAGCCGAACCTGATCCAGACGCTCGAGGGTGTCCCGGCGATCGTCCATGCCGGCCCGTTCGCCAACATCGCGCACGGCAACAACTCCCTAGTCGCCGACCTGCTCGGCCTGCGGACTGCCGACTACGTGGTCACCGAGGGCGGCTTCGGCTCCGAGATGGGCTTCGAGAAGCAGATGCACCTCGTCTCCCGCCGGGCCGGCTTCCAGCCGAACGCGGTCGTCCTGGTCGTCACCCTGCGGGCGCTGCGCCACCACGGCGACGGTGACCTGGCCGTGGGCGGCGCGAACCTCCTGCGCCACATCGGGATCGTCCGGGGCTTCGGGATCGACCCCGTCGTCGCGGTCAACCGGTTCCCCGAGGACACGGACGCCGACGTCGGCTTCGTGCGCGAGCTCGCGCTCGAGCACGGCGCCTTCGCGGCCGAGGCCACGTCCGCGTACTCCGACGGTGGTTCCGGCGCGGTCGCGCTCGCGGAGGCCGTCGCGGCCGCCGCCGAGCGCACGGTCCAGCTCGAGTTCACCTACGAGCTCGACGATCCCATCGCCCTCAAGATCGAGAAGCTCGCGACCCGGCTCTACGGCGCCGCCGGCATCGAGCTGAGCCCCGAGGCCGAGCAGACGATCGCCGCCTGCGAGGCGGAAGGGCTCGACGCCCTGCCGATCTGCATGGCGAAGACCCCGCTCTCGCTCTCCCACGATCCGGCGCTGCTCAACGCACCGGAGGGCTTCACCCTCCCCGTGCGGGAGATCCGCCCCTACACGGGCGCAGGCTGGCTCGTCGTCCTCTGCGGCGACCTCATGACGATGCCCGGCCTCAGCGCCGAGCCCGCGGCCCTCCGCATCGACATCGACGAGCAGGGAAGGACGGTCGGGCTCCGGTGAGCGTGGCCGGCAGGGAGCACGCGCTGCACCAGTCCGCGTCGTTCAGCGCCACGGTCCGGGTGCGGCTCGAGAACCACCCGGGCGCGTTCGCGGCGCTCGCGCAGGCGATCGCGGACGCCGAGGGGCTGCTCGGAGCGATCGACCTGGTCCGCGTCGAGGCCGAGCACAAGATCCGCGACGTCACGGTGATGGCGGACAGCCCCGCCCATCTCGACCAGATCCTCGACGCCGTGCGTGCGGTCGAGGGGATCGAGGTGCTGCACGTCTCCGACCGGACGTTCCTCATGCACCTGGGCGGGAAGCTGGAGGTCCGGCCGAGGCACCGGCTCAAGACCCGCGACGACCTCTCGATGGCCTACACGCCGGGCGTCGCCCGGGTCTCGCAGGCGGTCGCGGACGACCCCGAGAAGGTCTGGAGCCTGACGATCAAGCAGAACACGGTTGCCGTCGTCACCGACGGCACCGCCGTCCTCGGCCTGGGCGACATCGGCCCGGAGGGGGCACTGCCCGTGATGGAGGGGAAGGCCGTGCTCTTCAAGGAGTTCGGCGGGATCGACGCCTGGCCGGTCTGCCTCGCCACGAAGGACGTCGACGAGATCGTGCGGACCGTCGTCGCGATCGCGCCCGTCTTCGGCGGGATCAACCTGGAGGACATCTCCGCTCCGCGCTGCTTCGAGGTCGAGCGCCGCCTGCGCGAGCTGCTCGACATCCCCGTCTTCCACGACGACCAGCACGGGACGGCGATCGTGACGCTGGCGGCGTTTATCAACGCGCTGCAGGTCGTCGGCAAGCGGCCGGACGAGGTTCGCGTCGTGCTCACCGGCGTCGGCGCCGCGGGGACGGCGGTCACGAAGGCGCTGCTCGCCGCCGGCGTCCGCGAGATCGTGGGCTGCGACCGGGAGGGAGCGCTCTACGTCGGCCGCCCCGGCCTCACCCCGGCGAAGGCCGAGTACGCCTCGCTCACGAACCCGCACCACTTCGCCGGCTCGGCCGACGAGGCGCTGGAGGGCGCCGACGTCTACATCGGCCTTTCGGCGCCCGGAGCGGTGAGCGCGGAGGCGGTGCGGCGGATGGCGCCCGGCCCGATCGTCTTCGCGATGGCCAACCCGACGCCCGAGGTGCTGCCCGACGAGATCCACGACGTCGCGGCCGTGATCGCGACCGGCAGGTCGGACTATCCGAACCAGATCAACAACGTGCTCGCGTTCCCCGGCGTCTTCCGCGGCGCGCTCGACGTCCGGGCGCGCGGGATCTCGCCGGCGATGGAGCTGGCGGCGGCCGAGGCCCTGGCCGCGGTCGTCTCACCTCACGAGCTCTCGGCGGACTACATCGTCCCGAGCGTCTTCGACCGGCGGGTCGCGCCGGCGGTCGCGAAGGCGGTCGCGGCGGCGGCGGAGCATTCCGGCGTCGCGCGGCGCCCTCGGTCGGAGGCGGACGCCGCCGAGATCCCGGTCTGATGTCCGTGCGGCTGCTGGTCTTCTTGCACGGAACCGTGCTCATGCACCCGGGCGGGGTGGGGCGGACGCGCGAGGAGCGCGTCGCACAGGCCCGCGACGGCACGGACCTCGGGCTCCACGACTTCGCCGCCTACGTGCCCGTCGACGGGGCGGTGGCGAAGCTCCGGCGCTGGGCGGACGAGGGCGCCGAGATCGCGTACCTGAGCTCGCACCGGGGCCCGTACCAGGTGGCCGAGGACGCGTCGGTCCTGCGGCGCTGGGGCTTCCCGCCGGGTCGCATCCTGGCCCGGCGGCGGGGCGAGAGCTACGGCGACGTCGTGGAGCGGGAGCTGCCGGACGTCCTGGTCGAGGACGACTGCGAGAGCCTCGACGGGGCCGCGGAGATCGCGTACGGCCAGATCCGGCCGGCCCTGCGCCCCAGGATCACGTCGATCCTCGTTCCCGAGTTCGGCGGCGTCGACCAGCTCCCCGACCGGCCGACGGCGCTGCTGACCTTCGGGCGGGAGCCGAGAATCCGCAGGCGCCGTGCGGCGTCTACCCGATCGGCGCGCAAGCTCGCGCGCACACACTGAGCGCACGATGTGGGCGATCCGCAAGCTGCGCCGCGAGCCGGGCCTCGCCCTCGACGAGGTGCCCGTGCCCGCCATCCGCGACGACGACGTTCTCGTCCGCGTCGAGGCGGCGAGCCTGTGCGGGACCGACCTCCACATCTTCCACTGGGACGAATGGGCGCAGCACCGGATCCGGCCGCCGCTCACGCTCGGCCACGAGTTCGCGGGCACGGTGGTGGAGGTAGGCCGCAACGTCCGCCACACCGCCGTCGGCGACTACGTCTCGGCCGAGAGCCACGTCACCTGCGGCATGTGCTTCGAGTGCCGCACGGGCAGGGCGCACATGTGCGAGCGCACCGAGATCCTCGGGGTCGACCGCGACGGGGCGTTCGCCGAGTACGTCGCCGTCCCCGAGTCGGTGATCTGGCTCAACGACCGCGAGAAGCTCCCGCCCGAGATCGCGACGCTCCAGGAGCCGTTCGGGAACGCCGTCTTCGCGACCGGCCTCCACGACCTCGCCGGCCGAACGGTCGCCGTCCTCGGGTGCGGCCCGGTCGGGCTCTTCAGCATCGCCATCGCCCGCGCCTCCGGCGCCGGCCGGGTGCTCGCCTCCGACCGGATCCCGTTCCGCACCGGCCTCGCCCGGAAGATGGGCGTCACCGACGTCGTCGACGTGGACGCGGTCGACGACGTCCCGGGCTGGTTCCTCGAGCACAACGAGGGCGACCACCTCGACGTCGTCCTCGAGATGTCGGGGGCGCCGAGCGCGATCGACCACGCCTTCCGGATCGTCCGGAACGGCGGCCAGGTCGTCCTCTTCGGGATCCCGGCCCGGCCGGTCGAGATCGACGTGGCCGAGTCGCTGATCTTCAAGAACCTCTCAGTGACCGCCGTGAGCGGCCGGCGGATCTTCGAGACCTGGTACAAGACCCGCTGGCTGCTCGAGCACGGCGTCGTCGACCTGCGGCCGCTGATCACGCACCGCTGCGCGCTCGCCGACTTCGACCGCGCGTTGGCCGAGCTCGACGCCGGCCTCGCCTGCAAGGTGGTCTTCTTCCCCGGCGAGGGCGTGGGGACGGCGGTCGCCGCGGAGCCGGCGGAGGCGCGCGAACCTGCGGAGCGGGTCCGGGAGCTCGCGCCCTGGGCGCACCGATGAACGAGCGCCTGCGCGAGGAGCTGGCGGCCGAGCTCGACGGCCTCCGCGAGGCGAGGACGTACAAGCGGTTCCTCACGCTTCGCTCGCCGCAGGGGCCTGTGGTCGAGATGGAGGGCCGCGGGGAGGTGCTCGTCCTCTCGTCGAACAACTACCTCGGGCTCGCAGCTCACCCGGAGGTCGTCCGGGCCGCCAAGGACGGGCTCGACCGGTACGGGGCCGGCACGGCGTCCGTGCGCTTCATCTGCGGAACCTTCGCGCCGCACTACGAGCTCGAGGCCGAGCTCGCCGAGTTCGTCGGGACCGAGGCCGCGCTGACCTACGCCTCCTGCTGGAACGCGAACGAGGCGGTGATCCCGACGCTGACCGACGAGCGGACGGTGCTGATCTCCGACGAGTTGAACCACGCGAGCATCGTCGATGCGATGCGGCTGGCGAAGCCGGTGCGCAAGGTCATCTACCGCCACTCGGACATGGCCGAGCTGCGCGACGCCCTGGGCGCGTGCGAGCCGGGGCAGCGCAAGATCGTCGTGACGGACGGCGTGTTCAGCATGGAGGGCGACCTCGCGCGCCTGCCGGACATCGTCGAGCTCGCCCGTGCGCAAGAAGCGGTCGTGATCGTCGACGACTCGCACGGAACGGGGGTGATGGGCGAGGCCGGCCGCGGCGTGGCGGAGCACTTCGGGCTCCTCGGGGAGGTGGACGTGATCACGAGCACGCTCGGCAAGGCGCTCGGCGGCGCGGCGGGCGGCTTCGTGGCCTCGAGCCGCGAGGTCTGCGACGTGCTTGCCCAGCGCTCACGCCCGCAGCTCTTCTCGAACGCGCTCCCGCCCACCGTGGCCTGCTCCGCCCTGCGGGCCGTGCAGGTCCTGCGCGAGCACCCCGAGCTGATCGGGCGCCTGCACGAGAACACACGCAGCTTCCGCGGGCGCCTGCGCAAGGCGGGCTTCCGCCCGCTCGACGGCGAGGGAGCCATCATCCCGATCATCCTCGGCGAGACCGCGGCCGCGATGGCCTTCAGCGAGCGGCTGCTGGACGAGGGCGTCTTCGTGACCGGCTTCGGCTACCCGGTCGTCCCGGAGGGAACGGCCCGCGTGCGCGTGCAGATGTCGGCCGCCGCCACCGAGGAGCACCTCGACCGCGCGCTGGCGGCGTTCGAGACGGTCGGCCGGAGCGCCGGCCTCCTCGCGGCCTAGACGAAAGCCGCTTCGCGGCCGGCGGCCGCGGCGAAGTCCGGGAACGAGCCGAGGGGCTGGAACCGCGCCTGGAAGAAGCGCAGGTACTCGGGCTCGTACACGAGCTCCAGGCCCGGCACCTCGTCGGCGC
>DASSSO010000182.1:0-29595 GCA_035776735.1 Gaiellaceae bacterium | reverse complement strand
CCGCTCGCGAGCAGCGCCCAAGCCGCGAAGGCCGCGATCGCCAGCTCGTCGAGCGAGAAGGCCGCCGAGAGCTGGAGCGCCGCCGCGCCCAGGCCGGTGTAGGCGAGCCACCGCGGGAGGGCGCCGGTCGAGAGGATCCCGAGGGCAGCGGCGACCAGGGTCGTGGCCGCCGGGAAGGCGAGCAGAGCCCGCAGGTCCTCGTCCTCGGCCGCGAGGGCGACGAGGGCTGCCGCGGCGAGGACGGAGCCGCCGATCACGGTGGTCGCCGAGAGCGCACCGGCCTCGCCCTCCTCCCGCCGCAGCGTCGCCCGGAGGGCGCCGAGGAAGACGATCAGGAGGCTGACGGCGGCCCCGCCGAGGACGAGCTCCACCCGCTCGGGTAGATTCGCGGCTGCCATGGCGCAAGTCTTGCCCGACGAGCGCGAGCTCCGCCGTGTCATCGGCGACGGAGAGAGCATCCCGGACGGGGAGGTCGAGGGCCTCGACGAGGCCGACCTGATCGAGCTCTACCGCTGGATGGTCAGCCTGCGCACCTACGACGAGCGCTCGGTCGTCTACCACCGCCAGGGCCGCATCGGCACCTACGCCATCTTCTGGAACCACGAGGCGATGCAGGCCGGCTCGGCCTACGCGCTCGAGCAGGAGGACTGGATCTTCCCCAGCTACAGGGAGTCCGCGATCGGGCTCCTGCGCGGCATGCCCGTCTCGACGGTGCTGTCGTGGTGGCGCGGCCACCCGGCCGGCTGGTGGAACCCGCTCGACTACAACGTCGCCTCGATCTGCGTCCCGATCGGGACGCACGTCCCGCACGCGGTCGGGCTCGCGTGGGGGAAGAAGCTGCGGGGAGAGCGCGCGGTGGCGATCGCCTACTTCGGCGACGGCGCGACCTCCGAGGGCTCGTTCCACGAGGGGGCGAACTTCGCCGGCGTCATGAAGGCGCCCGCGATCCTCTTCTGCAACAACAACCAGTGGGCGATCTCGACGCCGCTCGACGCGCAGACGGCCGCGGAGACGCTGGCCGACAAGGCGGCCGGCTACGGGATGCCGGGCGTGCGGGTGGACGGCGGCGACGTGCTCGCCGTCTACGAGACGACCCGTACGGCAGTCGAGCGCGCGCGGGCCGGCGAGGGGCCGACCTTCATCGAGGCGGTCACCTACCGCACCGCGCCTCACGCGACCGCGGACGACCCGACTGCCTACATCGACCTCGAGCGGGTCGAGGAGGAGATGCGGAACGAGTGCCTGGGGCGGTACGAGCGCTACCTCCGGCGGGCCGGCGTGCTCACCGACGAGCGGGCCGAGGAGATCAAGGCCGAGGCGCTCGAGCGGATGCGCGAGGGGATCGCCGCCGCCGAGGCGGAGCCGCCGGCCGACCCCGAGCTCCTCTTCAGACACGCGTACGCGAACCCGCCCGCGTCGTTCGACGAGGAGCTTGCGGAGCTCCGGAGGATCCTCGGTGGCTGAGAAGCTGCTCGTCGAGGCGATCAACGACTGCTTCCACGTCGAGCTCGAGCGTGACGGCAGCGTCATGGTCATGGGCGAGGACGTGGGCCGCGCCGGCGGCGTCTTCCGCGCGACCGCCGGGCTCCGCGACCGCTTCGGGCCCGACCGCTGCGTCGACACGCCGCTCGCCGAGGCCGGAATCCTCGGGACGGCCGTCGGCCTCTGCATGGCCGGCTGGCGGCCGGTCTGCGAGATGCAGTACGACGCCTTCAGCTACCCGTGCCTCGACCAGCTGATCACGCACGTGGGTCGGTACCGCTGGCGGACGGGCGGCGCGATGGAGTTCCCGGTCACGATCCGGATGCCGTACGGCGGCGGCGTTCGCGCCCCCGAGCTCCACGACGACTCGCCCGAGGCGTACTACGCGCACACGCCGGGAGTGAAGGTGGCGATCCCGTCGACGCCGGCGGACGCGAAGGGGCTGCTCGCCTCGGCGATCCGCGAGCCCGACCCGGTGGTGATCCTCGAGCCCAAGCTCCACTACCGGACGATGCGGGGCGAGGTGCCGGACGGCGAGTACACGGTGCCGCTGGGCGAGGCGCGGATCGCGCGCGAGGGGACGGACGTGACGCTCGTCGCCTACGGCTCGATGGTGCCCCTCTGCGAGCAGGCGGCGGACGCCCTGGCCGGCGAGGCGAGCGCCGAGGTGCTCGACCTGCGGACGCTGAAGCCGCTCGACGAGGACGCGCTGCTGGCGTCGGCGGCGAAGACGGGTCGGGTCGTGATCGTCCAGGAGGCTCCGCGGACGGCGGGCTTCGGCGCCGAGCTGGCGGCGATCCTGGCGGAGAAGGCGATCCTCGACCTCCGCGGGCCGGTCCTCCGCGTCACCGGCTACGACGTGCCGTACCCGTACTGGCAGATCGAGGACGCGTACATGCCGTCCGTCGAGCGGGTGGTCGACGCGGCGCGCAAGCTTCTGCGCTTCTAGTGCGCCGGACACTCGTCTGGCGCGGCACGGCGCTGCCGCTCATGGAGATCGCCGAGGCCGAGGTCACGCGAGACGGGCTCTCGGCGCGCGGCACGCAGATCGGCGTCGCGTACGAGCTCCGCTACGAGCTCGTTCCCGGCCGTCTACGAGCCGAGGTGCAGGGCGGACCGCGCATCGACATCGGGCTCGACGGCGCCGATTACTTCGACCTCGGCTACTCGCCGCTCTTCAACTCCTTGCCGCTGCTGGACGGCCTCGAGGCGGCGACGGACTTCGTGATGGCGTTCGTCGCGGTCCCGTCGCTGGAGGTCTCGCGTTCCGATCAGCGGTACGAGCCGCTCGGCGACGGCGCCGTCCGCTACAGCTCCGGCTCGTTCGTCGCCCAGATCGAGTTCGACTCCGACGGGTTCGTCACCCGCTACGAGAGTCTCGCCGAGCGGGTGGGCTGACGCGTGCTCCACGAGCTCCCGTGCGAGCCGTGGGCGCTGCACGGGCACTTCTCGCGCGACCTCGAGCCGGTGCTGTCGATCGATCCCGGGGACACGGTCCGGATCTCCATGCCGAACCACGCATGGGACGTCGAGCCGGACGAGCGGATTGCCGCCCGGAATCCCGAGCTCGACACCGGCCACGCGCTCGCCGGGCCGATCGAGGTGCGCGGTGCGAAGGCGGGACAGACGCTCGTCGTCCGGATCGAGGAGGTGCGACCGGCCCACTGGGGCGTGACGCACGGCGGGGAGGACCACGCGGTCTACTGGGAGCTCCGCGCCGGGATCGGTCGCGCGCTCGGCCGTGAGCTCGACCTGAAGCCGTTCCTCGGTGTCATGGGCATGCCGCCGCCCGAGCCGGGCGTCCACTCGACGATCCCGCCGCGCCGCTGGGGCGGGAACATCGACTGCAAGGAGCTCGTGGCCGGAACGACGCTCTACCTCCCGATCCCGGTCGACGGCGCGCTCTTCTCCGCCGGCGACGGGCATGCCGCGCAGGGCGACGGCGAGGTCTCCGGGACCGCGATCGAGACGCCCGCCCAGGCGCGGCTGGCGCTGGACGTGGACGAGGACCTGTCGCTGCAATGGCCGATGGCGCAGATCGACGGCGCCTGGCTCACCTTCGGGATGGACGAGCATCTCGACCGTGCGGCCAAGATCGCAGTCGACGGAATGGTCGCGCTGATCGGCCGCGAGCTCGGCGTCTTCGGCGGCGATGCGCTCGTCCTGGCGAGCGTCGGCGTGGACCTGCGCGTGACGCAGGTGGTGAACGGGACGATGGGCGTCCACGGCGTCCTGCGCGACGACGCCTTTCGGGGATGACGGAGCGCCTCCGGCTCTGGCTCGAGCGCGGCCCGTCCGGCTTCTACCTCCGTGACGCGGCGACCGGCGAGCCCGTCCGGTGGGAGGACGAGCGGATCCGCGTCGTCCCCGCGGCGGGCGTGTCCTACCGGCTCGAGGCGCTGCCCGACCCGTCGTTCGACCCGGGCCGGCGGCTGGCCCTCGTCCCCGAGCCGGAGAACGAGCACGACCCGAACGCGGTCGCGATCTGGAACGAGGAAGGCACGCTCCAGGTCGGGTACGTCCCGCGGGAGATCGCGCCGGAGCTGCGTGGCGACGAGCAGGCCGTCTCGCTCTGGCGCTTCGAGGGCGGCCTGCGCGTGCTGATCGCGCCAGCGGACGCGTGGATCGGGACGCCGCGCGCGTGAGGCTGACGATCCAGCCGGCCTCCGCCGAGACCTTCGAGGCGATGGCGGGCTGGCGCTACGAGCCGCCGTACGACTTCTACGACCGCGACGTGGATCCCGTGCTCAACCCCGAGCGGTTCCACGTGGCCCTCGACGAGGACGGCTCGCTCGTCGGCTTCTACTACTTCGAGGTGAAGGGCGACGCGCTCGAGATCGGCCTCGGGCTCCGGCCGGACCTGACCGGCCGCGGTCTGGGCCTCGAGTTCTTCCGCGCGGGAGTGGAGTTCGGCCGGGAGCGCTTCCGCCCGGCGCTGATCGTCTTGAACGTCGCCGCCTTCAACGAGCGGGCGATCAAGGTCTACGAGCGCGCGGGCTTCCGCGAGACGGGCCGGCACATGCGGCAGTTCGATCGGTGGGGCGAGGTCGAGTTCGTCGAGATGGAGGAGATTGCCGAGCCCGGGTAGGTTTCGCTCCGGTGCCTCTCCCAGCAATGCATGCCGGTTTCTGGCCCGCGATCACGCGGCGCCAGAGCCCACCCTCGCCCTTACCAAGGCTGCCAGCCTTGGCTGCGGACGAGTGCGGCCTCTGTCTTGGTGCTCGCGACCCAGAATTCCGGCGGCATCGCCGGAAGAGGCACTGATGGCGTACGAGTTCAAGCTGCCGGATCTCGGCGAGGGCCTGACCGAGGGCGAGATCGCCCGCTGGCTCGTCCAGGAGGGACAGGAGATCGCCGAGGACGACCCGCTCGTCGAGGTGCAGACCGACAAGACGACGGTCGAGATTCCGTCGCCGGCCGCGGGCAAGGTCGCGAGCATCCTCGTCGAGGAGGGCAAGGTCGTCCCGGTGGGCACCGTGCTGGTCGTCATCGGCGACGGAGCCGCGCCCGCGGCCGAGGGGGAGCAGCCACCGTCCGCGTCGCGGGCGCCGCAGCAGGAAGACATGTCCCCTGCCGCAGATTCGTCACGAGTTCGTGCGACTCCGTTGATCCGCAAGATCGCGCAGGACCTCGGCGTCGACCTCGCAACCATCGAGGCCACTGGACCGCAGGGACGGGTGACCGAAGAGGACGTGCGCCGCGCGGCCGCGTCTGGGGGTCTGACCCCGGGACCTGGCCCGAGACACGGCTCGGAAGGACGCCGGGAGCCGCTGCGCGGCGTGCGCCGCCTGATCGCGGAGCACATGGCGCGCGCGCACCGGGAGATCCCGCCCGTCACCTGGGTCGAGGAATGCGACTTCGGCGCGATCGACCTGACGGTGCTCCTGCCGACCGTCCTCAAGGCGACGGCGGAGGCGCTGAAGGAGTTCCCGGAGCTGAACGCCCGGCTCGAGAGCGAAGAAATCGTCTACCTCGAGCGGTACGACCTCGGGTTCGCCGTCCAGACGGACCAGGGGCTTGTCGTCCCGGTCGTCCGCGATGTCGACGCGCGCTCGCTGGAGGAGCTGGACGCCGACGTCCGCCGCCTGGCGGAGGCCGCGCGCGCGGGCGAGCTCAAGGCCGAGGAGCTGCGCGGCTCCACGTTCACGGTCACGAACGCCGGCAAGTTCGCGGGGCTCTTCCAGACACCGATCGTCAACCACCCGGAAGTCGCGATCCTCAGCCTCGGCCGGATCGCCGACCGCCCGGTCGTCCGCGACGGCGAGATCGTCGTGCGGACGGTCGGCTACGTGGCGCTCACGTTCGACCACCGCGTGGTCGACGGCGCCCGGGCGGCGGAGTTCGGCCTTGCCGTCCTCCGCCGCCTCGAGCAGCCGGCCGCGACTTAGCTAGTCGTCGTCGTCGTCGTGGTGCCCGCGGATCTGCCCGCGGATCTCGCCGCCCTGTGCGCGCGGCGAGGTGTGGACGTTGGCGTACGACTCGCCCTTGCGCATCGCGCGCAGGAGATCGTTGAAGTTGCCGGCCTCGACACCCTGGCCCGCCGGGCCGGTGATGTCAGCCGCCTCGATCGTCCCGTTGACCGTCGCCGTGGGGCCGGCCGGGCACGCGGGCTGGGTCGTCCCGCCGCAGAGCCAGGCGCTGATCCCGCCGCTCTCGTGGCGGGAGCCGATGTGGATGTGGGCCTGGACGACGTTCGTGTCCTCCAGGTTCCGGTACGTCAGCTTGAAGTCGATCCTCGTCGGGTTCACGACCGTGGCCTTGAACGAGCCCCTACCGGTCGTCACCTGCGACGGATCCTCCTCCCAGCCGTTGAGGCGGGCGGAGAACTTCGTGGCGTCGCCCTTGCCGTGGCCGCGGCCCGCGAAGGCGACTGCGGAGATCGCGAGCACGCCAACGCAGACGGCGAGCCCGAGGAGCACAACCTTCCTCATCTCCCCTCCTTGGTCGGTTTCCAGGGATACGGAGTGCGTGCCGGAACAGATTGCGGAACGGCTCCCTGCGGCTTGGAGCCGCCCCGCACTTGAAAGGTCCCGCGTTTCGGAGCGCCTGAACCTCCGCGCGTAGACTGGCCGGCTGATGGCCGACGTCTACTGGATCGGCGTCTACCTCGGCCTCGGGCTCGGCGTCGGCGTCTTCCTGGCCGGGCTGCTCGCCGGCTCCCGCGCGGGGATGCTCGTGGCCGTCACGCTCGCGGCCGTCGGGGGGTTCCTGCTGGGCATCTTCCTGGGAGACGAGCGCGAGGCGGCAGCCGCCGCGCTGGGCGGGATCTTCGGCGCCGCGTCGACCGCCGAGATCGTCCGCGGCGCCCTGCAGCGCGGCGGCGTCCGCGTCGCGACCGCGCTGATCGTCGCCGGCGCCGCGGCGGCCGTCGTCGCCCTCGCGCTCATCCCGCTCGTCGGCTATCTCGAGGCGATCGGCCTGCCGCTGCTCGCGATCCGGATGAGGCGGCGGCAGCCGGAGCGCTACGCGGGCCTCCGCACGCTCGCGCGCGATTGATGACCCGCAAGGTGATCCTCGTCGTCATCGACGGGCTGACGCCCGACGTCTACGAGGACGCCGTGGAGCGGCGGACCGCGCCGACGCTGGGCGCCCTGCACGAGGTGGGCTCGTACGCGCGGGCCGTCTCGAGCTTCCCCTCGCTCACGCCGGTTTGCATCGCCACCCTCGCGACGGGCGCGAATCCGGACGTCCACGGGATCCCGCACCTCGTCTGGTACCACCGGGGCGAGCAGCGGCTCGTCGAGTACGGCTCGTCGTTCGGCGCGATGCGGGCGGCCGGCACCCGGCGCGCGATCAGGGACGCGATCGTCGAGATGAACGCCCGGCACCTCTCGCGCGAGGCGGTCACCGTGTTCGAGTCGATCGAGGACGCGGGGCTGACGGCGGCGGCGGTGAACACACCCTGCTACCGCGGACGGACGCGCCACGTGCCCACGGTCCGTGGGTTCGTGCGGCCGGTCGAGGGGCCGCGGCGCTTCTTCTACTTCAGCCTCTTCGAGTCGGACGTGACCGGCGCGCCGCTCGCCGTCCGGACCCGGTCGGGCGGCTCCATCGACGCCTACGCCGCCGCGGTCGGCCGCTGGCTGGTGACCCGCGACGGGTTCGACTTCCTCTTCTACTACCTGCCCGACTACGACTACGCGTCCCACACGCTCGGCCCGGCCGGCGCACGCGAGGCGCTCGGCCGGAGCGACCAGGCGGTGGGCGCGCTCGTCGAGGCGGCAGGCGGAATGGACGAGTTCCTCGAGCGCTACGCGGTCGTCCTCTGCTCCGACCACGGGCAGACGCCGGTCGAGCGTGCCGTCCGCCTCCAGAACGCGCTCGCGGACGTTCCCGGCGCGCTGGTCACCGCCTCGAATCGAGCGGGGATGGTCTACACGGAGGAGCCTCGCTCGATCGCGGAGCGGCTCGCGGGCGCCGACGGCGTCGACGTGGCGCTGTTCCGCGAGGGCGGGGACGGATTCGCCCTCCGGGAGGGCGGCGAGCTCCAGCTCGTTGCCGGCCGCGAGGGCTGGGAGACGCGCGCCCTGAACGCGCTCCGGAATCCGAACAGCGGCGCCGTCATCGTCTCGGCTTCCCCAGGCGTCGAGTTCGCCGACCTCGGCGGGCGTCACCACGCCGGCGGCGGGTCCCACGGATCGCTGCTCGACGGCGACTCGCTCGTGCCGATGCTCGTCGTCGGCGGCGCGGAGCCGCCGCGCGACATCGCCGGCGTCGCGCCGCTGGTCCTGGAGCATTTCGGCATCGAGGCTCCGGCCTATGCCCGCGCAGCCTGAGGATCGCCGGCTCCGGATGGTCGACGAGCAGCTGCGGGGCCGCGACATCACGGACGAGCGGGTGCTGCAGGCGATGGAGCAGGTGCCACGGGAGCTCTTCGTGCCCGAGGCCCTGCGCCGGCGGGCCTACGACGACGCCGCCCTGCCGATCGGTGCCGGCCAGACGATCTCCCAGCCGTACATGGTCGCGAGGATCCTCGAGGAGGCCGGCCTCGACGGCGACGAGCGGGTTCTCGACGTCGGCACCGGCTCCGGCTACCAGGCGGCGGTACTCGCGCAGCTCGCGGACGAGGTGCACTCGATCGAGCGGATCCCCGAGCTCGCCGAGCAGGCGCGTCGCAACCTCGAGGCGGCCGGCATCGACAACGTCGACATCCACGTGGGCGACGGGTCGCGCGGGCTTGCGGAGCATGCGCCGTACGACGCGATCACGGTCGCGGCGGCGGCGCCCGGGTTCCCGCAGGCGCTCTACGACCAGCTGCGGGTCGGCGGCCGGCTCGTCGTCCCGGTCGGGCGGCGGCAGGGCCAGCGCCTCGAGGTGATCGTGCGGAGCCCGGAGGGGCCGGCCGTCGTCCGCTCGGTCCCGTGCCGGTTCGTCCCGCTCGTCGGCGACGAGGGATTCGACCGGTGAGCAAGGCCCGTGCGCGGGTCGTCGCCCGCGGCCGGGTGCAGGGCGTCTTCTTCCGCGCCGAGACCCGGGACCGCGCACGGTCGCTGGGGCTCGCCGGCTGGGTGCGCAACAACCCGGACGGAACCGTCGAGGCGGTGTTCGAGGGGGAGCCCGAGCGGATCGAGTCGATGGTGGAGTGGTGCCGCCGCGGGCCGTCGCTCGCGCACGTCGACGACCTCCGGGTCGACTGGGAGCAGCCGCGCGAGGAGCACGGGTTCGCCACCCGCTGAGCGGGGTAGAGGAATCGGGATGGACGAGCTGCTACAGCGGCGCGTGCTCCTGCACGGGATCCGGGTCGGCAACGTCGTCGACGTGATCCTCGAGTCGCCCGGAGGGCAGGCCATGGGCCTGGAGATCCGCTGCCTCGACGGCCGCCACCGCTTCCTCCCGATGGCCGCGGCCTCTCGCGTGGGCGACGAGGTGGTCGTCAACTCGCCCTTCGCGCTGCTCGACAGCGACGAGCTCGAGTTCTACCGCCGCCGCGGAGCCCCGCTGCGCGGGCGCCGGGAGCCTGCGGCCTGACGCCGGGTTCTTAGCTAGGCTCGCCCGCGCGTGTCGCGCTCGTTCTCATCCACCCTGGCCGCCGCAGGCGGGCGCACGGGCGCGGCGCTCAGGCGCCCGCACAACTGGGTGCAGCTCGCGAAGTTCTGCACGGTCGGCGCCAGCGGCTACGCCGTGAATCTCGCGGTGTTCTCCGTGCTGGTGCTCGGCGCCGACGTGCACCACCTCGTCGCCGCGACGATGTCCTTCCTCGTCGCCGTCACGAACAACTACACGTGGAACCGGCTCTGGACGTTCCGCGGGCAGCGCGGCCACGTCGCGTACCAGGGGATCCGCTTCCTGGTCGTCGCGGTCTGCGCGCTGGGTGCGAACCTGCTGATCCTCGAGACGCTGATCGCCCTCGGGCTGGAGAAGGTGCCGGCCCAGGCGATCGCGATCATCCTCGTGACGCCGCTGAACTTCGTTGGCAACAAGCTCTGGAGCTTCCGGCGTAGGTAGTGAAACGCCCGCTCGTCGCGGCCGCGCTCCTCGCGGCGCTCGTCGCGCCGGGCGCCGAGGCCGCCGAGCGCTCGCGGCTCACGGAGTCCGAGGCGACTGCGGCCTTTCTCCGCCATCCGAAGGTCGCGGGCTGGCTCGACCGCTACCCGGCGAAGGGGCGGGTCACGGACGCGAGGCTCGACTCGGAGACCGGCCTGTGGAGGGTGCACGTCTGGTGGGAGGAGGCCGGAGAGATCGCGACGGGCAAGGTGGACGACGACTCCGGGCGGGTGACGGAGGCGTGGACGGGCCCGCAGGTCGCCTGGAAGATGGCGCGCGGCTACGAGGGCGCGTTCGGCGGCAAGTCGATCAACCGCGTCGAGGTCTGGCTCGCGCTCTGCGCCGTCTTCCTGCTCGGCCTCGTGAACTGGCGCCGGCCGCTGACCCTTCGCACGCTCGACCTCCTCGTGCTCCTCTCGTTCTCGATCCCGCTCTGGTTCTTCAACGACGGGAACACGTTCGCGAGCATGGCGCTCGCCTACCCGCCGCTCGTCTACCTGCTCGCGCGGATGGCCTGGACGGGAGTCCGCGGGAGGAATCCCTCCGGGAGCGGAGCCGTCTGGCCCGTCTGGATCCTCGTCGCCGCCACGGTCTTCCTCGCAGGCTTCCGGATCGGGCTCAACCTCGAGGACTCGAACGTGATCGACGTCGGCTACGCCGGGGTGATCGGCGCACACCGGATCGCGAACGGCGAGATGCCCTACGGCCACATGCCGGCCCAGGGCGCCCTGAAGCGCTGCGGCGAGGCCGATGCCGACGGCGAGGTCCGGGAGCGGATCCAGACGAACGGGCGCTGCGAGTCGTCGAACGAGCGCGGGGACACGTACGGCCCGGTCTCGTACATCGCGTACCTGCCCGGCTACGCGCTGCTCGGGTGGAGCGGGAAGTGGGACGAGCTGCCTGCCGCGCACTTCACCTCGATCGCGCTCGACCTGCTCGTCATGGTGGGGCTCGCGCTGGTCGGGCGCCGCTTCGGCGGCCTGCGGCTCGCCGCCGCGCTGCCGTTCGCCTGGGCCGCCTATCCGTTCACGCAGTACGTCTCCAGCTCGAACACGAACGACGCGCTCCCGGCGCTCTTCCTCGTCTGGGGGTTCTGGCTCGCCTCGTCCAGCTTCGCGCGCGGCGCCTTCAGCGCGCTCGCCGGCTGGACGAAGTTCGGGGCGCTGCTCGTCGCCCCGCTCTGGGCCTCGTACCCGGACGGACTGCGCCGGCCGCGCGCAGTCAGCGTCTTCGGCGCGGGGTTCGCGGCGGCGACGCTCGTCTCGTTCTCGATCCTGCTGCTCGAGCCCGACCCGATCCATGCCGCGCGCGTCTTCTGGGACCGCACGTTCGGCTGGCAGCTCGGCCGCGAGTCGCCGTTCTCGATCTGGGGCTGGGGGCAGTACCACGCTGCGGGGATCCCCGACCTGCACCTCGTCCAGCTCCCCCTGATCGGGCTCGTGCTCGCCGCCTCGGCCGCGGTGGCGTTCCACCCCCGCCGAAAGTCGCCGCTCCAGCTCGCCGCCCTAACAGGTGCGCTGCTGCTCGGCTTCGAGCTCGTCCTGACGCACTGGTTCTTTCTCTACATCCCGTGGTTCTTCCCGTTCGTCGCCTTCGCGGTGCTCGTTCCCCCGGGCCGGCGCGCGCCCGAGGATCAGGTGGTCGAGGCTGAGCGTCCGGTTCCCGATCTGGTCGCGGCCGGCTAGAGCGGCGGCTGCGGCCGCGCTCTTCCTCGTCTCGTGGGCGCTGCTGCACGTGGGGTTCTACGAGCGCGATCAGATCGTCGATACGCCGGTCTACGAGCGGTACGGGCTCGCGATGGAGGACGGGCAGGTGCCGTACCGCGACTTCGCGGTCGAGTACCCGCCGGGTGCCCTGCCGGTGTTCCTTCTGCCGGCGCTGCTGCCCGGCGACTACGCCGCGAATTTCGAGGGGGTGATGGCGGCGCTCGGCGTGGCGCTCGTCCTCCTCGTGGCCGCCACCGCGAGCGCGTGGTGGGCGCCGTTCCTCGTCGCCGTCTCTCCGCTGCTGCTCGGCTCGGTCGTCCTCACCCGCTTCGACCTCTGGCCGGCGGCGCTCGCCGTGGCCGCCGTCGCGCTCTTCCTCTCCGGCCGTGCGCGCCTCGGGCTCGGGGCGCTCGGCGTCGCTGCTGCCGCCAAGGTCTACCCGGGCCTGCTCGCGCCGATCCTGCTCGCGCACGTCTGGAAGACGCGCGGCCGGCGCGAGGCGCTCGTCGGCGGCGCGGTGTTCCTCGGCGCCGCTGCCGCGCTCGTCCTTCCCTTTGCGCTCGCCTCTCCGGGCGGCGTCTGGGACGCCCTCTGGGGGCAGGCGGGCCGGCCGCTCCAGATCGAGAGCCTCGGTGCCGGGCTCCTACTCACGGCGCACCAGCTCTTCGGGCTCGACCTGACGATGGAGTCGAGCCACGGCTCGCAGAACCTCGACGGCGGAGCGGCGGGCGCGCTCGCGCTCGCCTCGACGCTGCTGCAGGTCGGCGCCGTCCTGGCGGTCTGGGTCTGGTACGCGCGGGGCCCGGCCGACCGCGATCGCCTGCTGCGGGCCTGCGCCGCCGCGGTGTGCGCGTTCGTCGCCTTCGGGAAGGTGCTCTCCCCGCAGTTCCTGATCTGGCTGATCCCGCTCGTGCCGCTGATTCGTGGACGGCGCGGGCTGGCCGCGAGCGGCGTGCTGGCCGCCGCCCTCGTCCTCACCCAGCTCTGGTTCCCGTACCGCTACTGGGAGCTGGCGCTCGAGTTCGACGCCGCGGCGTCGTGGCTCGTGCTGGCGCGCGACCTGACGCTGATTGCGCTGCTCGCGCTCTTCATCCTTCGAGCGGGCGCCGGACGAGCTCGCAGCGCGTAGCGCGCCCGTTCTCGTCGCACTCGACGAGACAGCCCTCGAGCCGCACGTCGCCCTGCGCGGTGTTGAACCGCACGGGCATCCCCGTCTGCATCTGCCTGACGGCCAGTTCGGTCACGACGCCGATCACCGAGTCGTGGGGCCCGGTCATGCCCGCGTCGGTGATCGCGGCCGTCCCGGCCGGGGTCACCCGCGCGTCGTTCGTCTGGATGTGCGTGTGCGTGCCGAGGACGGCTGTGACCTTCCCGTCCAGGTAGGCCGCCATCGCGACCTTCTCGCTCGTCGCCTCCCCGTGGAAGTCGACGAGGATCACCGGCGTCCGTCGGCGTGCCTCCTCGACGACGTCGTCCACGACCTCCCAGGGCCCGTGCGGCGGCGAGATGAAGAGCTGGCCGAGCAGGTTGATGACTGCGACTGTGACGCCGCTCGGGCTCTCGGCGAAGGCGAGACCCTTCCCCGGCGCATGTCGCGAGAGGTTGGCGGGACGGATGACGCGGTCAGACTCGGCCAGGTAGCCCGCGATCTCCGGCCGGCGGAAGGTGTGGTTTCCGAGCGTGACGATGTCCGCGCCCGAGGCGAGGAGCACCTCGGCCAGGCGCGGGGTGATCCCGAGCCCGTCGGCCGCGTTCTCGCCGTTCACGACGCAGAAGTCGGCGTCGAGCTCCTCGCGGAGCGACGGCAGCAGGCGCTCGACGGCCCGCCGGCCGGGCGCGCCGTTCACGTCGGCGACGAAGAGGATTCTGAACCGAGCTCTCGTTATTGGACGAGGAGCGTCGCGGCGGGATGGACTTCCAGGGAAACGTGGTTCCCCGCGTCCTGGGTGTACCGGGCGAGCGCCTGGCGCTCGAACCGCGAGAAGTCCATCACCGTGCCGAGCTTGGAGCTCGAGGCCGTGACCGCCGCGCCGACCGTGAGCGCCGGGTCGGGGCGGAGATGGGTCAGCGAGACGACGAGGGAGGGCTGGCTCGAGGGCTGGACGTCGACGCGGGCGCCGAGCCGCTTCCCGCTGATCACGTAGTCGCTGATGCCGACGACGACGCCGTCGACGGGTGCGTACACGTCGGTCCCCGGCGCGGCCCCGACGTTGAGAACTGCGTTCGCGGGCCCGTCGCCGCCGAGCTGGTACCAGGCGAGCCCTGCCTCGTCCCTGCCCGCGAGCCTGCGCACGAGCCGCGCGAAGAGCCCCTTGTTCGCCTGCTCGCCGACGGGCTCGAGCGCGAGCGCGCCGTTGTCCACGGCGTGGTAGCCGACCGCGGTGATCCGCTGCTGCGCGACGGGGACGCGAATCTGGAGCGAGTTGTGGACCGCGACCACCTGGGGCTGGGGCGGGCCGGTCGGAAGCAGCCGCTTGGCGGGCGCCGGGGCCGACGAGACGGTTCGCGCCGGCGTGTCCGATCCGAAGGCCGTCAGCAGGAGGGTCGCCACGACGGCCGCCGAGGCGACCAGGAGCACGGCGATCCGCCGCAGGCGGTGCTGTCCGGCCGCGCGGCGCCGACGGGCGCGGCGCGCCTGGTCCACTCGCCTCCGGGACGGCATCGCGCGGACACTAACGGACGGGGGCTCGCGCTTCAGGTTCAACGCTTGTGACACTGCGACGGGCGATTGTAGAGCGAAATCCGTCCAGAGTTCGTGACGGGCCAGCGCAAGGTTCCCATCTTCCGAGAAGTTCCAGTCCCAGACCGGAGGCCTGAGAGCGACCACCGAGCGGGCTTCGCCCGCGCGGTCCGCCGACGCGACGGGTGAAGCGCGTGGCGACCGGCGGCGCGGCTCCATACGGTGGCTCGCAGTCGTGAGACTTCGAGCCGGAGCGGCCCCGTCAGGGGCCGCAGAGGTCGCAGTACGATCAACTCGATGCCGCCGGCGCATCACAGGATCGAGATCCCTCGCTGGATGCAGCTCGTCGGGCTGCCGCTCGTGCTGCTCTTCCTGTGGACGCTCGCGAGCACGGTCGGTCACGTCGTCTTCCTCTTCCTGGTCGCGGCGCTGATCGCGCTCCTGCTCGACCCGCTCGTGCGGGCGCTCGGGCGGCTGCGGATCCCGCGGGGATTCTCGATCGCCGTCGTGTACCTGAGCTTCGCGACTGTGTTGGTCGTCGGCGTGATCGCCATCGGCGTCGTGGTCGTCGACCAGTCTCGTGAGGCTGCGGACCGGATCGACACCTACCTTACGGTCGAGCACGGACAGAGCTCCCAGACCGACGCGGAGCGGGACGTCGACCGGCTCCAGGCCTGGCTCGACGACCACGGTCTCGAGCGGATCGAGGTCCGCGAGGACGGGCAGGATTTCGTCGACTCACTGCGCGAAGCCGACCCGCAGGAGTACACCTCGCGTGCGATCGAGTTCCTCGAGGGGGCGGCGCTCTCGATCTTCGAGCTGCTCTTCTCGCTCGTCCTGATCGTCGTCGTCTCGATCTACATGCTCCTCGACATGGGGAGGCTTTCGGCGGCCGTCGACCGACGCTTCCCGCCACGCCCCGACTCGGGCTCGCTGATCCCGCGGATCGAGAGCGCGCTCGCCGGCTACGTCCGCGGGCAGGTCCTGCTCTCGCTGATCATCGGCGTCAGCGCCGGGGTCGGCCTCTGGGTGCTCGGGACGCTCGGCTGGGCCGAGGGCATGGACCAGTACGCGCTGCTCTTCGGCGCCTGGGTGGGTGCGATGGAGCTGATCCCCTACCTCGGGCCGTGGCTCGGCGCGATCCCGCCGGTGATCTACGCGCTGATCGTCGACCCGGTCTCGGCGATCTGGGTGACCCTGCTCTTCCTCGCCATCCACCAGATCGAGGGGCACATCGTCGTCCCGAACGTGATGGGCAGCGCGCTGCGGCTGCACCCCCTGCTCGTGATCTTCGGGCTGCTCGCCGGCGGTGAGATCTACGGCCTCGCGGGCATCTTCGTCGCGCTCCCGCTCCTCGCGGCGCTGCGCGCGATCTGGGAGTTCATCGGCGAGCGCGTCGAGCTGGAGGACTGGAAGGGGGAGGGGCCTGTCCCCGTGGAGGTGGAGATCGAGCCCCCGGTCCAGGAGGCGCCCGTGCCGCCACGGGCTAACGTGGGCCCGTGAGCACCTTCCCCCTCACGCGGCTCCGGAGGCTGCGGAGCACCGGCGCGCTCCGCTCGCTCGTCCGCGAGACGCGGCTCGACCTCGACTCGCTCGTCCACCCGCTCTTCGTCGGGCCGGCAACGGAGCCGAACGAGACGCTGCCGGCGCTCGGCCGGCTCTCCGTCGAGGACCTCGTGGGCGAGGCGGAGGAGCTGGCGGGGCTCGGCGTGCCCGCCGTGATCCTCTTCGGTATCCCGGACGAGAAGGACGAACAGGGCTCGGGCGCGTGGGACGACGAGGGCGTCGTCCAGCGGGCGCTCCGCGCACTGCGCGCCTCCGTCCCCGGCCTCGTCCTGATCACGGACGTGTGCCTCTGCGAGTACACGTCCCACGGCCACTGCGGCGTGCTCGAGGGCGAGGAGGTCGCGAACGACGCGACGCTCGAGCTGCTGAGCCGCACGGCCGTCAGCCACGTCGAGGCGGGCGCCGACGCCGTCGCACCGAGCGACATGATGGACGGCCGGGTGGCCGCGATCCGGGTGGCGCTCGACGACGCCGACTTCGGCTCGACGCCGATCCTCTCCTACGCCGCCAAGTACGCGTCCGCGTTCTACGGGCCCTTCCGCGAGGCGGCCGGCTCGGCACCCGCTTTCGGCGACCGCCGCGGCTACCAGATGGACCCGGCCAACGTCCGCGAGGCGCTGCGCGAGTGCGAGCTCGACGTCGCCGAGGGGGCCGACCTGCTGATGGTCAAGCCGGCCCTGCCCAACCTGGACGTGATCCGGGCCGTGCGCGAACGCTTCGACCTCCCGATCGCGGCCTACAACGTCTCCGGCGAGTACGCGATGGTGAAGGCGGCCGCCGCCTCCGGCTGGATGGACGAGCGGCAGGCCGCGCTCGAGTCGCTGACGGCGATCAAGCGCGCGGGCGCCGACGTGATCGTCACCTACTGGGCCAAGGACGTCGCCCTGTGGCTTTGAGCGCCGCCCTCACCACGGGGAACTGTGCCGCCGGAACGCGCTGGGCGCCGCGAGGCGGCGTCCTCGGTTGCGTCCGTACCTCATTCGGTACGAACGCGCCCTGCGTCCTTGCCTCGCACCACCCAGCACGCCCTGTCGACGAGTTCCCGCGGTGAGGTCGGCTCTAGGCGTTCGCTCCGAGCTCTGGGCCCGAGCCCAGCGGCTGATCCCCGGCGGCGTCAACTCCCCGGCCCGGGCGATGCGGGCGGTCGGGCTGGACGAGCCGCTCTTCGTCCGCCGCGGCGAGGGCGCCTACCTCGAGGACACCGAGGGGCGCCGGTACGTCGACTGGGTGCAGTCCTGGGGCGCGCTGCTCTTCGGTCACGCCGACCCGGAGACGATCGAGGCGGTGCGCGAGGCAGCCCTCGACGGCACGAGCTTCGGCGCGGCCACCGAGCGCGAGGTCGAGCTCGCCGCCGAGATCGTCGACGCGGTCCCGTCCGTCGAGCTGGTGCGGCTCGTCTCCTCCGGGACCGAGGCGGCGATGTCCGCGCTCCGGCTCGCCCGGGGAGCGACGCGCCGCGACCGGATCCTCAAGTTCGCCGGCTGCTACCACGGGCACGCGGACGCCCTGCTCGCCGAGGCCGGATCGGGCGTCGCGACGCTCGGGATCCCCTCCTCCGCCGGCGTGCCCGCCGAGGTGGCCGCGCACACGATCGTCAGCCCCTACAACGACCTCGACGCCGCCGCCGCGGCGGTTGCTCGGTACGGCGAGGGCCTGGCCTGCATCATCGTCGAGCCCGTGGCCGGGAACATGGGCGTCGTTCCGCCGGCGCCGGGCTTCCTCGAAGGCCTCCGCGCCCTGTGCGACGCGAGCGGGGCGCTGCTCGTCTTCGACGAGGTGATCACGGGCTTCCGCGTCGGGCGCGGCGGCGCGCAGGAGCGGTTCGGGGTGCTGCCCGACCTGACGGTGCTCGGCAAGATCGTCGGCGGCGGCCTCCCGCTCGCGGCGTTCGGCGGCCGGGCGGAGGTGATGCAGGAGCTCGCGCCGGTCGGGCAGGTCTACCAGGCCGGCACGCTCTCGGGGAACCCGCTCGCGACCGCCGCCGGCCTGTCCGTCCTTCGGCGCCTCCGCGACCCCGTCGTCTACGAGGAGCTCGAGCGGCGCGGCGCCCGGCTGGAGGAGGGACTGTCCCCGCACGGCCGCGTCGAGCGGGTCGGGGCGATGGCGACGCTCTTCGCCGAGGACACGGAACGCTACGCCGCGCTCTTCCGCCACCTGCTCGAGCGCGGGATCTACGTCGCCCCCTCTCAGTACGAGGCGATGTTCGTCTCGCTCGCGCACGGGGACGAGGAAATCGACCGGACGGTGGACGCGGTTGCCGGTTTCGGCGGCTGAGCTCGCCGCGGCGCTGCGCGAGCCGCGTCCCGGCGAGCTGGAACCCGTGTTCTCCCGCCTCGCCGCGGAGCAGTACGCGCTCGGCCTCGAGACGATCTACGAGGGCTACCTCGTCCACTACGGCCGGCCGCGGCTGCTCGAGCCCGCGGACGACGACACGGCGCTCGTCCTCGGCGACTACCTCTACGCCCAGGGGCTGGCGCGGATCGCCGCGATCGGCGACGTGGGCGCCGTCGGCGACCTCGCCGAGCTGATCTCGCTCTGCGCGCAGGCCCGGGCGGAGGGACGCGACGGCGACGGCGCCGCCTGGGCCGCGACCGCCGCGCTGCTCGGCCGCGAACGCCTCGCCGAGGCTCGTTCCGCCCTCCGGGACCGCGGCGACCCCGGCCCGCTCGAGCGACTCGCACGCGAGGCGGCCGGCGACGATGCCGTCGAGCAGGCGCTCGCGGCTCATTCGCACGCCGTCGGTTAGAGTCGCGCCGTGACCTCGCTCGCCGTCACGCTGCTGACACTCTTCGCCGCCGTCGCGGAAGAGGAGCGCCCGTCCGCCGCCGAGGAGGGCCTGAAGGTCATCAAGGCGATGCTCGTCGTCGGGCTCATCTTCATCGCGGTGATCGTCGTCGGGCAGGCGGCGAAGTGGCTCGGCCACCGCCGCGCGGCTCGGCGGCCGTCCGTCTACTGAGCTCGGACACCGACCTGCGTAGGCTCTGAGCATGGGGAGGCTCGGCGCAGCCGCGGCGGCGATCGCGCTCGTCGTCGCATTCTCCGTGGGGCTCGCGTGGGCCCGGACGGCGGCTCCCGGCGACCCCCAACTCGAGCTCGTCGGCCGCTTCTCCTCGCCGGTCTACCTGACGGCGCCCGCCGGCGATCGCGAGCGCCTGTTCGTCGTCGAGCAGGCCGGTCGCATCCGGATCGTCCGCAACGGCGTGACTCTTCCCAGCCCGTTCCTCGACATCGCCTCGCTCGTCCTCGCCGGGGGCGAGCGCGGGCTGCTCTCGCTCGCGTTCCCGCCGGACTACGCGTCGAGCGGCCGCTTCTACGTCTACTACACGGCGCGGAGCCCGAGCGGGGCGGTCACGATCGCGGAGTACCGAGCCTCGGGAGACGCCGCGACCCCGGGCTCGGCCAGGATCGTGCTGCAGATCCCGCATTCGCGGTCGAACCACAACGGCGGACAGCTCCAGTTCGGGCCAGACGGCCGACTGTACGTCGGCACCGGAGACGGTGGCGGGGCCGGCGATCCGGATCGCGCGGGACAGCGGCTCGACACGCTGGCCGGAAAGATCCTCCGCATCGATCCGCGCCAAGCCGCCGGGGCGCCGTACACGGTTCCGCGCGACAACCCGTTCGCCGACCGGCCGGACGCGAGGGGCGAGATCTGGTCGTACGGCCTGCGCAATCCCTGGCGCTTCTCCTTCGACCGGCAGACAGGAAACCTCGCGATCGCGGACGTCGGGCAGCGCGCCTGGGAGGAGATCGACTTCGCGCCCGCGCCGGGGCGCGGGCGGGGCGTGAACTACGGGTGGGGCTGCTGGGAGGGACGCCACGTCTACGAGCCGAACGACGGCAATCCCGAGTGCAGCCCGCCGCCAGCTCAGACTCCGCCGGCCCACGAGTACTCGCACTCGCGCGGCTGCTCGATCACGGGCGGCTACGTCGTCCGCGACCCGGCGCTGCCGTCGCTCGCCGGCCGCTACGTCTACGGGGACTACTGTGACCGCCGGCTGTGGTCGGTGCGGCTCGGGTCGCCGAACGCCCAGGACGACCGGCAGCTGGGGCTGTCTGTTCTGAGCCTAACCTCGTTCGGCGAGGACGGCTGCGGCCGCGTCTACGCCGTCTCCGGCGAGGGGCCCGTCTACCGCCTGCGCGGCGAGGGCGCAGCACCGCCGGCCGGGTGCCCCGCAGCGAGGCCTGCGCCGGCGATCCGGTGCCGGGTCCCCAGGGTCATCGCCCTCCGGCTCTCGACGGCCCGGACGAGGATCCGAAGGGCCAACTGCCGCGTCGGCCGCGTCCGGCAGCGGCGCTCGGCCCGCGCCCGCGGCCGGGTGCTGACCCAGAGCCCCAGGGCGGGAGCTCGCCGGCCGCGCGGCACCCGCGTGCACCTGACGGTCAGCCGCGGCACCTAGCGCTGCGTGGCGGCGAGGCGGCATCCTGAGGTGGTGCGCGACCTACCCACCGGAACCGTCACCTTCCTCTTCACAGATATCGAGGGCTCGACGCGGCTGCTCGAAGAGCTTGGCGACCGGTACCCGGACCTCCTCGGCGAGCACCACCGGCTCATCCGGGAGTCCTTCCGGCCCCGCGGAGGGGTCGAGGTGGACTCGAGCGGCGACGCGTTCTTCGTCGCCTTCGAGCGTCCCACCGACGCGCTGGCGGCGGCCGCCGCGGCGCAGCAGGCGCTCGCGGGGACCGGCCTCCGGGTCCGGATGGGCATCCACACGGGCAAGCCGCTCGTCGCGGAGGGCTCCTACATCGGGATGGACGTTCACCGCGCCGCCCGCGTGATGGCTGCGGGCCACGGGGGGCAGGTGCTCGTCTCGGAGCCGACACGTGAGCTCCTCGACGACGGCTTCGAGCTTCAGGACCTCGGCGAGCACCGCCTCAAGGACCTGCGGGAGCCGCTCAGGCTGTTCCAGCTCGGCGACGACGAGTTCCCTCCGCTGCGCAGCCTGGACCAGGCCCGCATCCCGAGCGATCTCGACCCGCTCGTCGGCCGGAAGCGCGAGCTGGGCGACCTCGTGCGCCTGCTCACGCGCGATGCGGTTCGCGTGGTCACGCTGCTCGGCCCGGGCGGCATCGGGAAGACGCGGCTGGCGACCGCGGCGGCGCAGGAGCTCGTCGAGTCCTACACCGACGGCGTGATCTTCGTCGACCTCGCCTGGATTCGCGAGCCCGAGCTCGTGCTCTCGACGATCGCCGAGGCGCTCGGGATCGAGGGAGACGTGCTCGAGGAGGTCGGGACGCGGAAGCAGCTGCTCGTCCTGGACAACCTCGAGCAGGTGATCGACGCCGCCCCGGATCTCGCCCGCCTCCTGGTCGCCGGGCCCGGGCTCGCCGTCCTCGCCACGAGCCGCGAGCCGCTGCGCATCGCCGGCGAGCACGAATTTCGCCTGCGTCCCCTCGCGGAGGCGCCCGCGGTCGAGCTCTTCCGCCAGCGCGCCGTGGCCACGAGATACGACTTCGAGGCCGACTACGGGCTGCTGGCGGCGATCTGCGCTCGCCTGGACAACCTTCCGCTGGCGATCGAGCTCGCGGCGGCCCGGATCAAGGTGCTCTCGCCCGAGGTGCTCCTGTCGCGGCTCGATCGCAGGCTGCCTCTGCTGACGGGGGCGAGACGCGGCGTGCCCGCTCGCCACCAGACGCTCCGCGCGACGATCGAGTGGAGCTACGAGCTCCTGAAGCCGGAGGAGCAGCGGCTCTTCGTCCGCCTGGCCGTCTTCCGCGGCGGCTGGACGGTGGAGGCGGCCGAAGCCGTCTGCGACGCGGACCTGGACGCGCTGACGTCGCTCGTGGACAAGAACCTCGTCCGCGAGGAGGGCGTGCGCTTCGGCATGCTGGAGACGATCCGCGAGCTCGCCCGCGAGCGGCTGCGGGAAGACCCGGACTTCCCGGAGCTGCGCCGCCGGCACGCGGAGTACTACGCCCGCCTGGCGGAGACCGCCCGGCCTCACCTTCGTGGACCGGGCCGCGTCTGGCTCGACCGGGTGGAGGCGGACCACGACAACTTCAGGGCCGCGCTCGGCTGGAGCCTGAGCGACGAGGGCGAGCTCGACATCGCGCTTCGCGTCGCGACCTCGCTGCGTTCCTTCTGGCACCTTCGCGCGCACCATGCGGAAGGGGTTCGCTGGTTGGAGCGCGCTCTTCGGGCAACCCACAGCGGCGTCCCGCCGACGACGCGGGCGGCCGGCCTGAACGCGCTCGGGAACCTGTGCTTCTTCGAGCACGAGTACCAGCGGGCGGCCCTGTACCTCGAGGACAGTCTCGCGCTCTACCGCGAAGCGGGCGACCTGCCGTGCGTGCTCGACGTGATCAACAGCCTCGGCAACGCGACGTGGGCGCTCGGGGACCGGCGTCGCACGGCGAGGCTCCGCGACGAGGCGCTGACCCTGGCGCGGCAGCTTCGCGACTCGTACGGCATCGCGCGGACGCTCCACTACATCGGCGAGGAGGCGCGTGACTCGGGCGCGCAGCTTCGAGCCAGGCGGGCCTTCGAGGAGAGCCTCGAGGTGATGCGCGGGCTGGGCGACCACTCCTTCGTCCTCGCGTCCCTTCACGGCCTCGGCGACTTGGAGCTCGACGCCGGGAACGTCGAAACCGCGGAGGCGCGCTACCGGGAGAGCCTCGTCCTGGCGAGAGACCTGAACATCCCGCGCACCAGGGCCTCCGCGCTGGCGGGCCTCGCCTCGACCGCGGCGGCGGCAGGCCGCCTGCTTCGGGCCGGCAGGCTCTGGGGCGCCGTCGAGAGCATGGAGGAACGGCAGGGGACGCCGATCCTCGACTTCGAGCGGCGGCGGTACGAGGCGGCGCTCCAGCCCCATCTGTCCGACCCGCTCTTCCGCGAGGGAGTCGCCGCCGGACGGGGGCTCGCCCAGGCGGACGCGGAGGCCGAGGCGCTCTCCATAGACTCGTAGCGATGGCGCCGCCTGGTTCCCTCCGCGATTGGATTGCGCTCCTCGAGCGCGAGAACGAGCTCGTTCGGGTCGACGCCGAGGTCGACCCGCACCTGGAGGCGACCGAGATCGTCGATCGGGTCGTCAAGTCCGGCGGGCCGGCGCTGCTCTTCACGAACCCGAAGGGGTCGAGCCATCCGCTCCTGATCAACCAGTTCGGGACCGAGCGCCGCATGTGCCTCGCCTTCGACGCGCCCTCGCTCGACGCCGTGGCCGGCCGGCTCGAGGAGGTGCTAGAGATGCAGCCGCCGCAGGGGCTCGTCGAGAAGGTGCGCGGGCTCAAGCGCCTGAAGTCGATCGCGGACTCGATGCCGAAGGCGGTGCGTTCGGGCGCGGCGCAGGAGGTCTTCCTCGAGGGCGACGACGTCGATCTCGGCCGCCTGCCGGTGCAGACCTGCTGGCCGGACGACGCCGCGCCGTTCATCACCCTCCCCGCGGTGATCACCAAGGACCCGAAGACGGGGACGCGCAACGTCGGCATGTACCGGATGCAGGTGACCGGCCCCCGCTCGACGCTGATGCACTGGCAGCTGCACAAGGACGGGCGGATGGACTACCTGGCGACCGACGGCCGTCTCGACGTCGCCGTCGCGCTCGGTCTCGACCCGGTCACGGTCTACTCGGCGAGCGCGCCGCTCCCGAAGCACATCGACGAGCTGATGCTCGCCGGCTTCCTCAAGGGCGAGCCGGTCGAGCTCGTGCGCTGCAGGACGGTCGACCTCGAGGTTCCGGCGAACGCGGAGATCGTCCTCGAGGGCTACGTCGAGCAGGGAGACGAGGGCCCCGAGGGGCCGTTCGGCGACCACACCGGCTACTACACGGGCGTCGAGCCGTTCCCCGTCTTCCACGTCACGGCAATGACGATGCGGCGGGACGCGATCTACCCGTCGATCGTCGTCGGCAAGCCGCCGCAGGAGGACGCGTGGCTCGGCAAGGCGACGGAGCGGATCTTCCTGCCGGCGGTCAGGATGACGGTGCCCGAGATCGTCGACTACGACCTGCCCGTCTCCGGCGCCTTCCACAACTGCGTGATCGTGTCGATCCGCAAGCGCTTCCCCGGCCATGCGCACAAGGTCATGCACGCCCTCTGGGGGCTCGGGATGCTGAGCCTCTCGAAGTCGATCGTCGTCGTGGACGAGCACGTGGACGTCCACGACTACAACCAGGTCTTCTTCTACGTCGGCGCCAACGTCGACCCGAAGCGGGACGTCGTGCTGACCGAGGGCCCGCTCGACCACCTCGACCACGCGCCCACGCAGCAGTTCTTCGGCGGGAAGATCGGAATCGACGCAACTGCCAAGGGAACGCTGGAAGGCACGCGCGAGTGGCCGCCCGAGATCGAGATGAGCGCCGAGGTGAAGGCGCTCGTGGACGCCCGCTGGGCCGAGTACGGCCTCGACGCGACGGCCGCCGAGCAGGACGGGCGCAGGAGCGGCTTGCAGCGATTGTTGCGTCGTTGACACCGTGAGGCGCCCGCCGGTCTAATCGGTTTCGTAGACTCGCCGCGGACGAGCGCGAGGAGGCGTAGAACTGGATCCGCACGGCGAAGACCACAAGCCGCATCTGCCGGCGCCGAGCATCTGGCCGGTCGGTTTCGCCGTTGGCATCGCCTGCGTCCTCGTCGGCCTCGTGGTCAGCAGGCCTGCCGCCGTCGTGGGCGTGATCATCACGCTCGTCTTCGGGTTCCTGTGGGCGCGCGACGTGATGACGCCCGACCGCGAGGCCGCAGCCGAGCCCGCTGCCCCGGCGGCCGGCGAGCCCGAGGTCGACCGGTACCCGCGCAACAAGTTCCTCGAGCTGACGACGCTCGGCCTCGGCGGCGTGATCGCCGGGGTCGTGACGCTTCCGATCCTCGGCTTCGCCGTCCTCCCGGCCTTCACCGGCGAGGACCCCGGCGGCGTCGACCTCGGTCCGCTCGACAACTACCCGGAAGGCGAGTGGCGCGAGGTGACGTTCCTCCTCGACCCGGCCGCCGGCGAGGTCTCCAGGCGTACCGCATTCGTCCGTTACAACGGCGACACCGACGGCGTGCCGAACATGACGATCATCTCCAACCGCTGCGTGCATCTCGGCTGTCCCGCGCAGGCCGGCGGCCCGCGCCGGGACGAGGAGCGCGAGACGGTCGAGACCGAGCAGGCGGAGCTGGCGTTGACGCCGATCCAGCCGGCGAACTTCAGCTGTCCGTGTCACGGCGGCGCCTACGACACCGAGGGCAACCGCATCGCCGGACCGCCGGTCCGCGCGCTCGACCGCTTCAAGTTCGCGATCGTCGGCGGCAATCTGCAGCTGCTCGAGCCCTACAGCGTCGGCGAGGTCGAGGGCGAAGGTGCCGACGCCACCATCAAGGCCTACCAGCTCCAGGGGCCCGGCGAGCACGTCGACGGCCTCTCGGCGTTCCTCTATCCCATCCAGCCACAGGACTTCGGCTAGTGGCCGTCGCCCCGCCTCCCACGCGGCGCCGCAAGCGGCGGATGGACGCCGTCGTCCGCGTCGTCAACGTCCCCCTCGACTGGCTCGAGGAGCGGTCCGGGATCGTCGGCGGCGTCAAGTACTTCCTCTTCCGGAAGGTGCCGTCGGACACGAACTGGTTCCACACGCTCGGCTCGGCGACGCTGACCGCGTTCCTCGTCCAGCTCGGCACCGGCGTGATCCTCGCCATGTACTACAAGCCGCACCCGGACGAGGCGTACGAGTCGATCCGGAACATCACGCACGACGTGACGCTCGGTTGGCTCGTGCGCGGCATGCACCGGTGGGGCGCGAGCGTCTTCATCATCCTGCTCTTCCTGCACATGGGTCGGGTCTTCCTGTTCGGCGCCTACAAGTACCCGCGGGAGCTGAACTGGCTCGTCGGCGTGCTGATCCTGCCGCTGGCGCTGCTGATGGGCTTCACGGGGTACCTGCTGCCGTGGGACCAGACGGCTTACTGGGCGACCGTCGTCGGCATCAACCTGAACGGGACCGGCCCGGTCGCCGGCCCGTTTCTCGCGCAGTTCTTACGCGGCGGTGACGAGATCGGCGCGAATACCCTGACGATCTTCTACGCCACGCACATGCTGCTGCTCCCCGGGGCGCTCATCGGCCTCATCCTCCTCCACCTCTACCTCGTGGTGCGGCTCGGTGTGAGCTCGCCGCCATGGTCGAAGGAGGCGGCGGGGCAGGAGCGCCCGGAGCCGGAGCCTTCCGGTGACGGAGGCCTGGTGCGGCCGCGAGCCCGCGGAGGGAGGCCGCGCGATGAGTAGCGCGGCCGACGAGCGGCGGGCGCAGCACCGGCGCTACAAGGAGGACGTCGAGAAGCGCGGGAAGGCGTTCTTCCCGTACGCGATGTTCCACGACACGGTGATGAGCCTCTTCGTGGTCATCGTCATCGTCGGCCTCGCCTGCGTCTGGTTCTTCACGGCGGAGGAGGCGTCCGAGCCCGAAGGCGCGTCGACCTCCGGCCGGCTGGGGGTGCTCTACGAGGAGAAGGCCGACCCCGGAACGACGAGCTTCATCCCGCGGCCGGACTGGTACTTCTACTTCCTCTTCTACCTCCTGCGGATCTTCAAGTGGCCTGACTCCGTCGTGCTCGGGACCGTCGGCATCCCGACCATCGCCCTCATCCTGCTGCTGGCGCTCCCGTTCATCGACCGGCGCCGCGAGCGCAGGCTCTCCCGTCGTCCGGTCGCGGTGATCGCGGCGGCGCTGACCGTCGTCACCATGGGCGTCCTGACCTACAAGGGCGCGGCGGCCGAGGAGGGCACCGGCGCGACGGGCGACGTGGCCCGCTGGATCGAGGAGAACAACATCCCCGAGGGCGACGCGCAGGAGGGTGCGCAGCTCTTCGCGGAGTCCGGCTGCACGAACTGCCACATCTACGCGGGCTCGGGCGTCGCGAACCTCGGCGCTCCCGACCTGACGACGGTCGGGCAGAGACAGGACGCGGCGCGGCTGAAGGCCTACGTCGCGAACCCGCGGCAGTTCGGCAACCAGGTCATGCCGGTCTACGGCGAGACGCTGACCGACGAGCAGCTCGACCAGATCGCCGCCTTCCTCGAGGCCTCGAAAGGCCGGTAGTAGTGCCCCTCGAGGCAATGCAAGCCGGCCTCTGGCCCGCGATCACACGGCGCCAGAACGTACCCTCCTCCTCACCAGGGCTGGACAGCCTTGGCTCGTCCGAATGCACACTCTGGCTTGGTGCTCGTGAACCAGAAGCTCGGCAACATCACCTGAAGGGGCACTAGTGCGCATCTTCCTCGGGATCACGGGCGCCTCGGGCGCGCCCTATGCCGCGCGGATCCTCCAGGGCCTGGTCGCCGCGGACTGTGAGGTCGGGGTCTGCGCCTCGGAGGCGGGCGTCGAGGTGCTCGCGACGGAGCTCTACGGCGATCCGAGCCTGCCCCGGGACGAGGTGCTCGCCCGCTTCACCGAGGCCGGTCGCGACGCCGTCACGGTCTACGACCCGCGCGACTTCTCCTCGCCGTTCGCGAGCGGCTCTGCGCCTGTCGACGGCTACGTCGTCTGCCCGTGCTCGATGTCGACGGTCGGGACCATGGCCGCCGGGGCGATGGCGAACCTGATTCACCGGGCCGCGTCGGTCGCGATCAAGGAGGACCGCAAGCTCGTGCTCGTCCCGCGCGAGACGCCGCTCTCGCTGATCCACCTGCAGGGACTGACGACGCTGCGGCAGGCGGGCGCGGTGATCCTGTTCGCTGCACCGGGCTTCTACCATCAGCCCGAGTCGATCGACGACCTCGTCGACTTCGTCGCCGGCCGAGCGCTCGCCCATCTCGGCCTGGACACGTCGATGGTGAAGGCGTGGGGCGACGAGTGAGCACGAGGACGGGGACGCTGCCGCCGGAGGGCGTGCGCTCGATGTTCGACCGGATCGCGCCGGTCTACGACTTCATGAACCACGCGATGACCGCCGGCCTCGACCGGCGCTGGCGCCGGCTCACCGCCGAGGCCGTGGTCACGCCGGGCGACCGTGTGCTCGACGCGTGCTGCGGGACGGGCGACCTGGCGCTTGCCGCGAAGGCGGCGGGTGGAACGGTGACCGGGCTCGACTTCTCCGAGGCGATGCTGGAGCGGGCGCGCCGCAAGTCGGACGCGGTCGAGTGGCTGCAGGGAGACCTCCTCCGGCTTCCCTTCTCCGATCGGTCCTTCGACGCGGCGACGGTCGGGTTCGGCGTCCGGAACGTCGAGGACCTCGACCTCGGGCTCCGCGAGCTCCGGCGGGTGCTGCGGCCGGGCGGCAGGCTCGGGATCCTCGAGATCGTGCGCCCGCGCGGCCCGCTCGCGCTCTTCTTCCGGGCGTGGTTCGACGGCCTCGTCCCGGCCGCCGGAAAGGTGCTCCCCGGCGGCGACGCGTACAGCTACCTGCCGGCCAGCGTCCGCCGCTTCCCGGGGCCGGCGGAGCTCGGCGAGCGGGCGCGCGCCGCCGGTTTCCACCCGGTCGCCCACCGCCTGCTGGGCGGCGGGATCGTCGTCCTGCTCGTGGGGGAGGCGCGGTGACCGCGCTCGCCGCCGTCAAGGCGACACCGGGGCTCGACCCGTACATGGAGGCCCTCGAGGAGCGGCTGCGCGAGACCGTCGCGAGCCATCCGGGCACGGTCGCAGACGCCGGCGCGCAGGCGCTCGACGCCGGCGGCAAGCGGCTGCGTCCCCTGCTCGTCTTCCTCGCGTCTCCGGCGACGCACGAGCCGCTTGCGGCCGGCCTCGCCGTGGAGCTCGTGCACATGGCGAGCCTCGTCCACGACGACCTGATCGACCGCGCGGCCCTGCGCCGTGGGCGGGAGACCGCCTGGCGGACGCACGGCTCCGTCGGCGCCCGCGCGACCGGCGACTACCTGTTCGCGCGGGCCTTCTCCGAGCTGTCGGCGACCGGCGACGCGGCGGGCGTCCGACTGCTCGCCGCCGCCGCGCTGGCGCTCGTTCGCGGCGAGGCGCTCCAGCACGCGCAAGCGCACCGGCCCGACACCACCGAGGAGGAGTACCTCCGGCGCTGCACGCTCAAGACCGCGGAGCTCTTTCGTGCGGCGTGCCTGCTCGGGAGCCGCGACGAGGCGCTGGGCCGCTTCGGTCTCGCGCTCGGCATCGCCTTCCAGATCACCGACGACATCCTCGACTGCACGGGCACGACGATCGAGACGGGCAAGCTCGCCGGCAACGACCTGCGCGAGGGGACGCCGACGCTCCCGCTGATCCTCGCGGCCCGCGAGAACCGCGTCGTGCGGGACGCGCTGGCGGGCGGGCCGCTCGACGGCGCGCTGATCCGGGTCGCCCAGACAGGCGCGCTCGAGCGGGCGCGCGAGGTCGCGCTCCGGTACGCGGCGGATGCCCGCCGCCACCTCGACGGTCGCGGGTACCGTCCGGAGCTGGAAGCTCTGACCCACATCGTCGTCGAGCGGAGGAACTGAGTGGCAGTCGCCGTGTCCAGCCTGGACAGCGTGGCCGAGAAGGTCGAGGCCGGCGAACGGCTCGACCTCGAAGACGGCCTGGCGCTCCTCGAGACCGACGACCTGCTGGGCCTGGGGGAGCTCGCGGACCGCGCACGGCGCCTCCGCGGCGGCACCGACGAGGCGTACTTCGTCCAGAACCTCTACCTGAACCAGACGAACGTCTGCCGCGTGAAGTGCAAGTTCTGCGCCTTCGCGGTCACGCAGAAGCAGGAGGACGCCTACACGTATACCGCCGAGGAGCTGGTCGACGACGCGCTGCGGCAGCGGGAGCTGACCGGCTTCACCGAGATCCA
>DASSSO010000098.1:0-16832 GCA_035776735.1 Gaiellaceae bacterium | reverse complement strand
GCCGGTCGTACGGCACGACCTGCGTCTCCGCGTCCTCCTCGAAGGCCGACGCTGCCAGGACGTCGACCGGCAGCACCACGTCGAACGGGAGCGGGTTCGACTCGCGGAGTTCCTCGGCCATCTTCCCGCCGACGAGCACCTGGTCCGCCCGGCCGCCGAGGTTCCGGAGCACGCCGAGCTTGTCCTCGACCTTGGCCCCGCCGGAGATGAGGACGAACGGATGCTCCACCTCCCCCAGCAGCCGGCCGAGCATCTCCAGCTCTCGCTCGAGCAGCAGCCCGGCAAAGGCCGGGAGCAGCTCGGCGACCCCGACCGTCGAGGAATGCGCCCGGTGCGCCGAGCCGAACGCGTCCATGACGAACAGGTCCCGCCCGTCTGCGAGCTCCCGCGCGAACGCCGGGTCGTTCTTCGTCTCGCCGGGATTGAACCGCGTGTTCTGCAGGACGGCCACGCGATCGTCGTCCATGAGCTCCCGGAGCCGCGCCTCCACCGGCGCCATCGAGAACGCCGGATCCGGCCCCTTGGGCCGGCCGAGATGCGAGCAGACCGCGAGCTCGTTCGCGTCCCGCTCGAGCAGCAGCTGCAGCGTCGGGAGTGCCGCACGGATGCGCGTGTCTTCCGCGACCCGCCCGTCCTCCAGCGGCACGTTCAGGTCCGCGCGAACGAGCACGCGCTTGCCTGCGACCTCGGCGTCGCGAACGGAGCGAGGGCGCCTCAACTTAGTGCCCCTCCACGCAATACACGCCTGCTCCTGGCCCGCGTGATCGCGGGCCAGGAGCGGGGCAGCATTACCCGAAGGGGCACTACGCGCTGGTGCCGACCGCTTCCCCGACCGAGGTCGCGACCATCTCCACGACGTCGGCGAGGCGGCAGCTGTAGCCCCACTCGTTGTCGTACCAGCCGATCACCTTCACCATGCGGCCGCTCGCCATCGTCGAGAGCCCGTCGAGGATGCAGGACGCCGGGTGGCCGACGATGTCCGCCGAGACGATCGCGTCCTCGGTGTAGACGACGATGTCGCTCAGCGCGCCCTCCGCGGCCCGACGGTAGGCGTCGTTGACCTCCTCGGCGCTCGCCTCTCGCTCGAGGATGCAGACGAGGTCGGTCACGCTGCCGTCCGGCACGGGCACGCGCAGCGCCATCCCGTCGAGCTTCCCCTTCAGCTCGGGGATCACGAGCGAGGTCGCCTTCGCGGCGCCCGTGGTCGACGGGATGATGTTCTGCGGGGCGGCACGCATCCGGCGCAGGTCCGGCTTCCCCTTCCGCGTCATGGCGATCTGGTCCTGGAGCTGCTGCTCGGTCGTGTAGGCGTGGACCGTCGTCATGAAGCCCTGCTCGATGCCGAACTCGTCCTTCAGCACCTTCGCCATCGGCGCGACGCAATTCGTGGTGCACGACGCGTTCGAGACGATGTGATGCTGCTCCGGGTCGTAGGCGTCGTCGTTCACGCCGAGCACGAGCGTGACGTCGGGATCCGTGGCCGGCGCCGAGATGACGACCTTCTTTGCCCCGGCGTCGAGGTGCTTCTGCGCCCCGTCGCGCGCCGTGAAGAACCCGGTGGACTCCACGACGACGTCGACTCCCAAGTCGCCCCAGGGCAGCGCCTCGGGCTCCCGCTCGGACAGCGACCGCACCGACGTCCCGTCGACGATCAGCTCGCCCTCGCCGTGGCTGACGTCGGCGGCGAGCACGCCGTGCGTCGAGTCGTACTTGAGCAGATGGGCGAGCACGTCGTCCGTCGCGAGGTCGTTGATCGCGACGACCTCGAAGTCCGGATTCCGCTTGAGACAGGCCCGGTAGAAGTTGCGGCCGATCCGCCCGAACCCGTTGATCGCTACACGCTTTGCCATGAATCCCCCTTGTCGCTAGCGCGAGTCTAATCCGCCCGTCGAGGGCCCGGCACCCTCCCCTTCCGGGGGATGAGCAGCGCTCGCGTCCCCGCCGAAGCACGGGTATGCGCCGCGCCGCCGCCCTCATCGCCCTGCTCGTATCCGTGCTCGTCTCCGCCGGGGGCGCGTCCGCGGCCCTCCGCGTGGGCGTCGCCGACGACCTCGGCACCCACGCCGACCAGAGCGCGTGGTTCTTCGACCATCTCGGCGAGCTCGGCCTGAGCGAGAACCGGGTCTCGGTCGGCTTCGACGCCGCGAACCCGACGACGATCCAGCAGCAGGCGCTTCTCGACCTGTACGTCCCGCTCGCGACGCTGCGCGGCGTTCGAGTCGTGTTCTCCGTCGCCCCGACCAGGGCGAAGGCGATCACGGAGACGCCGGGCGCCGTCGCCGCGTACGCGGCCTACGTCGAGCTCCTGGCCCGCACGTATCCCACGGTCAGGGACTTCATCATCGGCAACGAGCCGAACCAGCCCCGGTTCTGGCAGCCCCAGTTCGGCGAAGCCGGCGAGAACGTCTCCGCCCGCTCGTACCACGAGCTGCTCGCCGCCGCCTACGACGCGCTCAAGGCGGTCGACCCCTCGATCCGCGTCATCGGCCTGGGTCTCTCGCCGCGCGGCGGCGACCGGCCGAACGCGCCGAACAACGTCTCGACCTCGCCTGTTCGCTTCCTCCACGGTCTCGGCCGGGCGTATCGCGCGAGCGGCCGCACGAAGCCGCTGATGGACGAGCTCGCCTTCCATCCCTATCCCGACCGGGATCTCGACCCCCTGGAGAAGGGCTACCGCTGGCCGAATGCCGGCGTCCCGAACCTCGGCCGCATCAAGCAGGCCTTCTGGGACGCGTTCCGCGGCACGACACAGCCGACCTTCCCCGAGGGGACGAGCGCGAACGGCCTGAAGCTCCGACTGGACGAGGTCGGATGGCAGGTCGGCGTGGAGTCGTCCGCGGCGGCCGCCTACTTCGGGCGCGAGAACGTCCGTCCCACCGACGAGAGCACGCAGGCCCGGATCTACGCAGACGCGCTGCGCTACCTCGCCTGCGACGCGGCCGTGGACTCGGTGCTCTTCTTCCTCCTCCGCGACGAGCCCGACCTCGACCGCTGGCAGGCCGGACTCGTGCGCGCCGACGGAACGCGCAGGCCGTCGTTCGACGCCGTCAAGTCCACTCTGGCCGAGACGGGCGGACGCTGCCAGGGCGCCATTCGCCCGTGGCGCCACTCGACCCGCGTCGAGGGCGCACGGGTCAAGTGGCCCGCACGGCTCCGCCTCCCCGCCCGGCGGCTGACGGTGGCCCTGGTCGCCAACGCCGAGGAGGACGCCCGCTTCGAGGCCGGCCTCTTCAACAGCCGCGGCCGGCGCGTCCTCGGGCGGACAGGCAGCGTGGGCGCCTACCGCTCGACGATCGTGCGCTTCTCGATGCGCTTCCGCCCGGGCCGCTACACGTTCCGCGTGACCTTGCGCGCGGCGTTGAACCCCTCACGCAAGAGTTCGTTCTCCAAGCAGCTCCGCATCACCGGGCGCAGGTAGCCGGCGTCGGACGACGGCCCGCCCCGGAGGCGGGCGGCGGGCCGGAGGGGAAGCTCCGAGGACGACCTCCCCCTCCAGTTGAACCGCGCTCCGGACCGTGGCGCCGAACGGGGTCTGAATTCGACGCCGGACGAGCGCAGACCCGCCGTTGACTGAGTATGACGCAAACGATCTCGGCGGCTCAAGCTAGGACTCCGCGAGGCGGATGAGCTTCTGCAAGCGGCGATGAACGGTCGCCTTCGTGGCCGGGGGGCGGCATTTGAGGCCGAGCTCCCGCACGGAGAGCGCCGGATGAGCCAGCCGGAGCTCGGCGAGCTCGCGCAGCTCGTCAGGCAGCCGCTCCAGGCCCCGGCGCTGCAGCCTCCGCACCGCGCGCAGCTGCTTTCCCGCCGCGCGGCTGGAGCGGACGAGGTTCGCGTGGTCGGCGTTCGCGAGCCGGTTGGCCCGTGCCTTCGCGGCGCCGACGACGGCCCGCTCGGCGAAGGTCAGCACGGCGCCTCCCGCGCCGGCCGCCGCCAGGACCTCGCCGATGGTCTCCGTCCCCTTCGCGTAGGCGTAGGCGTGGCCGCCCCGCTCCTGCACGCCGAGCTCGATCTGCTCGGCGGCGGCCACCTCGGCGATGAACTCCGCGCCGCTCATCTCGCCGGTCCGGAGCTCGAGATGCGACCGGGAGACGCTGCCCGCGCCGAGCAGCGCACCGCGCAGGTAGGCCCCGCGGCAGCACGACCGCGCCACGACCCGCTTCGGCGGCCGGGCGAGCGGGCCGAGGCGCGCGGTCAGCACCCCCGCCTCGTGCAGCACCTGCAGCGCACGGCTCTCGCCCTCGACGTGGAGCTGGTAGCGGGTGCCGCCCTCGAACGCACGGCGGCGGTAGCTGCGGATCTCGCAGGGCACGTCGAAGTCGCGGAGCAACGCGAACGCGCGCCTCGCGACGGCCGAGCTGGACAGGTCCAGGTGGACGGAGACCTCGCCCCGCCCACGCAGGTGGATCGAGCCCGCGGTGTGGAACAGCGCCGAGAGCTCGGCCAGCCGGTCGCACTCGCGCCGAGGCGCGATCGCCGCGAGCTCGTTCCGCACGTCCTCCGACAGTGCCACGCCCGAATATACGATCACAGCCGGTGAGCGCTCCAGGTCTCTTCCGTCCGCCGGCTCCGAGGAACGAGCCCCTCCTGGACTACGCGCCGGGCTCGCCCGAGCGCGCCGAGCTGCAGCGCAGGCTCCAAGAGCTGCGCAGCGAGCGCCTCGACGTCCCGCTCGTCATCGGCGGCGAGGAGGTCCGGACGGGCTCGACGTTCCAGGCCGTGGAGCCGCACGACAAGGCCAGCGTCCTGGCCGAGGTGCACAAGGGCGGCCCCGGCGAGGTCGCCCGGGCGATCACGGCGGCCGGCGAGGCCTGGGAGGACTGGCACCGCTGGCCGTGGGAGGAGCGCGCCGCCGTCCTGCTCCGGGCCGCCGAGCTGCTCTCCGGCCCCTGGCGCTCGACGCTCGTCGCGGCCACGATGCTCAATCAGTCGAAGACCGCGCACCAGGCGGAGATCGACGCCGCCGCCGAGCTGATCGACTTCTGGCGCTTCAACGTCGAGTTCATGCTTCGGATCTACGAGGAGCAACCGATCTCCTCACCCGGGACCTGGAACCGGATGGAGTACCGGCCGCTCGAGGGCTTCGTCTTCGCCGTGACGCCGTTCAACTTCACGGCGATCGCGGGGAACCTCCCCACCTCGGCGGCGCTGATGGGGAACACAGTCGTCTGGAAGCCGGCCTCGACCGCCGCCTTCTCCGCCTACTGGCTGATGCGTCTCCTCGAGGAGGCCGGGATGCCGCCGGGCGTGATCAACCTCGTCTACGGCTCGGGCGCCGACGTCGGCGACCCCGTGCTCGCGAGCGAGCACCTCGCGGGCGTCCACTTCACGGGCTCGACGCCGGTGTTCCAGGGCATGTGGAAGACGATCGGCGAGAACATCGCCAACTACCGCAACTACCCGCGGATCGTCGGCGAGACCGGCGGCAAGGACTTCATCGTCGCGCACCCGTCCGCGAACGTCGACGCCGTCGCGACCGCGATCCTGCGCGGCTCGTTCGAGTACCAGGGCCAGAAGTGCTCTGCGGCGTCCCGCATCTATGCGCCGTCGAACATGTGGCCCGAGCTGCGCGAGCGGCTCGTCAAGGAGGTGTCGGCGATCCGGATGGGCAACGTCGTCGACTTCACGAACTACATGGGCGCAGTCATCGACGAGAAGGCCTGGCGCGACCACAAGGAGGCGATCGAGTCGGCGTCCGAGAACGCGGCCGAGGTCGTGGTCGGCGGCGGCGCGGACGACAGCGAGGGCTATTTCATCCAGCCGACCGTGCTCGAGACCAGCGACCCGGCCTCTCGCCTGATGCGCGAGGAGCTCTTCGGCCCGATCGTCACCACGTACGTCTACCCCGAGAACAAGTGGGACGAGACGCTCGAGCTCGTCGACGACAACCCCTATGCGCTCACCGGCGCCGTGTTCTCCGAGGACCGCGCGGCGATCGACCAGGCGGAGGAGCGCCTGCGCTACACGGCCGGGAACTTCTACGTCAACGACAAGCCGACCGGCGCGATCGTCGGCCAGCAGCCGTTCGGCGGCGCGCGCGGGTCTGGGACGAACGACAAGGCGGGCTCGATGTGGAACCTGATCCGCTGGGTGAGCCCGCGGACGATCAAGGAGACCTTCGTCCCGCCGCGGGACTACCGCTATCCCTTCATGGCCCCGGACTCGGGCGACGGCTCCGGCCCGGATCGCACTTAACGCGACGTCAACAACCCGTGCGGCGGCGGCGCGTCTGAAGGGAGGATGGGCCGCCCGGTCGTCCTGGTCACTGCGGCGGCCCTCCTTCTGTTCGCGAGCGCCGCCGGCGCCGCCCGCATCGGCGGGTCGCCACAGTCCGACTTCCTGCGCGGCGGGCCGTCGGCCGACCGCATCGACGGCCGCGGGGGCAACGACCGGATCAAGGTCGACGGCGGCGGCCGGGACACGGTTCGCTGCGGGTGGGGCCGGTACGACCTCGTCAACGCCGACCTCGCCGACCGGGTCGGACCCGACTGCGAGACGGTCGCGCGCGTCGTCGCACGTGATCCCTACCAGGCGCCGGCACAGCACTCGACGATCGCGGAGCCGGACTCGCTGTCCTGGGGAAACACGGTCGTCGCGGCCTTCCAGGTCGGACGCTTCCGCAACGGCGGCGCCGTCAACACCGGCTGGGCGACCTCGAGGGACGGCGGGCGGACCTGGCGTAGCGGCCTCCTCCCCGCGCTGACCGTCAGCTCGCAGCCGGCAGGGCCGTGGGATCGCGCGAGCGATCCGGTCGTCGCCTACAGCGCGACGCAGCGCTCCTGGCTGATCGCCTCGCTGGCCCTTCGGAGCACCAGCGCCGCAATCGTCGTCAGCCGCTCGCCGGACGGGCTCTCGTGGAGCCCGCCGGTGACCGTGGTCGAGGCGCCGAGCACGAGCCTGCTCCTGGACAAGGAGTGGATCGTCTGCGACAACGCCGCCGCGAGCCCGCACCGGGGCAGCTGTTACGCCGTTTACAGCGACCTCCGGACGCGGCGGCTCGAGTTCCAGGCCTCCAGGGACGGCGGGCTCACGTGGGAGCCGCAGGTCGCGGCGCCCGAGGAGGCCGGCCGCAAGTCGATCCTCGGCCGCTGGGCCCCGGCGCCGCAGCCGGTCGTGCAGCCGGACGGCGACCTCGTCGTCCCCTTCTACGACGAGGACCGCGTGGCGTCAGTCCGCTCGACCGACGGCGGGCGCTCGTTCCAGCCGCCCGTCACCATCTCGCCCACCGACTTCAAGGCCACGCCCGGACTGCGAGCGCCGCCGCTCCCCAGCGCAGAGGTGGACGGGGCCGGAAACGTCTATGTCGTCTGGCCGGACTGCACGCGGACCCCATCCTGCGCGAGCAACGACCTCCTGATCTCGCGCTCCGCCGACGGAGCCACGTGGTCGCGTGCGGCGCGGATCCCGACGCGGCCGCGGGGATCCCGAGCCGACTACGTCCTGCCCGGGATCGGCGCCGACGCCACCCGCACCGGCCGGATCGCGCTCGTCTACTACGTCCTTCGCGGGGGGCTGCTCGACGTCGGCTTCACGTCGTCACCAGACGGCGGACGGACCTGGCGCCCGGCGCGACGCCTGAACGCGCAGACGATGCGCCTCGAGTGGATCGCGCAGGCCGGCGGCGCGATGGTCGGCGACTACTTCTCGACGTCGTGGTCAGGTGGGCGGGCGATCTCGGTCTTCGCGCTGGCGTCGCCGCGTGGCACGCGGTTCGACCAGCCGCTCTTCGCGTCGGTCATCCGTCCGTGATCGTGGTCCGACCCCACGGAGCGAGCTAGGCCCGGCCGGCCTTGTGCAGCTGCGCGTAGATCGCGCGCGCAGTCTTCGCAGGGATGCCCGGCACGCCCTCGAGCTCCTCCTGGGTCGCCGCGAGGAACTGCTCGGCGGAGCCGAAGTGTCGGATCAGCGCGCGGCGGCGCGCCGGCCCGACGCCGGGCAGCGTGTCGAAGATCGACTCCCGCGCCTTCGCCTCCCGCCGCTGCCGGTGGAACCCGAGGGCAAACCGGTGCGCCTCGTCACGGACGCGCTGGAGCAGCTGCAAGCCGGGCGAGTGACGCTCGAGCCGGATCGGCTCCGGCCGGTCCGGGACGAACACCTCCTCGGCCCGCTTCGCCAGGGAGATCACCGCCACCCGCGGCAGGCCGTAGGCCTGCATCGCCTGGATCGCCGCAGAGAGCTGCCCTTTCCCGCCGTCGATGACGACGAGGTTCGGCGCGGTGGCGAAGCCCTCGTCGTACTCGTCCTCCGTCCCGATCCCCACCCGCGCGAACCGCCGGGAGACGGCCTCCGCGAGCGCCGCGTAGTCGTCCTGCCCGTCCACCTCGCGGATCCCGAACTTGCGGTAGTGCGCCTTTTTCGGCGCCCCGTCCTGGAAAACGACCATGGAGGCGACGGCAGCCTCCTCCTGGATGTTCGAGACGTCGAAGCACTCGATCCGGAGCGGCAGGCTCTCCAGGTTGAGCACCTCGCGCAGCTCCTCGAGCGCCTCGACGCGGCGGAGCCGGGACTGCTCCTGCTTGGCCGTGTCCGCCTCGAGCGTGAGCCCCGCGTTCTGGTCGGCGAGCTCCTGCAGCCGGCGCTTCTCGCCCCGCTCGGCTGCCCGCACCTCGACGCGGGACCCGCGCCGCTCCGACAGGAACTCGGCCAGCGCGGCCGTATCCCCTGCCTCCCGCGGGACGATGATCTGCGGCGGGATCGAGGGCGACGAGCCGTAGTACTCGAGGACGAACGCCTCGAGCACGGCCTCGACGTCCTGGCCCTCGACGTTCTCGAGGTGGAAGGCGTAGCGGTCGACCATCTTCCCGTCGCGCAGCGGGAAGACCTGCACGGCCGCGCGCTTCTCCTCGAGCGCGATCCCGACGACGTCGACGGTCCCCACCGCCCGCTTGTCCGCAGCCTGCCGCTCGGCGAGGTGCCGCACCGAGAAGAGCCGGTTGCGGAACCGCGCAGCCTCCTCGAAGCGCTCGTCGGCCGCCGCCTCCGCCATCCGGCGCTCGAGCTCGCGGATGATCGGCCGTGTCTCGCCGGAGAGGAACTCGATCACCCCGTCGATCACCCGCCGGTAGCCCTCCTGCGAGATGTAGCCCACGCAGGGCGCGTAGCAGCGGTCGATGTGGAAGTCGAGGCACGGAATCCCGGAGTGGCGGCCGGGCTTCGGGCCCTCGCAGGGCCGGAAGCGGAAGACCCGGTTGAGGACGTCGAGCGTCTCGCGCACCTTCTTCGCGTTCGCGTACGGCCCGAAGTAGACGACGCCGCGGCGGTGTCGCTCCCGCGTGAACATGACCCGCGGGTACTCGTCCTCGACCGTGACGGCGATGTACGGAAAGGACTTGTCGTCCCGGAGCCGGACGTTGAACGGCGGCCGGTGGCGCTTGACGAGGTTCTGCTCGAGGTGGAGCGCCTCGACCTCGTTGCCGGTGACGATCACCTCGATGTCGGCGATGCGTCCGACCATCCCGGAGATGCCCGACCTCGTGTCGCCGCTCTGCCGGAAGTAGCTGCGCACACGGGGCCGCAGCGACTTCGCCTTCCCCACGTAGAGGATCTTCGCGTTCGCGTCGCGGAAGAGGTAGACGCCCGGCTTCGCCGGAAGGCTCTTCAGCTTGGGCTCGAGGGACGTGGCCATTCGATCCAATGTAGCCTCGTGCGTCGGTGCGAAACTGGGGTCTCCTGGCGTGCCTTGCGCTCGTGCTCGCGGCTGCCGGCGGCGCCTGCTCGCTTCCCGGCGAGGGGCGATCGGTCGAGGTCGGCGTCTGGGAGTACTTCCTCCGGGACCCCGATGCGGCCGTGGCGCGGCGGAAGATGGGCGACGCGACGGCGGCCGGATTCGAGGCCGCGATCACCAACTCGTTCTGGGAGCCCGGCCGGACCGAGCCGACGCCGGAGGAGCTCACCGAGCTGCGGAACGCCGCCGTGGCGGCGGAGGAGCGGGACGTGCGCCTCCTCCTCATCGTCCAGAGCCCCGGAAGCCGCTCGACCCCGAACACGCCGGAGCTCCGTGCCGAGTTCACGGCGTACGCGGCGGCGCTCGCCCGCGAGCTGCCGCAGTACCGCGACTTCATCATCGGCAACGAGCCGAACCTCAACCGCTTCTGGCTCCCGCAGTTCGGCCCGAACGGCGAGAACGTCGCCGCCCGCGACTACCTCGCGCTGCTGGCGGAGTCCTACGACGCTCTGAAGGAGGTCTCCGACGAGATCCGCGTGATCGGCGGCGCGCTCGCGCCGCGCGGAGGCGACGACCCGGAGGCCTCGAGGCACACCCACTCCCCCACGACCTTCATCCGGGACCTGGGCCGCTACTACCGGGAGAGCGGGCGCGACCAGCCGGTGATGGACGCCTTCGCGCACCACCCGTACCTCGAGCGCTCCGAGGTCCCGCCCGAGTTCGAGCATCCGCGCACGACCACGATCTCGCTCGCCGACTACGGCAAGCTCGTCGACCTCCTGAGCGAGGCGTTCGACGGCACCGCCCAGGAGGGCGGCGACCTCCCGATCCTCTACACCGAGTTCGGGGTGCAGACGGAGATCCCGCCGGAGAAGCGCGACGCGTACACGAACCACGAGACGCCGGCCGCGGCGGACGCGGTTCCGGAGGCGACTCAGGCGGAGTACTACCGGCGGGCCCTCGAGCTGGTCTGCGAGCAGGAGACCGTGGAAGGCATCTACATCTTCCACGTCTGGGACGAGCCCGACCTCGCCGGGTGGCAGTCAGGGCCCTACTACGCCGACCAGACGCCCAAGTCGAGCCGGGACGCGCTCGCGGATCTACCATCGTGTTCGTGAGCGGCCAGTACGTCGCGTACCAGTTCTTCAGGGTCGATCCGGCCTGGCGCCGCCTTCCGGTCGAGGAGCGCATGGCCGGCAAGGACGCGTTCGCGGAGGTCGTCGAGGACTGGGCCGGCCGGATGGACACGCTTCGCGCGTACTCCGTGACCGGCGTCCGGCCGGACTCGGACTTCTTCCTGTGGAAGATCACGCAGCGGTACGACGATCTCGGCGAGCTGGGCGCCGCCCTGAACGCCACGCCGCTCGCCGGCTGGCTCGAGACGCCGTACTCGTATCTCGCGACGACGAAAGCGTCGCAGTACACGGCCGCGCGGCGGGCGCGGAAGATCGTCCCGCGCGGCTCGCCCTACCTCGTCGTCTACCCGTTCGTGAAGCTCCGCTCCTGGTACGCGCTGCCGGAGGACGAGCGCCAGCGCGCCATGGACGAGCACATGCGGATCGGCGCCGAGTTCGCAACGATCCACAATCACACGACGTACTCGTTCGGGATCGACGACCAGGAGTTCATGACCGCGTTCGAGTGCGACGAGCCCGCCGACTTCATGCACCTGATGCTGACGCTGCGCGAGAGCGAGGCGAGCGCCTACACGGAGCGCGACACGCCGATCTTCGTCGGCCAGGCGATGGAGATCCGCGCCGCGCTCGACGCCCTGGACGGAGCAGGAATCCGCGCCGAGGCGTGATCCCCGCCGCCGTCGCCGACGGAGCAGACATTCCGCTGCGCGTAGAGGCCTAGCCGTACGTGTGCTGGTCCCGCCAGGCGCGGAACATCGAGAAGGCGCAGAGCCCGAGGATGACGAAGAAAGCGAGCGCGCTGCGGCCGGACGCGCCGTAGATGATGAACGTCCCGATCGCGACGAGGGCCACGACGGCGCCGCCGTAGAACGCGAACCGCGCCCGCGCGGGCCAGGTCGAGATGTCGCCGCGCCGCTCGCGCCAGACCAGGTAGAGGAAGAACGCGACCGCCAGGAAGAACGCGATCCGCGTCAGGTAGACGAGCGAGAGGAGCGCCGTCTGCTGGTTGAGGATGATCACCGCCAGGACGATCGCGGCGATGATCAGGAACCCGCGGAGGGTCGGGTTCATGTCGGCGAAGAAGCGCCTCATCCCGATGTCAAGTACGCCCTCGTCGCGAGCGCCCCTGCGAGCAGCGTCGAGCCGACGAACCAGGCGAGACGGCGACGTGGCTCCCCGGGCGCATAGAGCCACGGTGCCAGAGCGGCGACGAGCGAGAGCGTCCCGTACGCGTAGTGGAGCTCGTCCGGCGCGCGCCGGCCGTCGGAGACGAGCAGGAGCCCGATCCCGACCTGCGCGATGAGCAGCGTCTGGACGAGCGCGAGCACGTGGCCGAGCGGCCGCCCGGCGTCGCGGCGCCGGAAGTACGCGAAGCCGCCCCAGACCGTCGCGACAGCGGCCACGACGACCACGGAGAGTCCCACGAGCTGATGGGCGTCGGCCACGGGCGGCCAATGTATAGGGTGGCCCCGTGGTCGAGGAGGGCGGCGAGGCACCCGATTTCGAGCTCACGAGCGACGCCGGCGACCGCGTCAGGCTCTCGCAGTTTCGCGGCCGGCCGGTCGTCCTCTACTTCTATCCTCGCGACGACACACCCGGCTGCACGAAGCAGGCGAGCGGCATCCGGGACACCTACGACGAGTTCGGCAAGCGGGGCGCGGTCGTCCTCGGGGTCAGCCCGGACGACGAGGCCTCCCACGTCAGGTTCAAGCAGAAGCACGGGCTGCCGTTCACGCTCCTCGCCGATCCCGACCACGAGGTCGCCGAGCTGTACGGCGTGTGGAAAGAGAAGAGCTTCGCCGGCAAGAAGTACTGGGGCGTGGAGCGCTCCACGTTCGTGATCGACGCCGAGGGCACGGTCACGAAGGCGATGCGGCGGGTCAAGCCCGACACGCACGCGGAACGGGTGCTGGCGGAGCTTCCGGCCTAGGGGCGAGCCCGGAGCGCTGCGAGCAACTCCTGGTGCCGCCGCTCCTCGTCCGGCATGCCCTCCTCCGCCGGCGATCGCATGCGGCCCAACAGCGCATTCACCGGCTTGACGACGAAGAAGAAGACCGCCGCCGCGATCGCGAGGAACTGGATCGCCGACGTGAGGAAGGCGCCGTAGCGGAAGACCGCGTCGTTGATCGTGAACGTGAGCTCGCTGAAGTCGGGCTCGCCGATCACCATCGCGATCAGCGGCATGATCAGGTCGTTCACAAGCGAGTTGACGACCGCGGCGAAGGCAAGGCCGATCACGAACGCGACGGCCAGCTCGACGATGTTGCCGCGCAGCAGGAAGTCACGGAACTCGGTCAGCATGCTCTCCCTCCTCTGGTGGAGCCTCGACGGGATGCGGATGCTAGACCAGCCGCAATCGTGTGATGCTTCGCACGGCGCCGGTCCGAAAAGGCGGACGACGCGTCTACGCGACTCACCAGGAGGTGGAGCAATGCAGGGCAGAAGGATCTGGGAGATCGGCGGGTTCGTCTCAGGGGCGGTGCTGATCGTCTTCGGGGTCGTCGCCCTTTATCTGGGCATCAACGGGTACCAGACCGTCCAGGACGAGCTCTCGAAGGAGTACATCGTCGGCGGGTCCGACATGTCACCCGATGAGATCGAGGCGGGAGCCGAGGAGGCCGGGCTTCCGGACTCGATCGAGCTGCCCACGTGCAACGTTGTCGACGAGGAAATCGACACCGGTGGCGAGGCGCGGTGCTTCGCGCAGTACATGCGGATCCACGCGCTCGAGAGCACCGGTGGGCTGACCTATGCGCAGATGGGCCGCTTCCAGTCGGAGGCCAACCCAGGCGATCCCGCAGGAACGAGCGACGAGGACGCGGCGGCGAAGGACGAGCAGGGCAACCCGGTCTCGAACCCGCAGCGCAACCTCTGGATCAACGAGACGGCCCTGGCGACCGCGCTCAACGTCTCCTACATGGCCGAGCAGATCTCGATCTTCGGCATCGTCGTCGGCATCGCGCTGCTGCTGACGGGGATCGGGCTCGTGATCGTGGCGTACGCCCTGTTCGGTCGTGCACCGGCGACGACCAGTGAGGCTGCGGCCGTGGACTAGCCGGCTGAGGACGAGTGCGGCGTCCGGCAGGAGGCCGCCATGCGCGAGACGCGGGGCGTGGGAACGCACGTCGGCGAACCCGCCCGGCGGCGACGACAACGGTGTTCGCGTCTCGCGCGATGAGGTAGGCCCGAGTCGGCGGGCCTACCTCCGTTTCGGCCGAAGTCAGGACGCCCGTAATGTGACGGTAGTGACAATCCGTGCTAACCCGGATGTAGCCCGAGCCGCGGGGCGGGAGTGTTGAGGGGTCTTGCGGGCGACAGGCGCTCGCCCGATCGAAGGAGGACGCCATGCGCACACGCATCGGCACGGTCGCCGCGGCGGCGGCGGTCGCTCTCGTCGTCTTCGCGCCGTCGGCACTCTCCGGGCCCGGAGGAGCCGACCGGCCGTTCAAAGCCACGCTCGCCGGGTCGTCGAACTTCCCGCTGGATCCGACCTGCCTGGTGGGGAGACGGACCGTGAGCACGGCAACCGGAACCGCGAGCCACCTCGGCCAGGTCACGATGGTCTCCAACCACTGCACGCCCCCGGCGAACGTGATAACGGATGGGCAGATGACGCTCGTCGCCGCAAATGGGGACGAGCTGCACCTGACGTACGCCGGGACGTGCGATTTCGATCCGTTCTCACCGGTGGGCACGATCTTCCCGTGCCATACGCCCGCGGTCGTCGTCGGCGGCACCGGGCGGTTCCAAGGTGCCACCGGCACGGCACAGACGATCGCGTTGATCACGTTCGCAGGCCTCGGGGTTCCCGACTGGCCGGGGACGTGGAGCTTGCACGGCCAGCTCACCTACTGACCGCCCAAACGCCGTGACGGGCCTGCGAGGTGCCCTGTGGGAATCCTCGACGGGGCCGGCGGCGCCGGCGATCGGTTCGCTGCCGGCCCCGACGCGAGCCGACCACAGACTGCTTGATCCGGCTTGCGGATTTGGGCACTGATCGGGCACTCGGAGGATCGACTATTCTCGGGGCCGTCCAGAGTGCCCAGCGTCCAGTTCAAGCTCTCAACAGGCGATTGGTACAGCCGCGAAGTCGAATCGGAGGAGGCTGCCGTGCAGCAGGTCAAGAGCTTCTTCGACCGCCGCGACGAGTACCTCCGCGATTGGATCAGGGTCGATGGCAATGCCTGGATCGCGCGAAGCGCTGTCGTCGCCGTCGAAGTACGCACAGACACCGAGCCGCACGATGCGAGCCGGTAGACGGAGTCATTTGAGACGCTGAGGTGCGTCGGGTGCGGCCCGGAGTGCGACGGGCGCGAGTTCGGCGAGCCGGCCGAGTGGGTTTAGGTCTTAGGGCCTGGGTCGACCGCGTCCGCACCTCACTGCACTCCCATGGTCGTACGCAGGGTGACGATCGGTATCACCTTCTCGAGCCAGTCCGAGACGGCCGCTGCGACGGTGGCGCTGCTTCTTAGCGAGTGGGTGCCTGGGATGCGCACGACCGTGCGGTTCGGGCCGTCCGGCGGCGTCCCGAACGGGTCGCTCTCGCCCTGGACGACGAGGGTGGGGACTCTGAGGGCATCGAGCTCTGGTAGTCGGCTCTTCTCGGGGCGGCCGGGCGGGTGGAGCGGGAACGCGAGGCACAGGATGGCGACCGAGCCGGTCTCGGCTGCGGTGCGGCACGCCACCCGGGCGCCCAACGACCGGCCTCCGCTCAGGATCGGGAGGCCGCTGAGCGGGCCGTCGCGCAGCTGCGAGACAACAGCGGTCCACGCCTCGTCGAGCTGGCTCGCTGGAGCCGGGCTGCGCCGCCCCGCTACCCGGTAGGGCTGCTCCATGAGCGCCACGCTGAGCCCTGCAGAGCGGGCGGCCTCGGTCGCGCCTACGAGGTCGGGAGCCTCGATCCCACCGCCCGCCCCGTGCCCGAGCACGACCGCAGCCACCGGCGAATCCACCGGATGAAGGTGCACTCGCGCAACTCTGTGAGGAGTGTCGAGCTCGAGGATGCGACGAGCCTAGCCCTAAGCGTCGGCCTGGCCAGGCTGTGCTACGTCGGGCACCGCGTTACCGCCCGAAGCCTTGGCGTGCCGCGGCGGGTCCTCGTCGGGTCTCGACGGCGGTCTCGATCGGGCCGGACACACTGCGATTGCTCCTGGCACGCCGGCGACGGAGGGCGCCGAACGAGTCTTCCGCAGCATCCCCAGAGGGGAGGGAGAAGCTTGGGCGCGACTGCTCGGCGCCCAATGCCAAGGTACCGCCAGCCCTCCGAGCTGTCGAGTTCTCGATTCGTGCTGCAGTTCGGGCTCGTCAAGGCGTTTGGGCAAGGAATGGGCACCGCGCACCACTGGACTCGGCTCATGGGTGCGCTATCCGGATGAGAGGACTTGAACCTCGACGGGGTTCTTGAGGCACTGGTGGCACGTCCGGCCTAGTGGTGGGAAGTGGCTCCGCTACGCGGTTCCGTCGCCTTCCGGCGGCCTGAGCCGCTTTGCCGCGTGAGCCGATTTCGGGCCGTTTGTGCCCGGAGTGCGCCCAGGCGAAAGCGGAACAGGCGACGGTAATCGGGTTGTAGTGTCAGCGGTCGAGTGCGCACACGGCGTGCGGGAGTAGTCACCACCACGCGACGAAGGAGAGCTATGCGCGAGCGAGCAGCGATAGCAACCGGGTTCCTGGTCACGGCCGTGGTGTTGCTCGCGGGAGGGTGCGGCGGCGCGGGATCGGACACGCCGAGTGCGGCGAAGCCGGCGGGCGGGTCGGCGATGGCGGGTGCAATGCCGTCAGGCGAGCTCATCGCGTTCGAGCGCATGGTGCCCGGCGCCGAGGAGCGCGACCTGTACGCAGTCGGGGCCGATGGCGGCGAGCCCAGGCTGCTCAACAGCCCAGGTGACTACCCCCACTGGTCACCGGACGGCAGCGTGCTTGCGTTCAACGCCTGCCTGAACCCACCGGACTGCACCACTGCCGTGGCGCTGCTCGACCGCTCGACCGGCGACGTCCACGGACACTCGATGCCGGACCCAGAACTTTTCACCGCT